>JAYTXU010000070.1:0-59874 GCA_043742785.1 Candidatus Omnitrophota bacterium
CTTCTCTAATAAGACCAGCGGAGGGCGAAGCTTTCTTAATTTCCGCAATCAAATTAATCTGCCCCGGTCTAGAGATAGCTTTCTTGAAAACCTCATAACGACGAAGACCTCTTGGTCTCATATTCCTTTTTAAATTCTCATAATAAGCAGACTTATCTTTAAGATTCTCAAGTTTATGTTCAGCAATTGTTTTTAAGAAATCATCAAACACGAGAAGTAAACTCCTTTAACTCTTCTAATTTTTGATAAGCACGTCCGGAATCAATCGCATGTTCGGCCATACGAAGCCCTAAAGCGATATTTTCCACAGCCTCCGCTATATAAAGACCATAGGCAGCATTAATTAAAACAATATCCCTCTTAGGCCCCTTTTGTGATTGCAAAACTTCCTTTAAAATTTGCGCATTATGGTGTTTATCTCCACCATCCAAATCTTCTTTTTGAGCTAATGGAAATCCCAGTTCTTGAGCATCAATATCATAAGAAATCACTTGTTTACCATTAGAGTCACTAATAAATGTTTTTCCTGCTGTAGTAATTTCATCTAAACCATCCTCACCATGAACCACCAAGGCTCTCTTTAACCCAAGATTCATTAACACCTGTGCTATGGGTTCAACCAAATCGCGACTATAAACACCTACTATTTGATGAGTTGCCCTCGCTGGATTTGTCAAAGGTCCTAAAATATTAAAGATTGTCTTAACCCCCAATGCTTTCCTGACCGAGGCTACATTTTTCATCGCTGGATGAAGCTTTTGAGCAAATAAAAAAGCAATGCCCACCTTATCCAAACAAGCGCTTACTAAAGATTCTTCTAAATTAACATTAACCCCTAATGATTCTAAAACATCAGCGCTCCCACATAAACTAGAGACAGACCGATTACCATGTTTGGCAACGGCTACACCACAAGAAGCTATAACAAAAGCAGCCGTCGTTGAGATATTAAATGTTCCTCTGTGATCCCCTCCTGTGCCGCATGTATCTAAAATAATTTCATGTCTGGTCTTAATAGGAACAACAAACTTTCGCATCATCAAAGCACAAGCTGTAATCTCATCAACGGTTGGACCTTTAGAATTTAAGGCCAATAAAAAATCACTAATATCATCGCTACTGGTATGACCGGACATGATCAATTCCATGACCACTGTAATTTCTTCATGGGTTAAATTACGATGACTTGAAATTTTATCGATATAATTACGCATTAGAGTGAAAGAAAATTCTTGAGGATATTTTTACCTTCTTTAGTTAATATCGATTCTGGATGGAATTGAACACCCCACACAGGAAGAGTTTTATGACGTACTCCCATAATTTCTCCGTCATCCGTTGTCCAGGCGGTTAATTCAAGACAATCCGGTAGATTTTTAGAATCAATCACCAACGAATGATAACGGGTTGCTACAAAAGGATGGGAAAGCCCTTTAAAGAGATCCTTGCCGTTATGTTCAATCATAGACGTTTTGCCATGCATCAAACTCTTTGCATGAATAATCTTAGCGCCGAAGGCATAACCAATGCCTTGATGTCCCAAACAAACACCAAGAATAGGAATCTCTCCTGCCAACTTCTCTATGATCTCAACCGAGATACCCGCATCTTCCGGACGGCCAGGTCCTGGAGAAATAACAATTTTTTTAGGTTTCATCTTACGAATATCCGCAACGCTCAAGGCATCATTGCGATAAACCTTCATATCTGCCTTTAACTCGCCAAAATACTGGACAAGGTTATAGGTAAAGGAATCGTAATTATCAATCATTAAAATCATATTTAACTACTCCTTCTCTCTAAAAACCTTAGCTCCAATTTTTGTCAACTTGGAATCTAAATCTTCATAACCGCGATCCAGGTGATAGATACGATGAATTTCTGTTTTTCCTTTAGCAACTAATCCAGCAATAACGAGTGCTGCAGAAGCGCGCAAATCAGAAGCCATGACAGGCGCTCCATACAATTGTTTCACTCCTTCAATGATGGCAGAACCTGTATCACGACGAATTTGAGCCCCCATACGATTAAGTTCCGCAATATGCATAAATCGATCCGGGAAAACGCGGTCAGTCACAATGCTGACCCCAGGAGTAATCGCCATCAGCGCCATATATTGCGCCTGCAAATCTGTTGGAAATCCTGGATGAGGATGGGTTACAACATTAGCAGGTTTTAAAATCTTCTTACATCGCACACGAATATCAGAACCATCCTTCTTAACTTCAACACCAATAGATTCAAGCTTATCAACTAAAGCTAATAAATGATTATAATGAGCATCCTTAACAAGAATATCGCTCTTAGCGGCGGCGGCCATCAGCAAAAATGTTCCCGCCTCAATGCGATCAGAACTCATTTTATAGTTGGCCCCATTAAGCTTTCTCACTCCATTAATCACAATACGCTGAGTTCCATGACCTTGAATCTTAGCTCCCATCAAACTTAAGAAATTTCCTAAATCTTCAATTTCAGGTTCAGGAGCGGCAGATTCAATAACTGTTTCGCCATAAGCCAAGCTTGCCGCCATCATCACGTTAGCTGTCGCTAAAACTGAAGAACCAAAGGTTCCTCCTAAATACATTTGAGCGCCTTTAAGTTTAGCCGCCGTTGCAATAACATCCCCGCCTTCCATATCTGTTTTTGCACCTAAGGCAAGAATACCTTTCATATGAAGATCTATGGGACGCACACCTATAACGCAACCGCCAGGCATCGATACCTTAGCTTTTCCCAATTTCGCTAATAAAGGACCCAATACGCAAAAAGAACCGCGCATTGTTGAAACCAATTTATAATCAGCGATATGAGTATTTGCACCACCTGAAATGGTCACTTTATTACCGTTAATCTCCACAGTCTTACCTAAGCTTCTGAGCAATTTACACATCGTCAAGGTGTCACGTAATTTTGGGACATTGCGGATTTCACAGACGCCGTCGGTTAACAAGGTTGCAGCCAGAATTGGCAAGGTCGCATTCTTAGAACCGCTCACCCGAATTTCACCCTTTAAAGGTCTTCCGCCTTCAATAACAAATTTTTCCATTACATCAATCTCCTAAAATTTTTTGTGCGCAGACAATACGATCTCTTCCTGTTAAATCTTTGATAATCTCAACAAGAGAAAATGATTCTGTTTGCTCAATCATCTGTTGAATTTCTTCAGATTGGCTTTTCTTGTCCCTGCCTGCCGGCAGGCAGGCGTCGCCAAACTCCATCATAAGATAAGCACCTTCTCTTAGCAAGCAAGGACTGTATTTTATAATATCTCGATAAAAAATTAAACCATCTTTTCCAGCTTTTAATGCCAGCGCTGGTTCCTGCAAAACATCCTTAGGAAGAGTCTTTATTTGATCTTCTGAAATATAAGGTGGATTAGAAATAATCAAATCATATTCCTGCCTTCCGGCAGACAGATCCCCTGCCTCTACGAATAAGAAATCAACCATATCTGCATGAACAAGATTTATTCTTTGCTCAAGCTTATATTTGGATACATTCTCTTTTGCTAAATCCAAAGCATCTTGTGACACATCAACACTGGTTACTTTCGAATCTGTAAGTAATATAGCTAAAGCAATCGCAATACATCCCGAACCTGTTCCTAAATCTAAAATCTTAATAATATTGTCACCCCCGAATGTTTTTATCGGGAGTCCAGATTCTGGATTCCCGTTTAAAGCATGCGGGAATGACAAATTATTCTTTAACCTTTTAACAGCCTCATCAACCAAGACTTCTGTTTCTGGCCGTGGGATAAGTACCCTAGAATCAACCTTCAATTCAAAACCCATAAAGTTACAGGTTCCTAAAATATACTGCAAGGGCTCTCCGTCTTGACGACGAAGTTTATAAGATTCAAATTGCTTTTGTTGTTGATCTGTTAATTGAGGTTTTTGAAGATAAAGCTCACTGCGGGAACAATTGAGAATATGGGTCAGAATTAATTCATCTTCGGTCATTGCTGAGATTGGGCATTAATTTGAGCTTGTTCTTTAACTTCTTTTTCTGCCGCCATCAGGGCGTTGGTTAAATCATCCATGTCACCGTTTAAAATAGCTTCAAGCTGATGAGAAGTAAAACCAATACGGTGATCCGTTACCCGTCGATCAGAAAAATTATAAGTACGAATCTTTTCACTACGATCACCTGAACCTACTTGAGATTTACGGGCACTAGCCTGTTTTTGAGAAGAATCCTGCTGCATTTTATCCAAAATTCGCGCACGTAAAATACGCATCGCTTTAGCTCTATTTTTAATCTGAGAACGTTCATCCTGACATACAACGACGGTATTTGTGGGCAAATGAGTAATGCGCACGGCTGAGTCGGTTGTGTTAACACTTTGTCCGCCTGGACCTGAAGAACGATAAACGTCTATCTTCAAATCTTTCTGCAGAATTGCTAATTCAATTTCTTCTGGCTCAAATAATACGGCTACAGTAACAGCAGATGTATGAATACGACCTGAAGCCTCCGTTGAAGGAACACGCTGGACACGATGCGCGCCACTTTCCCATTTCAAACGCTTGGAACACTCTTTACCACTTAAAGAAAAAACAACTTCTTTGACTCCTCCTGCTTCAGTATCTGCATACTCCATCAATTCTAACTTCCACCCCTTTAAATCTGCATACCGGCTATACATACGATAAAGATCTCCCGCAAACAATGAAGCCTCTAAGCCGCCGGTACCTGCGCGAACTTCTATAATAATGTCTTTATCTGGTTCGTTTTTGGATGGATCTAAATAATCGGTAAGCTCTTGAGCAAGAGTTTCAATCTTTGGTTCTAAATCAGCCAACTCTATCTGAGCTAATTCTCTAAAATCAGCATCCGCCTTGCCCTTAAGTATATCCTGAAGTTCTTTAACTTGAAATACCGTCTTTTGGTAGGAACGATAAAGATTAATCAAACCAGCTAAATTAGAAAATTCTTTGGCTAATTTCCCATATTGGCTTTGATCAGAAACAACTGTTTCGTCAGCTAAAAGTCTTTCTAACTCGACGTAACGTTCTTGAGCCTTGACCAATTTGGCTTGATCATTTGCCTTTAGCATAACGCTTATTGAAACGTTCAATACGGCCGGCCGTATCAACGAACTTCTTTTCACCCGTAAAGAAAGGATGACACTGGGAACAAATTTCCACACGAATATTTTTCTTAGTTGCTCGTGTATGAATCACATTCCCGCAAGCACAGCTAATAGTGGTTTCTTCATAGGCTGGATGAATTTCTGCTTTCATTTCTTTAACCTCCTAAAAATAACTTTAAATGAACCCCTCCTTAGGGGTTTAATAAAGGGCATATACTACATTATTTGTTCATATTTTGCAAGAATTCTGCATTCGTCTTATATTTGGCTATTTTGCTAATTAAAAGCTCCATTGCTTCCGCCGCATTAAGATCATTAAAAGCTTTGCGTAAGAGCCAAGCTCTTTGTAAGTCACCTTCAGGAACTAATAACTCCTCATGGCGAGTATTAGAACGTTTAATATCAATAGCAGGATATATACGACGCTGGAATAGATTACGATCAAGCTGTAATTCCATATTACCCGTTCCCTTGAACTCTTCAAATATAACTTCATCCATACGACTTCCTGTATCCACCAAGGACGTTGCAATAATAGTCAATGATCCACCCTCTTCAATATTACGGGCAGCACCAAAAAAACGTTTAGGCTTATGTAAAGCATTAGAATCCACACCACCGGAAAGAATTTTTCCTGAGTGAGGAACCACAGTATTGTAAGCGCGTGCTAAACGTGTAATAGAATCAAGCAAAATAACTACATCACGCTTATGTTCAACTAAACGTTTAGCTTTTTCGATAACCACTTCCGCAATTTGAACGTGACGTTCAGCTGGTTCATCAAAGGTTGAAGCAATAACTTCACCTTTAACACTTCGCTGCATATCGGTAACTTCTTCTGGACGCTCATCAATAAGAAGAACAATAAGAATAACTTCCGGATGATTAGTTACAATCGCATTAGCAATCTTTTGCATCAAAACAGTTTTACCACTATAAGGAGGAGCTACTATCAAAGCGCGCTGACCTTTACCAATAGGAGTTAATAAATTAATAATACGAGTAGAAACCTCCGATTGAGTTGTTTCCAAGTTTAAACGTTCTTTAGGATAAAGAGGTGTTAGATTATCAAAGAATATCTTATCCTTACACTTCTCTGGATTCTCAAAATTAACAGCCTCAACCTTTAAAAGCGCAAAATACTTCTCACCTTCCTTGGGAGGACGAATTTGACCGGAAACAGTATCTCCAGTCTTTAAATCAAAACGACGTATTTGAGATGGAGAAATATAAATATCATCAGGACAAGGAAGATAATTGTATTTGGCTGAACGCAAAAAACCAAAACCTTCGGAAAGAATCTCCAAAGTTCCTTCCCCAAACATCAACCCCTCTTTTTCAGCTTGAGCCTTAAGAATCTTAAAAATTAATTCCTGTTTCTTTAAACTACTAGCCCCCTCCACATCCATATCACGAGCTAATTTCGTTAACTCAGCCATCTTCATTTCTTTAAGATCTTCAATATTAACAGTCTTACCTGCTGGATTAGCTGGCTTATAATCACCATTATCATTTTTATCTTCTTTTTCTTGTTTTGTTTCTGCCCTGCTCATGCATTTCTCCTAGTTTTACTTTCAGTTAACTCGTTTTAATCCTGCCTGCCGGCAGGCAGGAATCTATGAACGATCGCCTTAACTTGAGCGTGTGTTTGATTCTTTGACCCGCGATTATCAATTACAATATCTGCCCTTTGTAGCTTCTCCTTAAATGACATTTGGCACTTTATACGCCGTAAAATATCTGCTTTAGAAAGCCCTGTACGCTTTTGAATCCGATTAATTTGTATGTTTTGATTTGATTGGACTACTATGGTTACATCAGCCAGTTTATCCCAGCCAGATTCAAATAAAAGAGGAACATCCAAAACAATCAATTTCGTATTCTTTTCTCGAGTAATTTGTTTTTCTATTTCTTTTAAACCAATTGGATAAAGAATATCGGTGAGTTTCTTTAATTCACGCGGATCTTGGAAAACAATTTTAGCTAGAGCAACACGATCAATCTCATTACTGGTTTTAAGTATAGCATGTCCAAAGACTTTTACCACTCTTTTTTCCCCTTTTCCTTTTGGGGCTAAAAGCTCATAGGTCACCTCATCTGCATCAATAATCCTGGCTCCTTGAGCTTTAAACATACCAGCTACGGTTGTTTTACCAGAACCAAAACTTCCTGTTAATCCGATAATAAGCATTTCTGATAAACCCTTATATATTCTTTAGCTGATTTCTCCCAAGAAAAACGATATCTCATGGCCTGAGATAATAGAAATCTCATTTGAGTTTTATCTTTATAAACTTTAAAAGCTTCAGCAATCGCTTTAACAAAAGCAGATTTTGTATAATTGGTAAATAAGAAACCATTCCCCGTACGGTGAATGGAATCATACAAAGAAATCGTGTCTGCTAAGCCTCCAGTTTTATATGCAATAGGAACACTACCGTAGTGCAAAGCAATCATCTGACCTAATCCACAAGGTTCGAATACCGATGGCATTAAGAAGAAATCTGAACCAGCATATATCTGATGGGCAATTCTCTCTTCAAATTTCAAATGAATACCTACATGTTTAGGATGATCTTTAGCGCATTCCTCTAACATACGGTGATATTTCTTTTCTCCCGTTCCTGTTAAAATCAACTGCCCTCCCATCCGCACAATATCAGAGATTACTTCTGAAATTAAATCCACCCCTTTTTGATGACAAAGCCTAGCTACAAAACCAAATAATGGTCGATCAGGATCAACAATAATTTTAAAATCATCCTGCAAAATAGCTTTGTTACGTGCTTTATTATCTAAATCATGGATTGAAAATGGAACAATCAAAGATGGGTCATCCTGAGGATTCCATGCTTCATAATCTAAACCATTAAGAATACCGTAAATATCTTCTTTTCGATTCTTTAGAACCCCCTCTAAAGCACAACCTAATTCAACTGTTTGAATTTCCTGTGCATAACGAGGAGAAACAGTTGTTATAGCATCCGCAAAAATAATTCCCCCTTTAAGAATATTAATTTGATTATAAAATTCCAACCCTTGAGTATGAAACAAATCTCCATCAACACCTAAAGTTGAATATTGGTTTTTAGGAAAAACTCCTTGATACGCCAAATTATGAATTGTTAAAACCGATTTAACGTTCTTAAAGAAAGAATCTTTCTCATATTTTGTTTTAAGTAATATAGGAATTAAAGCTGTGTGCCAATCATGACAATGAATAACATCAGGTTTAAAATGAATGTCTTTTAAGATCTTAAAGATTTGATGAGAAAAAAACGAAAAACGAGCTAAATTGTCTTGATAATCTCCATGGATATCTCCGTAAAGGCCTCCATCGCGACCAAAATAATGCTTATGTTCAACAAAATAAACTTTGATATTCTGTCCTATACGCACCACAGGAGAAGGAACGCTCCCTCCAGAAGATCCATAACGAGGAGTAATAACAACAATCTCATGACCAGAAGACTCTAATGCTAACGGTAAAGAACCACAAACATCCGCTAACCCACCTGTTTTAGCAAAAGGAACTACTTCTGAAGCACAAAAAACTATTTTCATAAATGAGTACCTGTCTTATGGAATTCTGCGCAGTAGAATGACATTAAACATTTTCCATTTCCAACCAATTTAAACCCATCTTTAATGAAGCCGTAAGCGGCACTGATAATTCCATTGCCGTTTCCATATAATGCTTAACCAATTGAACCATTTCACCTCTTTCTCCAAGAGGCACATCAAAAACCAATTCGTCATGGACAGTCATAATCATCACAGAGGACAATTTCTTAACTTTCATGGCCCCAGCAATCTTAACCATAGCTAATTTAATTAAATCTGCAGCCGCCCCTTGCAAGGGAGCATTAATCGCTTGACGCTGGGCAAATTGTCTAAGACCAATGTTGGCACTTTTAATATCAGGCAAATACCTGCGACGATGAAACAACGTTTCAACAAACCCTTTTTCTTGAGCTTGAGCTATAGAATAATCCATCATTTCGCGTACCCTAGGATAACGTAAAAAATATTTATCAATAAAATCTTGAGCCTGAGCGTTTGAAATATCTAGATCCTTAGCTAAACCAAAAGCGCTCATCCCATAAATAATACCGAAATTAATACGCTTAGCTGCGTAACGCATTTGATCATCCACCTTATTTTCTGGAACATCAAACATTAAAGAAGCTGTATAACAATGAATATCCGCATCAGCTCTAAAGGCCTTTATAAGATTCTCATCCTTAGAACAATGTGCTAATAAACGCAGTTCAATCTGTGAATAATCCGCAGATAAAAGCAAATGATCCTTACCATAAGAAACAAAAGCTTTTCTAATCTTTCGTCCTAATTCTGTACGAATAGGAATGTTTTGCAAATTAGGATTATTTGAACTTAATCTCCCTGTTTCCGCTCCCGTTTGATTAAAACTGGCATGTAATCTTGAATGACCATCCACCATTTGAGGTAAGGCATCAATATAGGTTGATTTTAATTTAGCTAATTGACGATACTCTAAAATCAAAGCGGGTAAAGGATGTTTTGAAGCTAGTCTATTGAGAACTTCTTCATCAGTCGAGAAACCTGTTTTTGTTTTTTTAATAACAGGAAGGTTTAAACGCTCAAAAAGAATTTCACTTAACTGCTTAGGGGAATTAATATTAAATTCTATCCCAGCAATCTTAAACAAAGACACCTGAAGATCGCTGATTTTCTTGGCACAATCTAAAGAAAATTCTCTTAAAATTTCAACATCCAGCGCTACGCCATTTTCTTCCATCTCATAAAGAACATCAACTAAAGGAATTTCTACATCATAAAATAAAAAATCCAACTGTTGTTCATGTAGTTCTTTTTTTAAATCTTGATATAAACGCTCAAATTCTTCTTCTGATGTAGGACGAAAAGCTTCAACTTTATTATTCCCTCCACTTAAAAGATATTGAGCCAAGAAAATATCAAAAACAGGACCTTTGATTATCTGTTGAGATTTCTTACGTAAACTCTTTAAATCATAAACAAGACTAACCATCCTCCCATCTTCTTTAATTTCTAAAAAATCAATTCTCTTTGATAAGTCTTTCTCTATCTGAATTGAAGTCTCTTCTGTTTGAGAGGATAATTCTTGAATAAATTTACGAAACTCTAACGCAGTATAAATCTCATAAAGACGGTTTTCATTAGGCGCAAGTAACTTTAGATCTTCTAATTTTGCCTCTAATGGCACCTGAGTATCAACTAAAGCTAATTCCTGACTTAATTTGGCCTGGTCCCTGCCTATCTTTAATTTTTCCTGAAGACTAATAGGTTTAATGTCTTCTAAATGCTGATAAATCTTATCTAAAGATCCATAAGCAGTAAGTAACTTAACAGCAGAAACTTGTCCTATCCCATCGACTCCCGGAATATTATCCGAAGAATCCCCTGCTAAACTAAGTAAATCAACAATAGATGAAGAAGGTACTCCAAATTTATCTTTAACATCCTGTTCTGTTAACATTTTCTCTTGGCGAGGGCTATAAATAAATACATGCTCCCCCATTAACTGACTCATATCTTTATCATCAGTAATAATCACAACATCCACCTTCTTATTGCTAAAACGGGTTGCTAAGGTAGCCATCACATCATCCGCCTCAAAACCTTCTTTCTCAAAAATAGGAATTTGATAGGCCCTTAGAACATCTTGTATCACAGGAATTTGCGCTCTTAAATCTTCAGGCATGGATTGACGTTGAATCTTATAATCAGCAAACTTTTCTTGTCTCAAAGTTTTCTTTCCTACATCAAAACAAGCCGCCATATAAACTGGCTGAAAATCACGTAACATCTTTCTTAAGATATTACAAAAACCTAAAACAGCATTTGTGGGCTGTCCTTTAGAATTGGTTAGGGCTTTAACTGCGTAAAAAGCACGGTAACATAAACCGTGAGCATCAATTAAAAATACTTTTGGATTTGACATGAAAGATTAGAATTTACCGAACAACTTGACCGATAGTCTGATTAATTAATAAATGACGATTAACATCTTCATTAACCTGAATACTCTGCAATGCTTCTTTTGCTTGAATTGTCCATGAATCTTTAGATTGCCCTAACTTCACTCGTTTCTGAAAATAATACTTTGCTTTTTGAATATCACCTTGATTCCGATATAAAGAACCTAAATTAAAATATACAGGTAGAAAATCTCTATCTAACTTCAAAACACTTAAATATTTTTGTTCAGCTTTTTCAGGAAACCCCAACTCTTCATAAATAACTCCCAAAGAATTGATGGCTTCTACTTTGTTTGGTTTTAACGCCAGGGCTTGTTCATAATAATGCATAGCATCCGACAATTGACCTGCTTCTCTTGCTTCATAGCCTTTTTCTATGTATTGCCCAACTTCAGGACTTTCCTGCCACATCCAGGCAATATTAATCAAACACAATAAAGATAAAAAGAACATTTGAATTCTTCCCATCTCTTTCAACCTCCTATTAAAGCTTCTTCTTGATCAGTCACGGAAGTCGCTTCAGCAATGATTTTAGATATTTTTTTCTCATAAGTAGATGCATTAAACAACACAGCCCCTACTAACAAATCTCCTTGAGCATAAATTTTCTTAAACACATTTTGAGGCGCATCAAACTTTAAATATTCCCGACCACCTTGAGGAAGCTTAGTTAACCCCATACAAAATCCTTCCAATACTTTAAAACCAAAATGATAAGGCTTAAGCGGCAAACTCCTTAAAAAATATTCTTCTTCGATTTTCTGATAATCACTCTCTTGATCAATTAATCTCCAATCTAAAGGTAAAGAATCAGCAATAACCATTTGTGCTGCCAGAACCTTACCACTTTGTAGTTTAACCGCCTTTACTTCAGAGTCTCCTAAAATCTCTTCAATCGTATTATCTGTAATCACTCGGATATCACTGTTCTCTATAATTTGCTTTAGCAAAGCACTGGTTTCATCATCCAGAAAATTAGATAGAAGACTATCTTCCGAAACTACGATAACCACTTCCTTACCAAGCCCATGCAAGGCACAAGCTATATTAAAACCTTGCATATGAGTAACCATCACAAAAATAGTATCTGCAAATGGCAGATACTTAACAATTTTCTTAACAGAGGATAAAAGCGTACAATCAAAAACACCTTGCCTTTGATGCCCTTTAACTGAAAGAGGCATCACACAACCTAAATCAGCAATCACCAACTGATCATAATCAATCTTTATCTTAGTTTCAGTTGTTAAATATTTACGTTTAGAGCTAATACGTGCAAGTTTTTCATTAGCAACAACCCCTACTCTCTGCTCTTTAAAGAAGTTCTCTGACAAAATATGTGTCGCAGCTTCTTTAATTTGACCAGCAAGAAAGGACGGTAAAGTAAAACGATCATACGGCAACATACCTTCTGAACAAAATAAAGAAATATCAGAGTCTTTATCCTTTTGACGAATATCTTCAATAGCTTTAATCGTAGCCAGTGAATTTCCCACAACAAGAATTTTACTCATAAACTTTGTTTAAATACCTCCACTACATTTTTCATTAACATCACCGAAGTTACAGGACCTACACCCCCAGGTACAGGTGTAATAAACGAAGCCTTTTCTTTGCATGATTCAAAATCAACATCTCCAACAATTTTACCATCCACTTGGTTAATCCCCACATCAATGACAATGGCCCCTGGCTTAATCCAATCCCCTTTAACAAATAAAGGTTTACCAATTGCTGCCACGACAACATCCGAACTTCGAACGACTCCAGGTAAATCATTGGTTTTAGAATGACAAATGGTTACAGTCATATTTTCGGCAAGTAATAATAAAGCCATCGGCTTACCTACGATTTCACTACGTCCAAGAACGACAGCCGTTTTCCCTTTTAAAGGGATACCCGATGATTTTAATAATTCCACTGCTGCTGCAGGAGTACAAGGAACACTGCAAATTTGACCTATAAACAGCCGACCTAAATTAAGAACGTTCATTCCTTCAATATCTTTTTCTTCAGGAATCACATCAAAACATTTTGCAGAGTTAATGCTGGAAGGAAGCGGCTTATTAAGAATAATTCCATTAACATTTTCTAAATGACCTAATTCAAGAATTACCTTTAAAAGATCTGATTCAGACGTCTGTAGCGACAGTTGCCTTAATTCATATTGAATCCCTAAACTCTCTGCTGTTCTTTTCTGAGAAGCGAGATAAGAAAGACTGCTTGGATCATTCCCGACGACAATACTAACAATACTAGGAACCTTGCCAGACCTAGCTTTTAAATCGGTAATTTCCTTTATTAATTGTTCTTTGAGCTTAGCAGCTAGTAATTTCCCATCTAGAATCTGCGCACTCATGAATTAATCCTCACCATGACCAGGGCTCCATTAAAACCAGCTGTCAAAAGTTCAATTGAAACTTCCACATCCGACAATAAATAGGGGTTCCCTTTAACTACTAAGAAAGGAATTAAATCAATCGTCTTGTAACACAATTTGCAAATTTCCAGTGGCACTGCACGAGCAGTCTTAGAGGCATTCTTCTGCGCTTTCTTATCTAAGACCCTAGCCGCACAAACCTGCAGATAAGCTTCTGAATCAAGACTTGCCAAATCTAAAAGTCTTTTACGAATAATTTCACTTTTCTTGAGTATTTCTCTCAATTTCTTATCAACAGCAAAAGTGTTAGATTTTCGTCCAATAGAGTAATTAGCCACCATAGACACCAATCCCGCTCCTAAGGCAGCTGTTAATCCTGCTGCCGAACCACCGCCAGGAACAGGTTCCTTGGTAGAAAGCTGATTTAAATAGCTTTCCAGAGTTTTATTTGAAAATTGAATTTTCATGAGGATGTTATTTGAGCTAATTAATGATATATATTATTTTTATATTAACGGAAAGAAATTTTGACTTCAATACAATATGAATAATTCTATTAATGACTTAGATACTTCTCTGCATCCAAAGCTGCCATACAACCGGTACCTGCTGAAGTAACCGCTTGACGATAAATCTTATCTTGTACATCCCCTGCTGCAAAAACACCAGAAACACTAGTCTGGGTAGTCCCTGAATTAGTTTTTATGTAGCCTGATTCATCTAACTCTAGCTGACCATTTAAAAAAGCCGTGTTAGGCACATGGCCAATGGCGTAAAACAAACCGCCTATATCTAAAATACTTTCTACATTAGAAACTGTATTTTTTATTTTTAGTCCCGTAACAGCTTTCTCTCCTAACACTTCAATAGGCAAGGTGTTATACAATAATTCAATCTTAAGATTATTCCTAGCACGATCCTGCATGACCTTAGAAGCTCGCAACACATCACGGCGCACCAACATCAGAACCTTGGAAGCAAACTTAGTTAAATAAGAAGCCTCTTCCACAGCGGAATCCCCTCCTCCTACAACAACTAAAACCTTATTTCGAAAGAACGGCAAAGCCCCATCGCAAACAGCACAAGCTGAGATCCCCTTTTGCCACAAACGATCCTCTCCTGGAAGATTCATCCGTTTAGCTGTTGCACCTGTGGCAAGAATCAGACTCTTTGTTTCATAGGTTTTAGTACCAACAAATACTTTAAAAGGACTTCTTGATAAATCAACCTTATCAACAGTCTCTGTAACAATACGTGTTCCGCAATGTTCCGATTGTTGGCGCATTTTCTCCATTAATTCTGGTCCAGAAATACTTGTAAACCCTGGAAAATTTTCAACCTCAGTTGTAGTTGTCAATTGTCCACCAGCAACAACTCCCGCCGCGAATAATCCCTCAAACATCAAAGGTTTTAAATTAGCCCTTGCAGCATAGGTAGCCGCTGTATGACCTGCAGGACCAGAACCGATAATAATAATGTTTTCCATACCTTCTCCAAAAAATAAAAGCGGGGAATCAGCCCCGCCCTCACCCCTAGCATATACAGGCTGAGCCTTTTCAGCTTTTACCCATTAAATATCGAATCCATCTAAAATCTTTGAACGATCTTTGGGGACTGCATTCTTAACTAAATTATGCATCACCTGATCGTAACGTGGTTTATTCTTATTCTGATAGAATAAACCAAAATAACGACGTTCAATAGCAGCAAATTGAAAAGCTTTACCTATATCTGATGGATCATGCTCAACAATTTCCGTTTTATCAGCCAAACGTCTATCAGGTTCAATGCCATTAGGATGCTTTAAAAATGAAAACCATGAAGAAGATTTATGATCAAAATTAAGAGGATCAAAATGTGGGCAACGCTGAGAAATATGCACAAAGGCAAATCCAGGATGATCAAAAGCTGCCTTCATTGTATTGGTTAAATGATCTGGAATCCAATCAGCCGTAGAAGCCACAAAGGAAGCTCCCAAACCAATAGCAACACTCAAAGGATTCAAAGGATTTAAATAACTTCCTTGAGGCTGAGTATTGGTCTTATGATCCTTACGCGTTGTCGGAGAAGTTTGATTCTTTGTTAAAGCATATAATTCATTGTCGTACATTAAAAACACACATTTAAAATTTTTATTAATCCCATGAATTAAATGGTTACCTCCAATGCTTAAGGTATCCCCATCACCTGCATGCACAAACAAATTTAAATCAGGACGAGCTAAAGCTAACCCTAACGCAACCGTGATAGGTCTACCATGAATAGAATGCACGCCATAGGTATTGAAATAATTCGGAGCACGCCCAGAACAACCAATCCCGGAAACATTCACAGTTTGAGCAGGAGCCAACTGACGTTCTACAATAAAACGTTTTAATCCCATAATGACACCAAAATCTCCACAGCCGGCACACCAGCGTGGATTTTCAGTTTGTAAATCTTTAATCGTTACAGGAACTTTAGATTGTTCTGCAATTTGTGTACTCATTTGGACAATACCTCCTGAACCCTTTTAAAAACAATCATAGGGCGAATGGGACGACCTGTGGCCTCAGCAATTAAAGGCTGGACATCCACTAAGGTGTAAGCGCGAAGTAAAAGCGCTAATGGTGGGGGTTTTAACGCATCACCGTAAGCTACTTCCACTGTCATAACCTTCTTAAATTTAGAAAAAACTTCCTTTAGCATCAAAGGTACCGGATAGACAATTTTTAAATTCATTCCTGAAACCTTAAGTCCTGCCTTAGAACATTTATAAATGGATTCTTCAAGAGCTCCACGTGTACTTCCCCAACCAACAATTAAAAGATCGCCTGAATCGTTCCCAAACATTTCAGGCTTAGTTAAAGCGCGATTAACATGGTGAATTTTCTCATTTCGTATTTCATGAGAATGTTGATTAGTAGTAGCAGAATAACTAACCTTCCCCTGTTTATCTGTATTCAAACCTGTAACTCGACGCATACCACCCTCGACGCCAGGATTTGATTGAACAGCACGAACCATTTCAATATCTTTAGGTAATCGATTCATATGGAATCTTTCCAAAATAAAATCTGGAATCTCCTCCACATTATTCATCTGAACTACTTTAGGTTTAGTAATAACCTTATAACTGTTGGCTGTTTGAAAATCACTCATAATAAACACAGGGAGACGTAATTTCTCAGCTATATAACGAGCAATATGAGGAGCATAAAAACAATCGATAACATTACTGACACTAACAATAACCTTGGTATAGTCTCCATGGCTTCCAAAAATAACAGCTGGAAGATCGGATTGTTCAGTTTTAGTCGGCATACCTGTGGAAGGACCAGAACGCTGAACATCAATGATAACTAGAGGAATTTCAGCGGATTGAGCAAACCCAAGAAACTCCTGCTTCAGAGAAAGACCAGGACCTGACGTACAGGTCACGGATGGGACTCCACCATAATAAGCACCAATAGCTGTACCAATCGCTGCAATTTCATCCTCGGCTTGGTGAACGATCCCACCATAAGAAGGAAATTCCTTAGCGAGCGTGTGCATAATCGAAGAAGCTGGAGTAATGGGATAACCAGAATACAATTTAAAACCAGCATCAATTAAACCCATACTCAAAGAGCTATTACCATCAATAAGAATTTTTTCTCCTTCTCGAGGAGTCGCATCCACTTGAATTCTAAAAAATACTTTCTCTTTAGCTAACTGGTAACCGTTATGGCACAGAGTTAAGTTTTTTTCCATGATCTCTGGTTTTAATTTTTTCCCAAAGGTCTTTTGGATTTCCTGCTTAACAATCTCTTCATCCATATTATAGATGTAGCTCAGCATTCCTAAATAATACAAATTCTGACCTTTACCACCTAAATCCTTGAGAATACTTTTAGAAACTTCATCAACATTAAATGGAATAACACTTAACCCATCCTTGGTGCATTTCTTTAATACCATTTCATAAGCGTCAGGGTTCGCTTCTTGATCACCCATATCCAGAAGAATAACACATTTGTCATTGTATTCACCATCTTCTAGACGACGATCAAGAACTATTTCGTGAGAAGCTATAATCAAATCGGTATCATTACCAATATTAGTAACATCAAAATCTGCAATACGAATAATAATTCCAGAAAGTGCAGCACGGCTTCTAGCTGGAGGAGAAATTTCTGCAGGAATCATAGGCTCAACGTAAACGTATTTGCCCATAGCCACAAAGGCACTTAAAAGAATGTCTCCAGCTTTTTGAGCACCAAAACCGGCATCCATCAACAATTCAAACCTAGTCACTGATCTTTTTTCAACCGACATAACTTACCCTTCTTTATATAATATCAATGGATTGGAAATATTTATGAAGTAGTTTTCAATATAACACTGCCGAAGAGTTTAGCAATAGAAATCTAAAAACTCTTTTCGTCTAACTTCAAGGGGATATACAAATGTACATTTGCATACCTTTGTTAAGAAACAATTAACACAGTTTGATATAAATTGATTTTTATCAAGACGTTTCAAAGTGTTAAGTATTTAACATTTTTCAATTCACTAAAAGCTTCCCAATAGCATCAAAAAGATCGACATAGAAGACCTTGTCTGAAATAGTCACTTCTACCTCCTTTGTTTTGCTTACCTGTTTTCCTCCGCCGCCGGGCAAAGGGATTACCCACAACAAAAATCGCGTGCGGTCAACCACATAATTACGCTGGGTCGTCTGAATGGCGTTTAAAAAAAGCTCCTGATGCAACTGGTCCTTCATAAAAATTCTCGCCTGCAGGACCACCACCGTATTGTTATGGCTTCTTGAAAAATATCGGCTGGCTACGATCGTCTGCAGAGCATCATCTTCTTTATCGATGGAGAATTGTTTCAAAAGCAACATTTCTATCAGGGCTTTTTGCAATTGCGCCCCTGACGCGCTAAAAACACGGACATTCTCTGGTTGTTTATCCTTCTGAATTTCTCTATAGGTATAACGAAGAGGTGAACAGCCGCTGACAACTAAGAACATTCCAAGAATCAATATTATTTTTTTCATTAGTTTCTCCTCTCTATGAATTAGCATCCACCTTAAATCCCACCCTGGTTCTTTTGTAATCATCAGTAACAGGGATCACAATTAAACGACGGATAGCTTCAAAAATAGCCTGAATCTTCTTATCATGATCTTGATATTTACCTTCTAAATCTTCAATTTTACGGGCTAAATCTTTATGTGTTATCATTAATTCTCTTAGCTTTGAAAATGTCCGCATAATTTGAATATTAACATTAATAGCACGCTCACTGTTGAGAACACTCGAGAGCATAGCTACCCCTTCTTGAGTAAAAACATTAGGCATTTTTCTAACACCCATTCTTTCTTTATTGGATATCGCAATTTGCGACATCCAATTTTCAAGATCTTGGGTTGTTAGTTGAAACATAAAATCACGAGGGAATCGTTTAATATTCCTTTTTACTTGTTCATTGAGCCTGCTCGTTTGAACACCATAAAGTTTGGCTAAATCTCTATCTAACATCACTTTCAGTCCTCGAATAAGATAAATCTTGCTTTGAATGATCTCTACCGGTATTTCACCTGCTGATTGTTCAACAATTTGTTCTTTCATAGCTCCCCTCATAGGTTAAAATTGGTTAAAAATATTTAGAAACTTATTTAGCATCCACCTTAAATCCCACCCTGGTTCTTTTGTAATCATCAGTAACAGGGATCACAATTAAACGACGGATGGCTTCAAAAATAGCCTGAATCTTCTTATCATGATCCTGATAGTTACCCTCTAAAGCTTCAATCTTACGAGCTAAGTCTTTGTGCGAAATCATTATTTCTTTTAACTTTACAAAAACTCTCATAATTTGAATATTAACTTGAACAGCTCTTTTAGACCTAAGCACGCTTGAAAGCATCGCTACACCTTGTTCAGTAAAAACATACGACAAATACCGTTGACCTCCTCGTCCTATTTTTGACATGCCAATTTGGCATCTCAAATAATCCTCTTCTTCTTTACTTAGTTGGAACATAAAGTCTTCTGGAAAATGATCCCTATTTCTTTTAACTGCCCTATTAAGATGACCTGTTTCAACTCCATAAAGGATCGCCAAATCACTATCCAACATAACTTTATGCCCACGAATAAAGTAAATTTTGCTTTGAATAATTTCTACTGGTAATACATCTGCTGATTTCTCAATAACTTGTTCTTTCATGGATCCCCTCATAGGTTAAAATTGGTTAAAAATATTTAGAAACTTATTTAGCATCCACCTTAAATCCCACCCTGGTTCTTTTGTAATCATCAGTAACTGGGATCACAATAAGACGACGGATGGCTTCAAAAATAGCCTGAATTTTCTTATCATGATCCTGATAGTTGCCCTCTAAAGCTTCGATCTTACGGGCTAGGTCTTTATGAGATACCATCAATTCTTTGATCCTGACAAAAACCCTCATAATTTGAATATTAACTTGAACAGCTCTTTTAGACTTAAGCACGCTTGAAAGCATAGCCACCCCTTGTTCAGTAAACACATAAGATAAATATTTAGAATTTTGTCCTCTTTTCAAGATGCCAAATTGGCATCTTAAAGAATCCTCTTCTTCTTTACTCAATTGAAACATAAAATCTTCTGGAAAATGATCCGCATTCCTCTTAACTGCTCTATTAAGATGACCTGTTTCAACTCCATAAAGTTCAGCCAAATCTTTATCAAACATAACCTTCTGTCCACGGATTAAATAAATCTTGCTTTGAATAATTTCAACTGGCACTGATGATTGTTCAACGACTTGTTTTTTCATTCAGTCCTCCATAGGTTTAAATTGGTTTAAAAAATCTAAGAACTTATTTATCCACCACAAAGCCTACCTTGGTTCTTTTGTAATCATCAGTAACTGGGATCACAATAAGACGACGGATGGCTTCAAAAATAGCCTGAATCTTCTTATCGTGATCTTGATAATTACCCTCTAAAGCTTCGATCTTACGGGCTAAGTCTTTATGAGATACCATCAATTCTTTGATCCTGACAAAAACCCTCATAATTTGAATATTGACCTCTATAGCTCTGTCACTATTAAGAACGCTCGAAAGCATGGCTACACCTTGTTCTGTAAAAGCATGCGGCATCTTACGAACGCCTCCCCAACTTGATATCGCAAAATGCGATATCAAGATTAAAAATTCATCTTTTGTTAACTGAAAACAAAAATCCTCCTTTGGAAATCTTTTGATATTTCTTTTTACCTGTTCATTAAGCCTAAAAGTGGGTAAGCCATAAAGAACCGCCAGATCCCTATCAAGCATAACTTTATGCCCACGAATTAAATAAATCTTGTTTTGAATGATCTCAATTGGTAAAACACCTGCTGCTTTCTCAATAACTTGTTTTTTCATAAATTCCTCCATTGATATATTTTCTCATTAAACTTTTGGCACTATCTAACCCTCTCGCCGTTTTCGTCGAATATCACCGAAAGATCATGGATTAAAGATGTTCCTACCGACTGTTTTTCTAATGGCAGCGCCAAGCGCGCCATCGCCTTTAATTTGTTTTCCCATTGGCTTTTTTGCGAATCGTGTTGTGTTGACTCCTTATGCAATTCTTCCTGCAATTGAATGCTCTTCTGGCTCTTAGTTTCAAGCTCCTTTTGCAAAATGACCAGCTGTTGGGTCAACTCCTTATTCTTTTGCTGCTCATTAAAATATTGAACCTTGCTTTGATCGAAATGTTCCTGCAACTGGGCAATCTTCTGCTCCTTACCTTCAAGCTCCTTTTGAACAATGACCAGCTGTTGGTTCAACTCCTTATTTTCTTGCTGCTCATTGGAAGATACTTTATTTCTTTGATCTAATAACTGCATATCCTTGGAAACAGGCAAGATGGCTTGATGTTCCACTTTTTTCCAAATAAAGTATGCTCCCATCAAAAGAGAGCTAACAAACAACAAGAGAATCAATTTAAAAATCAATCCCTTGCTCTTCCATATCCATAAAATTCCGATCGCCAATATCCATAACCCTATATCCATAAATCTTCCCATCAATCCAAAAGGAATGCGATAAACGCCGTAGGGATTATTAAAAGCCCAGCTATACATTTCATAATGCCATGATTCCACCCATTCTTGATCTACCTTCAGTTTCGTACACCAGAATTCTAAAGGCCCTTGATTGGCAGGAGGCGCGGGTGGACTTGATGAAACTTTTATTTCCTGGGGTTGTTCAATGGGTATAGACTGCGGAGATGGGGAAGCTTCGTTAGGTACGATTGGTTTTGCTTCAGGAATTATTTCAACAGGCGACTTCTTGATTTCGTAAAAAGCATCACGTCCCTCTAGAGTTTTCATTAGCTGTCCCTGGGCCGCTAAAACCGCCAAACCTTTTGTGACTGCACTTCTGGAAATTTTTAAAGCATTACTTAACTGAACCGGGCTCGCCTTGCCTTGAGTCTTAATGTATTCCAGAATCTGATCATTAACTGCCATTTTACCCTCCTTAGCCTGTTCCTTCAGGCTTAGTTTAAATTTACGCAATAAATTACTGCGTATTTACTCAGTAAATACCTGAATACTCACTCCCTGAATCCATCGCTAATCTCTTAAAACACATTGATATTCAATAAGTTACAAATCTTTATCCCTATCGTTTATCTTTAGGACCAAGCGGATGTGCGTAAAACATGAATAAAATATGAATAAAATATGAGTAAAATGTGAATAAACTTCCTTTACTGAGTAAATACGCAGTAATGACCTGAGCAAATCCAAATACTCTAATAGTTGTTGATTTAAGGAATACGCGGCGGAAGGAGAAACAGTGGAAATGCGTAGACCTACTTATTTGATTAAATATTAACAAATACTTACTTAATAGTCAATTAAATATTTCAAAATACTCACCTCCTAGATAATCGCTAATGTCCATAAACATCTTGATATTAAATAAGTTACAAGTCATTAGCCCTATCGATTATATTCATGACCCCCAGGATGTGAGTAAAACATGAGTAAAATGTAAGTACTTTTATTTTACGCAGTAAATTACTGCGTATTTATTACGTACTTCCTCTTACTTTTGATTTTGGTTATGCAGAAACCAACGTCTTCGCATCTGCTGTCAGTCCAAGGAAGCTACGAAGGTCAGTCATTGGTTGGATATTGATAATCACCGGCACAAAGCCAGGGGCGTCTTGAAGTTGCTCAAGCATGGCGGGGTCAAGGTGAAATTTGATCCCCCCACTGTCATCCCCGCGAAAGCGGGGATCCATGTCAGAATTACCCTTATTATGAATTCCCGCATTTCCCTGCCTGCCGGCAGGCAGGGCGGGAATTACATCATCACCACGATCCAAAATAAAATCAAAACGGAAAGGGTTATCCGTATGAACCTTGATACTCTTTAAGATCGGCGGATTCATCGGTGGGCTTAAATGAACCATCACTCCAGGCTTCGGTAATACAAAATCCTGTGCTTGGACAAGCGGCATCGGTCCAAAGGTATTAACCAAGAACGCTATTAAGATAACTATATGAGTGCATGGGGCTCTCTGTCTCATAGTATCTAAAGTATGCCATATCTATATATGGAAAACAAGCCTGCCGGCAGGCAGGCCTGTCTGCCGGCAGGCAGGAACTGGAGAGGGTTTTGGGGAAGCGCTAACTTTCCAATTTTATTCCTGGTATGCGGGAAAAATCTTTAGTGTTTGAGGTCATAACAGAATAATGCCAATACAGCGAGCTGGCCGCAATAAGAATATCTTCTGTGTGAATGGATAAGCCTTTTTTCTTAAGATAGGTATAAATATCAGCCGCACGCTGGGATATTTGTGGGGTTAAATCTAGTACTGTACAAAGACCTATCAATTCTTTTCGCTGGGTTATATGCTTCTGTGATTCAACCCCTCTTAAAAGTTCAAAAACAGTGATGACCGATATGGCTGCTTTTGCCTCCAAAAGAAGTCGTTCAACCTTGGGATCAATGATTTTGTCTTTTCCGACAAAAAAAAAGAACACAGGTATCAAGAACTGTCACATTCTCCATTTTGCGCGTCCTTCTTGTAATTCTTTTATTGCTTTTGTATGTTCTTTTAAGGACATGCTCCCTTTAAGACGAAGGATAACACTTTTTCGGTCATTAGTTTTTGAACTAAAATACTCCTCAAGAGCTTCAATAATAATCTTTGAGAACCCTTTTAAATTACGGCTTGATGCTTCTTGAGACAATTGCTGACGAATGTGAATAGGCACTTCAATAGTTGTACGCATATAATCCTCCTTTTATCTAATACAAGAGCATACTACATGCACATGCATGTCAATAATAGTGATTTAGGACTTCAAAGCGGGACGCAAATCTTTAAGATCTTTGATCATAGCCTTAGCCTGATCAAAATTTGCTGCGGGAATTTCTTCTACTTCATCAGAAATCAATTGGTCTAAATCCTCATCAGATTTAATTTCAAAACCAGCATCTTTAATCATCTGTAACGTCTTAGTATTACTCGATCCCTTAGAATTCAAATAGCCTTGTAAAAACAATGAACTGGCAGGATATAAAGAAAGAATCTCCATACTACGCAGATGTCCTTCACGTCCGGCTCCAACTCTAACTTCTGCCTGAGGATTTAAAAAACGAAAAAGACACAATATCCTCAAACAAAACTCTGGGGTTAGGTCCTTGGGCACTGCCAATTGATTGCCTTCAATAGGAATAAGAAAATTAACCGGGATTGATGCTGCTTTAATTTCTCTTAATCGTTTAGCTACTTCAATAATATCCTTATAAGTCTCTCCCATACCTGCAATCATTCCGGAACAAACCTCAATACCCGCATTCTTAGCAGCCATCAAGGTGTTGAGTCTATCTCCATAGGTGTGGGTGGTACAAATCTGAGGATAATAACTTTCAGAAGTATTTAAATTGTGATTAAGCCTATCCAGTCCCGCAGTTTTAAGTTCTTTAGCACCATCGTTAGTCACAAGCCCTGTTGAGACACAAATTTCTTTATTAGGAAATTCAGATTTGATTTTACGAATAAGGCGAGTTAGACGTTCAATACGCTTAGGCGATGCTCCTCGACCGGCGTAAACCATGCAATAACGGTACGCTCCCTTAGAATAGGCTTGACGCGCTTCGTCAAACATTTCCTCATCAGATTTTAAGCCATACTCCTCAATTTGAGCTTCAGACGTTTTTGCCTGGGCGCAATAATGACAGTCTTCAGGGCAATGGCCGTTTTGGGCATTATTGATGATATGAACAACCACTTCCATCCCGCGAAAATGCTTGCGGACCCTAAAAGCCGCATTCAGCAACGGTAAAAGAAGAACAGAAGAATCTCCTAAAATCTGCATACAGCTAGCGTCATCCAGCTCTTCTCCAGAAATGCTTTTGTTGGCTAATTCATCGTAGAATTTTGAATCCATGGAGGAGATATTATGTTATTTAATTCGAATTGTCAACCATCTCTTACTGTTTTGGTATACATTAAAACCCTCAGAATTAACGTTCACTTATCAATAAGTTTGAATCATCAAAATTTATTAATTACTAACTACGCAAAAAGGCTTTTTCATGATAAAGTAATACACTTTTTTTGAAAGGGTAAACAATCTATGCATATTGCTGTTTTTAACACCAAACCCTACGATAAAGAATTCTTAACTCAAGCTAACCACAAGCATGGTTATAAACTAACCTTCTTTGATGTTCATTTAAATCATCAAACCTGCTCGTTAGCTCAAGGATACGATGTGGTCTGTTCTTTTGTCAATGACAAGCTAACTAAAGGCATCCTAAACTCTCTATCTAAAAGTGGAGTTAAACTGATCGCTCTTCGTTGTGCAGGATTTAATCAAGTTGATATTAAAACTGCTTTGGAATTAGGAATCACTATAGCTAGAGTCCCCGCCTATTCCCCCCATGGCGTTGCCGAACATGCCGTTGCTCTTATGCTAGCCTTAAATAGAAAAATCTATCGCGCCTACAATCGTGTAAGAGACGGAAATTTTTCGCTCGATGGGATGATGGGCTTTAATATGAATGAAAAAACAGTAGGAATCATTGGAACAGGAAAGATCGGTTTCTTATTAGCTAAAATACTCAGTGGGTTTAGCTGTCAGATTTTAGCCTACGATATTCATGAAAACCCTGAATGCCTGAAATTAGGGGTAAAATATGTTTCTTTAGATACACTCTATGCCCAGAGCGATATTATTAGTTTGCACACCCCCTTAATTCCTCAAACACATCACATGATTGGTAAAGAATCTCTTTCCCAAATGAAGGACGGAGTTATGATCATCAACACTTCTCGTGGCGGACTCATTGATACAAACAGCATTATTTCCTTTCTTAAATCAGGAAAGATTGGATATTTAGGGCTAGATGTCTATGAAGAAGAGGAAGCTTTGTTTTTTGATGATCTCTCCAGCAATGTCATCAAAGACGATACGTTCTCAAGATTACTAACATTCCCTAATGTGCTTATAACAGGTCATCAAGCTTTCTTTACAGATACAGCTCTAAGAAATATCGCTGAAACAACCCTGGAAAATATCTCTGCTTTCTCAAAAGGAGAACTACCAATTGCTAATATCGTTGGAGCTTCACACATAAAAACCCATTAAACGAATTGGAATTGCCGCTTGACTGTTTAATATGATTTGATACATTACCTAGGGTTAAAGAAACCAAAACCCTATCGTACAAAAAAGGAAATAACATGTTAATAGGTATCCTTAAAGAAATTCATCCAGGTGAGACAAGATGCGCGCTCATTCCTTCTTCTGTTGACCGTCTTGTTAAAAAAGGCGCACAGGTAGCTGTGGAAGCAGGCCTAGGTTCCACTATTAGCGCCACAGATAATGAATACCAAAAAGCTGGCGCCACAATTGACTCACGCTCCAACATCTTAAAAAATGCAGATATCCTCTTACGCCTGCGAAAGCCGCCTATTGAAGAAGTCTCTCAATTAAAGAAAGGTTCCATTCATATTAGCTTTTTGGATCCTTTTAATGAAAAAGCTCTCGTTGAAGAATTAGCCAAAAATAATATCAGCGCCATCTCCATGGAGATGATTCCTCGCACCACCCGTGCTCAAAAAATGGATGCCTTAAGTTCTCAAGCCAACCTAGCCGGTTATGTGACTGTAATTTTATCAGCTGAACGTTTACCTAAAATATTTCCCATGCTTATGACTCCAGCTGGAACCATACAACCTGCCCGTGTTTTTATTATCGGCGCTGGAGTGGCCGGTTTACAAGCCATCGCCACCGCTAAACGTTTAGGTGCTCGTGTCGAAGCTTTTGACACCCGTCCTGTCGTTAAAGAACAAGTTCAATCCTTAGGTGCTAAATTCGTTGAGATTGATCTAGGCGGAGAAACAGGGCAAACCGCTCAAGGATATGCTAAGGCTTTAACCCCAGAACAATTAGAAAAACAGCGTCAAGGTATGGCCAAGGTTTGCAATCAGTCCGATGTCATCATTACAACCGCTCAATTATTTGGCCGCAAAGCTCCTATTGTCTTAAATAAAGAAATGGTGGCTCAGATGAAACCTGGAACCATTATTGTCGATATGGCTGTCGAATCCGGCGGCAATGTGGAAGGTTCTAAGGTTAATGAAGAAGTCACAACCGCTAATGGTGTTCGCATTATTGGATTAGGTAATTTGCCAGGCAAGGTTGCAATCCATGCCTCCCAAATGTATTCGGCCAATTTGCACAACTTAATAGAAGAGTATTGGGATAAAGACACTACGACTTTTAAACTCAACATTGAAGATGAAATCATCAAAGGTGCCCTTGTCACTCACGATGGTGCTGTTGTAAATGAAATGGTTAAAAGTATTAAATAACCAAAATGTCATCCCCGAATGCTTTAATCGGGGATCCAAATCTGGATTCCCGCTTTCGCGGGAATGACACTTATGGAGGTTCAAATGGAATTAATCTACCTATTATTTATTCTAGTACTATCCGTTTTCCTAGGGTTCGCTCTCATTTCCCGCGTTCCCCCACTTCTACACACACCTCTAATGTCAGAAGCGAATGCAATTTGTGGAATTATAATCGTTGGCGCTTTAATCGCGGCTGGTGCTGAAGCCAACAGTACATTAACCATTGTCTTGGGAACAAGCGCAGTTGCCTTAGCCACTTTCAACGTAGTGGGCGGTTACTTAGTTACTGAACGTATGCTTAAAATGTTTAAAAAGAAAGACACATCCAAATGAACATTGAATTCCTTGCTAATCTAGTTTATATCATCTCTTCTATCTTGTTTGCTTTTGGCCTTAAACTCTTAGGCTCACCCGTTACTGCCCGCAAAGGAAACATCCTTTCAGCCTCAGGTATGTTATTAGCTGTCTTAGCCACCTTAGCTAACGGACATATCATCAGTTTTCAATGGATACTGATTGGAATTATCATCGGAGGAAGCTTAGGGGCCTTAGTTGCTTTTAAAGCCGCGATGACACAAATGCCAGAGATGATTGCCCTCTTGCACGGATGCGGAGCATTGGCCAGCGTCTTTGTGGATTGGACCTCCTACGATGTCCACGGAGCAGGTGACCTAACCAACAGCATTACCCTTTATCTATCCATTGTCATTGGTGGCTTAACCTTTACTGGAAGCGCCATTGCCTGGGGAAAGCTCAGTGAAAGACTTCCTGGAAAAGCTATTCTTTTTACAGGTCAACGATTAGTCAACATTGCATTAATTCTCTCCATCGTAATCCTTGGTATTTTATTTATCATCAATCCAGCACAGTACAATGTATTCATAGCTATTTTAATCTTATCCTTATTTTTCGGCATCTTCTTAGTCATCCCCATCGGCGGCGCTGACATGCCTGTTGTTATCTCTGTTTTAAACAGCTATTCCGGAGTTGTCGCCTGTACAACCGGTTTTGTTATTCATAACACTCTTCTGATCGTTGTCGGTTCTATTGTTGGCGCCAACGGCATTATCCTCAGTATCATTATGTGTAAAGCTATGAACCGTTCAATTACCAATGTTCTTTTTGGAGCCTTTAATAAAGTTGTTAGAAAAGAAGGTTCCACTGAGAAAAAAGAAGCCAAATCAATTTCTGTCGAGGATGCTTTTCTTATTTTAGAAAATGCCAAATCAGTTGTGATCATACCTGGATATGGTTTAGCCGTTGCCCAAGCTCAACATGCTGTTCGTGAACTTGGTGAATTCTTAGAAAAAAATGGCTGTGATGTGAAATACGCCATCCATCCTGTAGCTGGACGTATGCCTGGACATATGAATGTTCTACTCGCGGAAGCCAATATTTCCTATGATCAATTGATGGAAATGGATGCCATCAATCCCCTGATGGATTCAGTCGATGTAGCCATTATTATTGGAGCTAATGACGTTGTCAACCCCTCCTCACGACACGATAAATCAAGCCCTATCTACGGCATGCCCATTATCAACGCCGATAAAGCCAAAACTGTCTTTGTTCTTAAACGTTCTATGGCGACAGGTTTCGCAGGCATTGAAAATGAATTATTTTATAATGAAAACACCAGAATGATTTTTGGAGATGCCAAACAAACCGTCCAAGCCCTCGTCGCGGAATTCAAAAGCGCATAAATAGTGACAGGCACTAATTAATTTAAATAGAAAAGCCTTTAAGAATAATCTTCTTAAAGGCTTTTTCTTTTAATTAGTGCCTGTCACTATTTATAAAAAAATCTGTTCTGGCATGCGGCTATGAGGAGTCATTGCTTCCATCGACTTAATTGTCACAATAGCCAAATAATAATTAGGATCATCCGGTCCAGCAAAGTATTGGCGCAGCATGGGGACATTCTCGAAAACAATTTCTTTCTTAGACAAATCATCACTCATCTTTGCTGTTCCAGTCACACGGCAATACCACATCTTACGATCCACAAAACAAATCTCGACCTTAGGGTTACCTTTAATATCAGCAATCGTTCTAGATCTTCCAAGAAAAGCCACTAACAATTCATTGTCATCGGTTAAATAAGGCATCATAGGACGAACATGAGGCTGATCCCCCTCTAGAGTTGCAAAAAAACCAAAACCTGCATCACGAACAATATCAATGGCTTCATCTTTAGTCATTATCATTTTCCCTTCTCTATGAATTTATCTGTTCCTATATATTCTTGATCCTTAATCGATACCATCTGAGCAACAATAGAAATAGCAATCTCCGCTGGTGTTTGAGCCCCAATATCTAATCCCATGGGAATATGAATATTTTTTAAATACTTCTGCTCAATTCCTAACTTTTTAAGACGACCAAAAAACTTAACCTTCTTAGGACCGCTGGAAATCACACCAATATAACCCGCCCTAGATTTAACTACAACTTTAAGACATTCAAAATCAAACTCATTACCTTGAGTAACAATAGCAATATACGTATTAGAATTAATCAACACCTTAGTTAATTCTTTTGCATGATCCCCTAAGATGATTTTATCCACATGAGGAAATCGTTTCTTATTAGCAAATTCTTTACGATTATCAATGACCGTTACTTTAAATCCCATCATTTTAGCATTTGCTGAAAGAGGTAAAGCAATGTGACCTGCCCCGCAGATAATCAAATGAATCGATGGCGCAAAAGGTTCGATAAACACCTTCATTTGCCCGCCACAAACCGATTCTCCTTCTCGTCCAAAATAATTGTACGTCACCGTCGTAGGTTTGTGGGATTGAATTGCTTTAAGACATTCGGCAATGGCCGCTTTTTCATTTCGACCACCACCGATAGTTCCCCAAGAAGATCCATCATTAAAAACAAGCATCTTAGCCCCAGACTTACGGGGCGTACCTTTAAGAGTTGCTTCAACAATGGTCGCAAAGCAATAATTCTGATTCTTTTGAGAAGCTTCAAATGCTTTGTATAACAAATCATCCATTATTTAACGTAAGCTTTAAGAATCTTCTGCTCTTGAACCGGACGATCTTGAGCACCAACAGAAGTATTTTCAATTTTTGCTACATTCTCATAACCACTGACAACTTCTCCAAAAATCGTGTGATGATCATTAAGCCATGGAGTTGGAATTGTTGTTACAAAGAATTGACTGCCATTAGTTCCAGGACCTGAATTGGCCATGGCTAAAAGACCTTTACGGTCAAAACGGATTTTATCGCTAAATTCATCATCAAACTTACCACCCCAAAAACTTGCTCCACCCATACCCGTTCCTGTTGGATCACCACCTTGAATCATAAAGTTCTTAATAACCCTATGAAAAATAAGACCGTTATAATATCCTTTTTTAACTAATCCAATAAAATTTTCGCAAGTTTTAGGAGCAAACTCAGAATATAATTTGATTTCAACATTTCCTTGATTCGTTTCTAGAACAACTATTTGATTAACCACTGCATTCTCCTTTACTTGTGCGTTTGATAAACTAGACATTGTTAACATTAGACTGACCAACAACGATAAAATCTTAACCATTACTCTTCTCCTATTCTAATTTTAAGTTCTTTGTTTTGATTTCTTAATTTTTGAATTTCCTCTTCAAGCAATATTTGAACTTTCTCAAATTCTGCCCGATGTGATTTCTCAGCAACTATCTGTTTTTGAAATTTCTCAATGAGAACATTTTTTTCAGCTAAAATAGTATCCAAACGATCAACACTATCATTAAAAGAAGATGTTATTCTTCTCTCAGGTTCTGGATCAGCCAAACCTTCTATAATGATCGGTTGTCTACGAACAGGCTGTAATACAAACATCTCTTCTTCATTTGGATTCAAAATTAAATGAGGCCTATACCAAGGCAACCTTTGCGGAGCAAGCAAGGTAAACAAAACAATAAGCATAGCAACACTAATAAGTAGAATAAAAAATAGTATCATATAATAAAATCTTTAATTTATAATGGTTCTATGATTTCTTGCATCCTTTTAACAGCCGGAGAAAGTAAGCGCTTTGGTTCACCTAAAGCTTTGGCTGATATACAAAATCAGAAAACTATCCAAGTGCTACAAGAAAAGCTGATTCAAAGCTTAATCGATGAAATTATTATTGTCACCGGCGCATTTGAAAACTTAATCAACCCTTATGTATTAAACCACAGCAAAGTCCGTGTTGTCCACAATAAAGATTATAAACTTGGACAAACATCTTCTTTTCAAACAGGTTTAAATATCGTCGATAAAAATTCAAAAGGGATTATGCTGCTACCCATCGACTGTCCCTTTATTTTAACAACATCCATTGATACTCTTATCTGCTATTTTAGAAAGCATGTCCATGATATTCTCATTCCTTCTTATCAAGAAAAAAAAGGGCACCCGCCTATTTTAAACGCGAAACTCAAAAATGAAATTCTAAACCTTCCACCAAACAAAGGACTAAACAGCTTGATAAAGCTCTATCAAACAAAAGTCCTTGAAATCAATGACCCTGGAATTATTCAAAGCTTTAATACAAAAGAAGAATTAGAAAAAATAGTGACAGGCACTAATTAATTAAACAAAAAAGCCCTTAAGATTATTCTTAAAGGCCTTCTCATTTAATTAGTGCCTGTCACTATTTATTTAAAAACGATAACCTTGGCAGTGTAGGTTGCGCGGATGTATGCATTACCTAATAACTTCTTTGGCCTCACCTTTTTCCAATTTTCTGTAGCATCACTTTGGACATCAGTAATGGCATCGCCACCTAGAATAGCCGCCTCCTGTTTAAGCTTTGGTAAAGCATCACTCAGGGATTGACGGCGTTCAGTAGTAACGGTAACTACACCGATTTCTTGGAAAGGCTTATCCACTTTCTCCAAATACTGAACTTCATCAATATTTGTTTTAGGCTGATAATAATCCATAGAGGATGAAAGAGAATCTTTAGAATCAATTTGATAAACAGTACAGCCGGTTAAGGCCCCCATTAAGATAAATAATAAAAATATTTTTTTCATAGTCATAATTATATCCTTCTCATTTAAACTGACAAGCTTTTTTCTTTCTCTTTTAAAGCTTTAATAATTTTATCAGGCGTTATAGGAAGTTCTTTAATACGAACTCCTATCGCATCTTCCACAGCATTAGCAATAGCAGCCGAAGTTGGAAGCAAGGATGCCTCCCCCATTCCCTTAGCCCCAAATGGACCTTCAGGATCATTGGTTTCAACTAAAATCGTATTCATTTTAGGAATACCAATCGAACGAGGCACTCTGTAACCGGCAAACCCTGGATTCAAAACGCGACCATTTTTAAATTTCATATCTTCATAAAATGTATAACCTAATCCCATGGCAAGCGATCCTTCAATCTGAGATTCGACAGATTGAGGATTAATCGCCTTTCCTATATCATGAGCATCCCAAAGTTCTAAAACTTTAATAACACCTGTCTCCTTATCCACTTCAACTTCAGCAATCTGTGCTTCAAAGCCATAGCTTCCAGAAACATTTCCCTCACCGGTACGAAAATCGATAGGTGTTGTTTTTGGATTGTAACTGCCGCGGCCGATAATCTGTTTGCCATAATTAAAGGAATAACAAAGCTCAAGAGCCTTATCAAAGGTCATTAACACCTGCCTACCGGCAGGCAGGCCTTCAGCATACTTCTTTAAAATAACCTTTTCAGATTTAATATCTAAATCATTAATGTTCAAATTATGTTCTTTAGCAACAATTTCTAAAATTTGCAGCTTGGCATCACGACCACCTAAGAGTGCTGCATTTCCAGAAATAAAGGTCACTCGACTGGCAAAGGATCCTGTATCAAAAGGTGTAATCTCGGTGTCTCCAGCCTTGCATTTAATACGACTATAGCTCACACCCAATTCATGCGCTGCAATTTGAGACAAAGCAGTATTTGAACCCTGACCTGTATCAGCGGCTCCCGTAAATAAATACACTGAACCATCTTCTTCTACCTTAACAATAGCTCCTGCTGATTCATGAGACTTATACATTTTAGAACCCATAACGTCAGCGGCAATACCAATACCAATTCCCCGACAGATATTCTTCTGTTGGCCACGTTTCTCTTTCCAACGAGAAGCTAGACAAGCTTTTTCAATACATTCTTTTAAACCATTGGTCGTTAAAACCATTTTATTAACAGTGACCATATTAGGCGTTGTAATATTTTTTAAACGAAATTCAACAGGATCCATTCCAAGATCCTTGGCAATCATATCCATGTGAGACTCAATCGCAAATCCTGACTGCACTCCGCCAAAACCTCTCATCGCACCACTTATCGGATTATTGGTATAAACCCTATAACCGGTCATACGAAAATGCTGTAATTTATAAACCATAAAAATACGCATCATGGCTGCCGCTAAAACCGTTGGACCATAACTGCAATAGGCCCCACCATCAGCTAGAACTTCACCCGTCATAGCCATAATGGTTCCATCCTTTTTAACGCCCGTTTTGACTTTGTAAATCATCCCATGCTTACGACGGGAGGCAATAAACTCTTCTTCACGCGTATAAACAATTTTTACGGGAGCACCTCCAGCCTTCTTAGATAAAAGACAGGCAGAAAAATCCATAGGAAGCATTTCCAACTTACCACCAAATCCGCCACCCGTTGGCATCTTGATCACACGAACATCGTTGAGATCTAATTTTAAAGTCTTTGCTAAAGCTTCACGACATTTAAACGGAGCCTGACTTGAGGACCACAAGGTTACCTTGTTGGTAAAGGTCTCCCATTGACCTATGCAAACATGTGGTTCCATAGGAACAGGATGCGCCACCGGACACCAAAATTTATCTTCCCTCACATAATCTGCTTCCTTCATAACTCTTGCAGGATTACCAAAATTGACAGGCAAAATCACCGCCATATTATTAAGCGCTTCATGAATCATCGGAGCTGTTGGTTTCATCGCTTCTTCAATATCAAAGACAGCCGGTAGAACTTCGTATTTCACATCGATCAGCTTCAAAGCCTGATCAACGGTTTCCTCATCAATTCCAGCGACGGCAGCGATCTCATCACCAATATAACGAACCTTATCAGCCTCAAGGGCCATTTGATCAACAGTGTGAGGAAAAAAGTATTCATTAGAACCAAATTTAATTAAATGAGTATCCCGAGCTGTGACGATGGCTTTAATACCTGGCAAGGCTTCGGCTTTAGAAGTATCAATACTGATAATCTTGGCATGGGCATGAGGAGAACGCAGCATCTTACCAACCAACATATTAGGAAAAGATAAATCAAAAGCATATTTAATCTGACCAGTGACAATCCCTCTTCCCTCAATACGAGGAACACTTTTTCCAACAGGATCGATATATTGATCTACAAATTTAGAATTCACAGGATTAGCCATCTAATGACCCTTCCTTCATTTCTAAACCCGCCGCCTCAACAGCTTGAGCAATTTTATGATAACTCGCACAACGGCAAATATTACCATCTAAAGCGTATTCAATTTCTGTTTTACTAGGGGTAGGATTCTTCTCTAACAAAGCTGTAGAAGACATAATCATCCCAGGAATACAAAAACCGCACTGCACAGAACCATGTTCGATAAAAGCTTTTTGTACCGGATGTAAGACATCACCAGTTGCTAAACTCTCGATCGTTCTAACACTCTCTCCATCTAAATTAGCAGCCAAGGTAATGCAAGATAACACCGCCTTGCCTTTAATAATCACCGTGCAGGCCCCACATTCACTTTCCTGGCAGGAAGTCTTGGTTCCTGTAAGCCCTAATTGATCACGAAGAAGTTCTAATAACGTCTCATTACCCTTGATCGTTAATGTTTGGTGTTTTCCATTGATTGTTAATTGGATTTGCATATTTCCTCGATCGCCTGTCTTATACAAACCCGAAACATATGCTGCTTATATTCTGTGCTTCGGGTGTCATAGATAGCACCAGTTAAATGATCCATCGCCAAAGATCCTAATTGAACGCTAGAAATCTTATCATTTAGAAATCCTTCTAAAACATAATCTCTTTGAGCAAAAGCAGTACCGCTATTAATAACAACTCTTGTTTGTGTCCATTGATTTCCTTTTAATGAAGTTTTCACACAAACAGTTAATAACGGCTGATCCACATCAGACATTTTTCGAACACGTCGATACGCCAAACGTGCTTGAGAATCTTTGAGGATAACCGCATGGGTAAATAAATTCTCACTTCTGGCATTATTTTTAAAAAAATCTTCAGCGCTCACGACTGAATCCTGACCATCAGGTCCCATAAAATGCATCTGAGCATCTAGAGCAATCATCGCTACAGGCATTTCTGTCCAAGTATAACGGCATGTTAAATTACCGCCGAAACTAGCCATATTACGAATTGGTGTTGTAGAAATATTACGACAGATCGTATGAAGAATCTGAAAATTGTTTTCTAACAGAGGAGATTCAAAAAGCTCAGTAATGGTCGTCATAGCCTTAATCGTCAGGTTTTGACCATCTGTACTAATCCCTTTCAAATTCTCAACCTTAGCTAAACTCAAAATATTCTTAGGTGTTTTGGTACCTTTGGTCTTTAGTAATTTTAAACTATTTAAAAGAAAGGTCCCGCCTGCTAAAACCTTAGAATCTTCCAACTCTTTAAAAAGTTTAGCTGCTTCAGAGATTGTTTTGGGTGTATGAAGTGTTAATGAATTTAATAACATAACGGGAAAAATTATATCAGGATAAATAGTGACAGGCACTAATTATTTCTACTCGTTATCGTTGGATTAATTAGTGCCTGTCACTATTTATTACCCGCGGCCTTCCTCTTGGCTTGGTTAGTATATCCCTTCCCAGTATCAATTCCAGATTTATTATAGCTTCCTGCGGACCCACCACCAAACCTCTTAATGTGTTTTCTCTGATTTGTTTTATCTGCTCCTCATCATCATACTGGCTAATAAAATCCCTCCAATTAATATCTCCCACATAACTGCTGCAATCCGACAATGTAATTATTTTATATTCTGTCCCTAAATGCGCCCTTGCGCTTGACCAGGAATAATCCCATGGTTGAGCCACCATCCCTGCCCTAACAGGATTCCTTTCAACATATCTTAAAGCGTGACTGATATGATCCCCATATAACAGACACGAATAAAATCTCTCCTGCCACAAATGTCCTTGAACCTCTCTTTTCTTATGTAAATAATACGCGTATCTTTGGTGGCATCTGCACATTGTTTCAGCTAAAGAATGCGCATGTAATGGCTTAACAATGAAATGAACATGATTATCCATTAAACAAAAAGCAAATAGCTCAAGTCCATATTTATTCTTATATTCTTCAAAAAGCTTCAGATAATGAACCCTGTCAAAATCATCTTCGAATATACACTGTTTATAATTACCTCTTTGTGTAACATGAAATAACTCTCCCGTAACAATAATTCGTCCTTGTCTTGGCATAACAATAATCCTTATTTTAGGGGAGTTTAATTACGGTTTACTCTTTTTCACGAACTGGGGAAGCTCGCTTACAACAAGAATAATTAGTGCCTGTCACTATTTATAATAATCTAATAACTTCTGACGGTAATCGCTTAAGTTCTTGGGTCCCTAAAACCTTAATGGCCCAACGTAAAATAAAAATCTTCTGTTTTAATTTCTCATCAGGTTCTTGTATATTATTTAATCGGTTGCGATTCAAGAAGAAGATTTTTCTCAATGTATTAAAAACAATTCTAGCCTCACGGGTACGATCGTCATCCTTGATAACATCTTGAATATTATCATAAGCTAAAGCCCTCACCACCGCGTTGTAGTGGTCTAACTTTTGAATCAAATGCGGTACCATGGATTCAAAATATTGGTAATGGTCTAATACAACCAACGAATGAAAAATCTCTACCTGCACAAAAGGCGAATCCGTACGATTAAGCCTGCGTAAAAGAATTTTCAATGCTCTTGATTTCTCCGTTGAAAGAAGTTCTCCACCATATCTTTGTTTAAATACTCGAACAGCGGCTGCGCATTTGTAAGGACCTATCGAATCATCCGCAATCATTGCCAATAATACATCCTTGCCTTCCTCAGAAAATTTATCAGTGTAACCGTTTATCAAAGCTCGATCATCAAAAATAGCCTCAGAACCAAGATCAATCCCCTCAACAGGAGCACCTTGAGCCCAACTAGATATCAAACCACAAGTAAATAGGAATAATAATAAAGAAGTTTTTATCATACAAAATCTAAAGAAATATCAATGCCGCTTTTAACAGAAGTCAGACTGCCTACTGATATACGCTCAACTCCAGACTTGGCATAAGCACGCACATTATTAATATTAATTCCACCCGATGCTTCTAATAAAATATGAGGATTAATTTTGTTACGCAGGATAACCGCTTTATAAACTTGAACAGGCGTCATATTATCCAACAAGATCACTTCTGCTTTGGATGTTAAAGCTTCTTTAAACTCCTCCCAAGTATCAACTTCCAAAATAACCTTTTTTTTGGTCTTATCTTTAACAATTCTCACTGCTTCTACTAAACCATATTTCACAAGCATGGAGCGATGATTATCTTTGATCATAGCCATTTCTGATAGATCAAAGCGATGATTTTCTCCGTCACCAACTTTAACGGCATAACGTTCCATATGACGCAACAGTGGAGTCGTTTTTCTAGTATCTAAAATCTTAGATTTATAAAGTTTAACGCTATTCGCGAAGGTTCTTGTATTGGTTGCAATTGACGAAAGATGATTTAAGAAATTAATAGCCACCCGTTCGCCTGTTAAAATAGCTCTAGCTGGCCCTTTGATCACAGCAACAATCGTTTGTTTCTTAACTAAACTTCCTTCATTAATGATCTTTTTGAAATTCACCCTTTTATTTAAAGTTTTAAAGACACATTCCGCTACATTTAGTCCACAAACGACGCCTCCTGATTTAAATAATATGCGAGCCTCCGCTTGAGCTGAAGCCGGAATAAGACTATTAGTCGTAATGTCTCCACTTCCTAAATCTTCAGCTAAAGCTGCATTCACAATAACTTTTAAGAAATCAACATTCATGGCGCCCATTATATCCTGCTCAGAGAAGGTATTCAATAACTTACGCTAAATCAGCCAGCACTTTATTTAATTCTGAAACTTCTTTTTGGAGGGTTGCCAAACGTTCTCTTTCCTTGGCAATAACATCTTCGGGGGCTTTACTGGCAAAGGCCTCATTACCCAAACGCAATTGCAAAGAATCAATCGCTTTTTGTTTTTGGACAATCTCCGCCAACATACGCTTTTTCTCAACAGCTAAATCTACTAAACCCCCTAGTGGAATAAAAACTTTCACAGAACCAACTAAGCTACTTGCAGCATCCTTCACTGTCTTTATCTTAGAATCAATGGTTAAGGTTTTAAGGCGACCCAATCTTTGTATATCCAGTTGATTATCAATGAGAAGTTTTTCTGTTGATGAATTATCCACGCTTAGAACAACATCAACTTGCTCATTAGGTTTTACATTCCATTGAGTACGAATATTACGAATAGCCGTGATCACATCAATTACTGTTTGCATTTGAGAGAAGGCTTTATCATCGATCAGGTCTTTTTGTAAGCTGGGCCAAGAAGCAATCGAAAGACATTCTTCTTTTGTATTCAACTTGCTGTAAATTTCTTCAGTCACAAAAGGTATAAATGGATGCATCATTTTTAAAGAATTCTTCAATATAAATAAAGCTGTTTTTTGAACATTAATGTCCGTGAACTTACTCTTAGTCAGCTCCAAATACCAGTCGCAGAATGAACCCCAGAAGAAATCTTGAACTAAGATTTCTGCTTCAGAATAACGAAAAGTTTCAATCGCCTGAGATGTTTTAGAAAGGGTTTCATAAAAACGATTGATTATCCAACGTGACGGTAAATCCAACGCCTTAACATCCAAAACCTCGTAATCCCCTTTCTCCAAGGTCTGATTACAATTACTAAATATCAAACGTGAAGCGTTCCAGATTTTATTAGCAAAATTACGACCAATCTCAAATTTCTCTTTCGAGATAAAAATATCCTGCCCAGAATTAATAATCAAACTAAAACGAAGCGCATCTGCCCCATACTCCTCGATAATTTCCAACGGATCGATAGCATTTCCTAAAGACTTAGACATCTTACGCCCCTTAGCATCACGCACAGTTCCATGAATATAGACCTCAGTAAAAGGCTCCTTCCCCATAAATTCATAACCAGCCATAATCATACGAGCCACCCAGAAAAAAATAATTTCTGAAGCAGTAAACAAAGTCTTAGTCGGATAAAAAAAATTTAAATCAGTGCTATCCTTAGGCCATCCCAAGGTGGCAAATGGCCACAGCCATGATGAAAACCAAGTATCTAAGACATCTTCATCTTGTTTTAATTCAACCGCCTTGCCGTGTTTTGCAGTAGCTTGAGCTTGAGCCCCTAGTTCATTCGAAGCCACAAAGAGATTACCTTCTGTGTCATACCAAACAGGAATACGATGTCCCCACCAAATCTGACGAGAAATACACCAATCGCGAATTTCATCCATCCAATTCAGATAAAACTTCTCAAAGCGTTCTGGACGAATCTTAATTGTACCTTTTTTAACAGCTTCTATGGCAGGTAAGGACAATGGCTTCATCTTTACAAACCATTGCTTAGATAAATATGGCTCCACAATAGTATCGCAACGATAACAATGACCAACGGCATTTTTATGATCTTCAATCTTTTCTAGAAGGCCTTGAGCATCTAGATCCGCAATAATCTTTTTACGCGCCTCGAAACGATCTAATCCGCTATATTGAGCACCTGCCTCATTAATACGTGCATCCGGATGCATCACATTAATCACAGGTAATTGATGGCGCTGTCCCATCATAAAATCATTGGGATCATGGGCTGGAGTCACCTTGACTGCACCAGTACCAAATTCTGCCGACACAAAATCATCCGCAATAATCTTAATTTCACGATTCACTAAAGGTAAAATCAAAATTTGACCAATAAGCTTTGTATAACGAGAATCTTTAGGATTAACAGCAACTGCCACATCTCCTAACATCGTTTCAGGACGGGTGGTAGCTACAACAATATAATTAGTGACAGGCACTATTTTTTCTCCCGAAGACACTTCTGAAAAATAGTGCCTGTCACTAATTTTCAAAGGATATTTAATGTAATAAAGTTTACCATTCTTTTCTTGATGCTCTGCTTCTTCATCGGAAAGTGCCGTTTGACAACGAGGACACCAATTAATAATACGTTCCCCTCGATAAATCAAGCCCTTCTTGTGCAAATGCACAAACGCTTCATTGACAGCATCACTATACGCATCATCCATGGTAAAACGTGTGCGCAACCAATCACAGGAAGAACCTAATTTTTCTAACTGATGAATAATAGTATCGCCATATTGCTGCTTCCAAGCCCAAAGTTTCTTTACAAATTCTTCCCGGCTAAAATCCTGACGCTTCTTACCTTCCTTAACCAATTGTTTCTCAACAACATTTTGAGTTGCAATCCCTGCATGATCCGTACCAGGCATCCAGAGAGCCTCAAAACCATTCATACGTTTATAACGGATTAAAATATCCTGTAGGGTATTATTGAGTGCATGCCCCATATGGAGAATACCGGTGACGTTCGGCGGCGGAATAACAACCGTAAAGGGCTTCTTTTTAGAATCAGATTTAGCATGAAAGAATTTTCCTTCCTTCCAAACCTTCAGCCATTTCTCTTCGGTTTCTTTAGAGCTATAACGAGGGGATAATTCAGACACAGATTTATTTCTTATCCTTCAATAATTTATATTCAATAGCATCAACCAAGGCTTCCCAACTGGCTTCGATGACATTTTCATGCACACCTACCGTCGTCCAGGAATCACATTCATCCTGAGATTCAATTAAGACACGCACACGAGCTGCTGTGCCCTCCTTAGTATCTAAGACGCGCACCTTATAGTCTGACAAATGCATATGTTCCAAGTTTGGATAAAATTTACGCAAAGCACTACGCAGTGCTTTATCCAAAACTTCGACGGGACCATGACCTTCCACAGAAGCCATTTCATCGTTTCCATTAACCTTCAAACGAACAGTTGCCCCAGCAATCACAGAACCATCTAATTTTTTCTCGGTATAAACTTTAAAGCCATCTAAATGAAAAAAAGACTGATATAATTTTAAATGACGCTTCATAAACAATTCAAAAGAAGCATCCGCCCCTTCAAATTGATAACCATTAAGCTCCTTATCTTGAAGAGCTAACATAATTTCACGAGCTTCAGGAGAATTCTTATCGAGAGAAATATTCATCTTTGCCGCTTTTAAAATAATAGGCATTTTACCCGCTAATTCTGAAGTCAGAAGTCTGCGATGATTCCCCACGATTTCAGGATTAATATGCTCGTAGGCCATAGGATTTTTAAGCATCGCATCAATGTGAACTCCCCCCTTATGCGCAAAAGCCGAATGACCCACAAAAGGATGATTACCTGCCAATGTGTAATTGCTGACTTCACTAATGTAATAAGAAGCCTCCATAAGATGTTTAATCTTATTCTCAGGAATAGACTTTCTTTTCATCTTAGTTTCTAAGATAGACATAATAGTGCACAAGTCTGCATTGCCGCATCGTTCCCCTAAACCATTAAACGTCCCCTGCACCTGAACGCATCCGGCATTAATAGCCGCCAGAGAATTAGCCACAGCCAAATCCTGATCATTGTGAGTATGAATACCTAAAGAACCTTTGATTTTCTTCCTCACATCTTTAACAATTTTTGCAATTTCTTCAGGCAAGGTTCCACCGTTAGTATCACAAAGAATAATACAATCTGCCTTCGCTTTATAAGCGGCTAAAAGTGTAGAAAGAGCATATTTAGAATCTTTTTTATACCCATCAAAGAAATGCTCAGCATCATAAAAAACTTCTCGTTTGTTCTTTTTTAAAAACGCAATGGAATCCGTGATCATCTTCAGATTTTCTTCCAATGTCGTCTTAAGAACATCCGTCACATGTAAAGACCAGCTCTTGCCAAAAATCGTTACCGTTGGTGTTCGAGAGGCAATCAGTTCTTTTAAATTTGTATCATCTTCAGGTTTAATATTGGCTCGACGGGTTGAACCAAAAGCCGCCAGCTTAGCATTCTTTAATTTACGAGTCTTCATAAGCTCAAAATATTCTTTATCTTTTGGATTAGAGCCCGGCCAACCGCCTTCGATATAATGAATTCCTAATTCATCAAGCTTTAAAGTGATCTTCAATTTATCCGCTACTGTATAAGAAACTCCTTCGGTTTGAGAACCATCCCGAAGAGTTGTGTCGTATATGATTATTTTTGACATCAATAAATCCTTTTTATAATGTACAGGCTGGGCATGCCCAGCCCCTACTTAAATCTGCTCTAACTTAAATGCTTTGTGTAATGATCTAACCGCCTTATCAGCCAAGTCCTGCTGAATAATACAAGAAACACTGATTTCTGACGTAGAGATCATATCAATATTAATTTGCTCATCAGCCAATGTTTTAAACATTCGAGCAGCTATCCCACTATGAGAACGCATACCGCTTCCCACCAAAGAAACACGAGCCACATTACGGTCTTCAAAAATATCCCCTGCACCAATTTTACTACCGATAGCCCGAGTAGCCTTAATAGCCTTATTTAATTCCGCCTTAGGTACAGTAAAAGAAATATCTGAAAGCCTATCATGCGGTACATTCTGCACAATGGTGTCAACATTAATACCTTGTCTTGAAATCTCACTAAAAATCTTTGCAGCAATCCCTGGTTTGTCAGGAACGCTACAAATAGTAATCTTAGCTTCGCTTTTATTACAAGTCACACCTCTGACGGCAATTTCTTCCATTTTTTCATTTTCTTTAATAATCATAGTTCCTTCCTCCTTTGAAAAACTTGAACGCACATGTAAGGGAATATTAAAACGTTTGGCCACTTCAATCGAGCGCGGCTGCATCACTTGAGCACCTAAAGAAGCCATTTCTAACATTTCATCAAATGTAATTTTCTTAATCTTACGAGCTTCTTTAACAATACGAGGATCAGTGGTATAAATACCATCCACATCCGTATAAATTTCACAAACATTTGCTCTTAACGCTTTCGCCAAAGCCACCGCTGTTAAATCAGAACCACCCCTCCCTAGGGTGGTAATATCATCATCAGACGTCACACCTTGGTACCCGGCCACAATAACAATTTTACCCTCTTTAAATGCTTTTTTAATACGCTTTCCATCAATCGTGATAATGCGCGCCTTAGTGTACATTTTATCCGTTTTAATTCCTACCTGACGACCTGTAAAAGAAATCGCCTCATGACCTAAAGCTTTGATCGCAATAGCTAAAAGTGCGCAAGAAATCTGCTCGCCAGTTGATAAAAGCATATCCATTTCTCTATCAGGCGGAGTTGTCGTCAATTGAAGTGCTAGCGCTTCTAATTCATCAGTTGTGTCTCCTAACGCAGAAACGACCACCGCTACATCCGTATGCTTATTTTTATAAGAAATTACTCTTTGAGCAACATTCTTAATTCTTTCGATATTCGCTACCGAAGAACCGCCAAATTTCTGAACAACAATTTCCTTTTCCATAAATTAATTCCTCTTTAAAAAATATTCAACCATTTCATGACCACTGCTAAATTTTATTCCTTTTGTTCCTGCTTCCTCTTCAGAATACATGCGCACTCCATTAGATTCAATTCCTGGTCCATAAACAATAAAAGGAACCGGATCAGATGTATGTGTACGACGAGAAACCGGTGTCGGATGATCAGGGGCAATAAGCACTCTAACATCCCTATGATCCTTTAAATAATTTCTAACCGTGCCAACAACCAGATTATCAAAATGTTCAATACATTCCTTCTTAGCTAGATAGTCCCCGTTATGTCCCGCTTCATCAGGTGCTTCTACATGCACATAAACAAAATCTTTATTTTTCAAAGATTTAAGCGCGTATTCTGCCTTACCTTTATAATTCGTATTATAATACCCATTAGCTCCAGGCACTGAAATAACATCCAATCCAGCCAAAAGACCTATTCCATTCACTAGATCTACAGCAGAAATAACTGAACCTGTTAAATGATAGCGATCCTTAAACAACGGTAAATTAGGCCTTGATCCCTGCCCCCAGAGCCAAATCATATTAGCCGGCTTTTCTTTTAAATCAAGCCTGGTTTGATTGACCTGATGATCAAATAAAATCTTCTTAGACTTCTCCATCAAATTAAGCAAAATATCACTTTGAGGTCCATGAGGCAAATATTTTTTAATAGATTGATTTAAAATATCATGTGGTGGTACTGTTTTAACCTTAAGCAACTGTTCACGATCAATAGGCCTTAAAATCATCAAATGCCTGTAACTTTTACCAGGATAAAAACGTACATCCGGCCAATCAATCATCCTCTGCAGATATTCAATGAGTACTTTGGCTTCATCAGTCGATATATGACCGGCACTATAATCATTCATCAGACCATCTTCTTCTGTAATCAAATTACAACGAAAAGCAACTTCATCATCACGAAGCTTAACACCTAAACTAGCCGCTTCTAAAGGAGCTCGTCCAGAGAAATTAACTTTTGGATCATAACCCATAAGAGCTAAATTACCAATATCAGATCCTGGTGACATCCCCTGCGGAATTGTCTGCACCAAGGCTGACAAACCACCCTGAGCCAAGAAATCCATATTCGGCGTGTTAGCGGCTTGAAGAGGTGTTTGACCGTTTAATTGAGCGACTGGCTCATCGGCCATGCCATCTGGAACTAGAATAATATATTTCATATTTGATTAATCAATCTAACTAAACCTTGAACCAATTCTTTCTTATTGTCTGATTTCAACCAAATATTTTTTTCTTTATCAATTATAAACCCTTTATATCCATTTCTTAGCGTATTAGCCACCACTAAATCACAATGAGCTATATCAAACAATTCCTTACATTCTTCTACCGCATTAGCTGCGTTTAAATGAGATTCTAATTTAAAACCTACTAAGAAAATACGCGGCGCCTTAATCTTAATACTGTTAATGATTTTAGCTGTAGGCGTAAATTTTAAAGACACCTCTTGAGAAGAACTAAGCTTCCCCTTGAACACTTTAGTCATTTTAAAATCTGAAACAGCAGCAGCGTGAATCAGAACATCATATCTCAAGCTTATCTGCTCTAATAAAATCTTTTGCAACTCATCGAAAAAATTATATTTAATGATTTCTACATTTTTATTTGAAAAGACATGTGTCACAGGTCCTTCAATCAAGGTTACCTTTGCTTTTCTAGCTGCAAATTCTTGGGCAATGAGATGCCCCATTTCTCCGCTGGATTGATTACTAATCACCCGCACATCATCAATAGGAACCCATGTTGGTCCGCAAGTAATTAGTACTCGCATATTAAAGCCCTATTAATGAGAGAATTGATCGACGATCAGATTTAACAACCACAGGTTCAGGCAGATCCTTCATCGCTGTTTTGGGATCCTTCAGGCCATGCCCTGTGACTGTACAAACAATACGACCACTGGCCCTTTTAAAATATCCCGCCTTTGCCAATTTAATTATCCCCGCAACCGATGCTGCCGATGCTGGTTCAACAAAAATACCTGCTGTTTGAGCTAATAAATGATACGCCTGTAGAATTTCTTCATCAGTCACTAGATCAATTAAACCCTTGGATTCATCCCTAGCTTCAACGGCAGATTTCCAACTAGCTGGATTACCAATACGAATAGCCGTAGCAATAGTCTCAGGAAGCTCAATAATTTTATTATGGACAATCGGAGCTGCCCCTGCTGCTTGAAAACCTAACATCACAGGCAAAGATTGACTCTTACCTGCTTTTTTATATTCTTTGTAACCCTTCCAATAGGCTGTAATATTTCCAGCATTACCAACTGGGATCGCATGAAACTCAGGAGCATCACCTAAAAAATCACAAACCTCAAACGCTGCTGTTTTCTGTCCTTCTATGCGATAGGGATTCAAAGAATTCACCAGCTCAACCGGATAATTGTCTGTGATATCTTTAACTAAATTCAGGGCATCATCAAAATTACCATCAATAGCAATGACCTGCGCTTGATGAATCATAGCCTGAGCTAATTTACCAAGAGCAATATTACCATTAGGAATTATTACAACACATTTTAAACCACCCCTTGCAGCATAGGCCGCTGCGGAAGCAGAAGTATTCCCCGTGGAAGCACACATAACAACAGAAGCCCCTTTTTCCTTAGCTTTGGAAATGGCCATGGTCATGCCACGATCTTTAAAAGATCCTGTCGGATTTAATCCTTCATATTTTAAGAAAACTTGCAAACCAGTAATCTTATTTAAAGACTCGGCAGGAATAAGCGGAGTATTACCTTCATAAAGAGTGACAACCGGTGTCTTATCGGATACCGGTAAATATTCGCGGTAATGATTGATAAGGCCTGTCCAACGCATTAGAGCTTCTCCATACGAATAGCGACAGGTCTGCCTCGAATAACAGCCAAGTTGGTGATCTTATCTAAAGCTTCCCTCACCTGACGTTCATTAGCCTGATGAGTCAATATAACAACAGGAACTGTAGACCCTTTGTTTTCCTGCTTTTGGGAAACAGAAGCAATGGAAATATTATGCTGACCTAAAACTGCCGTGATCGCAGCTAGAACACCTGGCTTATCGGTGACCATAAAACGAATGTAAAACCTAGTTTCAATCTCATCGATCTTTCTAAAAGAAATATTAGCGACTTCCTCCGCAGGATTAAACGCCCAAATACAAGCTGGAGCATCGACACGAATACCTAAATTGATAAGATCAGAAACAACACCCATGGCTGCTGTTAAAGCACCCGCGCCTTGACCTTCGATGAACACATCTCCTAGAGGATCAGAATCAAGAAAGATAGCATTATCGACACCATTGACTGTTGCTAATCCGTGATCTTTAGGGATCATGGTGGGATGAACCCGAACATCCAATTGAGTGCCAATCTTTTTACCAATAGCCAACAAACGAATCGTTAAATTTAAACTCTCTGCAAATTCAATATCCTCGTTAGAAATATGATTAATTCCTTCCACGTAAATATCTTTAACACTCACAAATTTACCCATGGTCAGAAAAACCAAAATGGCCAATTTATAAGCTGAATCCATACCGCTAATATCTAAAGTGGGATTACTTTCAGCATAACCCTTTTCCTGAGCCTCTTTAAGAGCTTGAGCAAAAGATAATTTACTTTTAGACATGGCACTCAGAATAAAATTACAAGTTCCATTCACAATACCGTAAACACCATTAAATTTATTTCCAGCCATCCCTTCTGTGATCGTACGAATGATAGGAATACCTGCTCCTACCGACGATTCAAAAAGAATACTACAACCATTGGCATCAGCTTCTTTAAACAATTCCAAACCGCATTCTGCAATCAAGGCCTTATTCGCTGTGACCACATGTTTTTTAGCTCTTAAAGCACCTAGAACTATTTCTTTAGCAGGGGACAATCCACCAATTAACTCCACCACCACATGAATTTCAGGATCTTTAAGAATAACATTATAATCCGAGGTTAATAAGGTGTTATCTAAAGAAGGATTTGGTTTTTTAGAAATACTACGGTCACAAATGGTCTTTATAAAAAAATCTGTCTCATACTTTTCACGTAGAAACTTGCGTCGACTCTTAAGAGTTTTAACCACTCCCTGACCTACAACACCGTACCCTACTAATCCAATATTAATGCGATCCATATAAGCTAAATCTCCTTATGGGCGTATTGTTCAACCTTATTTAACACTTCTTTAGCCGACGTAGAAAGATCTTTAAACTTTAATCTGATCTCATAGATCAATCCTATGATCTTTTCTCGACATTCTAAGACTTCCCCTTGCAAATAAACGCCCTCTGCTAAAAATGGAGTTTTCAACTCTATCCCATACTGATCTCCAACAATCAACGGAGAAGTTACAGAGAAATTTATCCCCCCTTGGCTAATATTATTGATCTGCGTAATTTCTTTTTGTGCGGAAATATTAGAAAGTGGATGGTAGTTTAAGATAAAACTACGATAAATACGAACATGTTCACGACGGTTTTGTAATGGTTCAGACATAAGATTCCATATAATAATGGTCGGGACGGAGGGATTTGAACCCTCGACCTCTTGAACCCCATTCAAGTGCGCTAGCCAACTGCGCTACATCCCGAACATAAAGTTAAGTTTTAAATTATACACAAGAATACCCTCAATAACCAGTGAAAAAATTATGAAGATTTTTTATTAAAGGAAGAATTTCTTTATAACAATCGTGGCACAGACAATCAATCCTCCCACAATGATCCATGTAACGCCTTGCATCCAATGTGATCGAACATAACCTTCTTTGCAAATACCATACGGATCTAGTGGGCGAATCTCCGGATGATCACGAGTAGAAGCTGTTAGCGAATCCACCATTTGCGTACAACTAGCGCTCTCTTGAGCGGTTATCACGCCTGTTTTAGCATATAAGGACTTAACGATGCCAAAACCTATTAGGCAAAAGCCCATGATCACAATAAATATGAGCGCCACGTTTAATTGATCCCTTTTCATTTATCAAGCCCCCTTCTTTTCTTTGATCCTCTGCTAGCGAATAAATCATTACTGATTACTGTGCATCTCCTAGAATCACCAATGAAAAGATTTCTGATAATCTTTTTTAGAAATTATATCGACAGCCACTAAAACATCTTCCACCTGCAAGCCTGTTGGAGAATAAAGACAAACACCTTTTTCTGATAATGGCTTCCAACGTTCAGGATTAATGCCTGGCTCATTACGCATAAACAAAGAAATCACATCAATATCCACCGCAGTTCCAATATGAACAGGACCTGAATCATTCGAGATCAAGAGACGACACCTTCTTAAAAGGCTTACCGTCTGAGCCAAACTTGTCTGCCCAGTTAGATCCAAAGGTTTTTGATTGGTTAAACGGATAATTTCCATTGAACGATCTAAAGTTTGTTTGGACCCAATTAAGACAATCTTGAGAGAATACTTCCGCCCTAAGGCATCGATAAGTTTGGCAAAGCTTTCTTTTGACCAGCATTTTTCCTCGTCGCTGGAACCGGCATGAATAGCAATTATATCCCCACTATTAATTCCCTGAGAAGAAAGCCATTGGCCTGCCCAATTCTCTGCTTCTTTATCCACAGGAAGAAGAAAATCTAAATGAGGAGCTTCAATCCCTACCTTCTTTAAAAGGTCTAAACAATACTGAGCCTCATGTTGTTCCCCTTGTGAGCGCATATCCCTAACTGGATGGGTCAATAAGAACCCAAACTTGTCATTCTTATAAGCTATACGTACAGGAACCCCTGCCAAAAAACATGCTAAATTATATCGTCGTTTCGTATGAAAAATAAAAACAGCATCAAACCTTCTTTGCCGAATATCCCGAGCCAGTTTCAAAAATCCCAATAACCCTTGATGACGACCGCTACGATCATCCAAGAGAACTTCATCTAAATAAGGATTACCAACGACCAGATCTTTAGTTGAAGGAGTGACCATCATTGAAAGTCGAGCATTGAGATAAGCTGTTCGTAACGCTTTAACGACGGGGGTTGTCAGAACCACATCCCCAATCCGATCAGTCCTTACAATCAATATATTATTTAATTTGAGCATACACTTCTCCAAATGCATCCAACACATCACGCTGTGTGATCGATGACATACAATGATGAGACAAATTCAAAGCTTTTGGATTTAAGCAACGAGGACAATGATAATTACGATGTACCACTCTAGAAATTGAACTCCAAGGAGAAGAACACCTAGGATCAGTAGGACCAAAAAGAGCTACCACCGGCTTATTAAGATAACTAGCGATATGCATAGGACCGCTGTCATGAACAACTGCGATCAGAGATCGTTTGATCAAAGCGGCTGCTTGAATTAAATTGGTGCGACCTGCTAAATTAAGGATAGGAACATCTGCTTGTTTAACAATGTCTTCAATTGCTTGTTTTTGTTGAGTATTCCCAATCATAACAACCTTACGACCATATTGATTAAAGATCGCCTTGCTCAAATGCGCAAATTCCATAGAATCCCAAGTCTTACTTGAATCTGCAGCAAATGGCGCAATAAAAACAAAAGCCTGCCTGCCGGCAGGGAGAGAAGAATCCTGCATTAAAAAAGGTTTTAGTAATTGATCAATATATTCTTGATCCTTAACTGACGGTGCTATTGTTGAAGGAACAGCTAAAGAAGATCCAAAATCATAAAGCATCCGTAATCGATTTAAATGTCGGTCTTTTAAATGAATCTGTTTATTAATAAATAATTGTGGTGACGTAACCCAATGCGGTGTTAGAGAATAACCAATCATCGAATTTCTAAGATCCACTACCAAATCATAGCGAAATTCTCTTAAAGCTAAAGTCCACTGAGCTTGTTTAAAGAAATTACGTTCTTTATCAAAAATATGAATTTGGCTAATACGGGTATTTCCTTCAAATAAAGAAGCTGCTCTTTCTCCAATCACTAAGGATAATCTCGCCGATGAAAAATCTCTTAGAAGAATATCAATCACAGGGGCAGATAAAAGCACATCACCAATATTACTTAAAGTGATAACCAGGATATTCTTAACTGATGAATTTTTGGACAGCTTCCAGAACATCATTAACCGTTATTGTTTGCATACAAATATTATTAGTACAAGCGAGATGATAACAAGGAGCCTTGTTACAAGAAACATCTTTAAATAACATTCTCCCCTTTCCTATTCCCCGTATTCCTGTAATCTCAGGACGAGTAGGACCAAAGATCCCAAGAACATTAGCTCCCACACTATGCGCTAAATGTAAAGGACCACTATCTGAAGAAATGACAACTGAAGCCCTATAATACAACGCCAACGATTGCCCTAATGTCGTCTCTCCAGCAATTAGAATGGCCTTATTCTGCGCCTGCATATTAATACCCTGACAATATTCAAAATCGCCTTGGCTGCCAGATAAAATAATCCTAACTTGAGGATTTTTACTAATACTTTCAATTAAATGCACAAAATGAGCTGATGGCCAACGCTTTAATTCCCAATTTCCTGCTGTATGGAGAACAACAATCCTGTGATCTTCTCTAACGCCTTTTGTTTCAAGAAGTTTATTCAAATTCCTAGAATCATCCGTTTTCAAATTAAGCTGATAAGTCCGATCTTTAATCTTCAAACCATAACTTTCTAACACTTTCAAATAAACATCCACCCGATGTATGCCTTCATCTTGAAAATCAACCGGATGAGTTAAAAGTAACTTTGTTTTACAGTATCCTATTCTCAAAGGAATGCCGGCTAAAAAAACCAACAACCCCCGAGTCAAAGAACGATGCAAAAGAAAAACAACATCAAAAGACCTGCGGCGCAAATCATTCACTAAAGCTAACTTCTGCCATGGCCAAAAATGCAGTTTTTTCTCATCTAAAACAATAATCTCATCAATAAAAGGACAAAGTTCTATAACATTCTTAACCCTAGGGACGCACAGACAAGTCACCTTCGCTAAGGGATAATTTTCTTTGAGAGCTTTAAATACCGGGGTTGAAAAAACAGCATCCCCTAACCAATTAATATTAACAACAAGAATATTGTTCATAAACCTTTTCTGTATCTTCTGCCATTCGTTCTAAAGAAAATTTCCTGATAATATTCTCTCTAGCAGCAAGACCCACTTGTTTGGCTTTCATAGGATTTCCTAAAACTTCAATAATTTTAAATGCTAACGCTTTATGATCCTCTACTGAAACCAAATAACCTGTCCTTCCATCTTCGATCAAATCAACCAATCCCCCCACACGCGAAGCAATAACGGGCAAAGCACAAGCTTGGGCCTCCATCACTGACAAACCTAAACCTTCCTGACGAGACGGCATAATGAAAAGATCAAAAACAGGAAGCAAATCAACCGTTTGATTAACAATATTTTCGAAACGCACATTCTTTGTTAAATTCAAACCATCAACTAAATCAATTAATCTCTCTTTCTCAGGTCCATCACCTACGATCATCAACAAAACATCTGGATATTGTTTGATCACAAGTGGCATAGTCTTTAATAAAATATCAATTCCCTTAACATCGGATAACCTGGCAATAATACCGATCACCAATTTAGCTTTAATCTTCCATTGTTGGCGCTTAGATTCTTTGATTTCATTTTCTACAGGAGAAAATTTTACCCAATCGATGCCATTAGCAATAAGATGAACTCTTTGTTCTAAAAGATGGAAATCTTTGATCAAGTGTTCTCTCACAGGTTTACTTATGGCAATAGCTCCATTCCCCCAGCAAGGAAAAACACGTCTAAAGAAATGTGTTCTGAAAAAACCATGGCAAGTACTTATAAAGGGCTTTTTTGTCATACCAGAGAGGAAATAGGCCATCACCTGGGTGACCCTTGTTTGAGCATGAATAATATCTATTCCTTCGTTCTTAACAAAGTTCTTTAGAAATCCCAATTTGAGATAAATTCTCAAATCTAATTCTGATTTAGTGCGGAACCCTAAATTGATATGCTCTCCACCAAAACCTTCTAAAAGAGATACGCAATTTCCGCCAGCGCTAACCACAAAAACCTTATGCCCTCTTTGAGTTAAAGATTGAGTTAAAGACAATAAGTAACTGGTAATACCTCCTGTATTAAGATGAGTTGTCAAGAATAGAATTTTCATCGCATCAAATCCATAATTTTTTGAAAAACTTGCTCAGGAGTGATTTCTTTCATGCATACATGTGTTTTTATTCTACACGCTCCAGAATAACAAGGAGAACATTTTAAATCACGTCGCAAGACTATTCCTTTATCAATCGGAGGCATATGACGCACAGGATCGGTGGGACCAAAAAATGCAATCACAGGAACCTTCATCGCAGCAGCTACATGCAGCGGCGCTGAATCAGGAGTAACATAAACCTTACATCGACTAATTAAAGCTGCTAATTGCAAAATATTAGTTTTACCTGCAAAATTAACCGGTTTAGACTTAGATTTTGATACTAGATGACGAGCCAATACTAAATCTTTATTTTGTCCTGTTAAAAGAACACGAATATTCTTAGAACCTAAAAGATCAGATAATTTAACAATATACTCAGCAGGCCAGTTCTTTGTTGGCCACCCAGCAGAAGCAGATATGTTAATCCCTACGATATCTTTATATGTCCCTAACCATTCGCTATCTAAAATATCTTGAACATATTTCTCATCCTTAGAGGAAGGCCAAAGTTCCAAACTAACATCTGAATGATAAGAAATTCCTAATAATTGCAAGATACGGAACTGATGCTCCACAGGAGGAATATCTTTTAAATCATCCTTAACCCCATGACTTAAAAGAAATCCCAATTTTCCATTATTATAGCCATAAGATTCTTTTGAAGAACACAATGAACTTAAAATATGACTCGTACGGTTATTCTGCAAATCAACAATCTTATCAAAACTATATTTACGCAAGATCTTACTCACTTGCCAAAGAGAAGATAAATTTTTCTTAGATATATCAAAGATAATAACACTATTGATATACGGACAACGCTGAACAATAGAACTTGCCTCGGCAGAAGTTAAAACGTGAATATGCGCATCCGGAAATTTCTGACGCAAAGCTTTTAAAGCTCCCATTGATAAAACAACATCTCCAACAGCTGTTAACTTTATTACTAGAATATTTAATGAACGTGAGGCCTCTAAATAAACTTTTAGAGTTTCTTCAGCCATATGTCTTAAGGTATAGCGATTCTCTATTTTCTTTTTAGCCTCTGCCACAAAAGAAACAACCAATTGGCTATCCCCCAGAACACGAAGAACCGCTTGAGCCATTCCCTCTACATCTTTAGGAGTTACCAAAAGTCCTGTTTTTTCATGATCTATAATTTCCGATACTCCCCCAACCTTAGTTGCAACCACAGGCACACCAGCTGCTTGAGCTTCCAAAATGACCCTACCAAAGGCCTCTTGAGTTATAGTCGATAAAACCAAACAATCTGATTGAGATAAAAGTTGAGGAATATCCCTACGATTACCTAAAAATTCCACATGTCTGGCTATGCCTAATCGTTTAGTTAACAATACTAATTCCTGTTTATAAGTTGCTCTTTTCTGGGCAGCATCTCCGATAATCTGCACCTTAACATTAGGTAATTTTCTTATAACTTGGGCCATAGCTTTTAAGAAATAAGGGTGTCCTTTAAGTGGTGTGATTCGACCAACCATGGTAATGATCAATGGATCACCAGGATCTTTAATAACTCGTGGAATATTAAACTTTGACACATCCACACTGCGGGCGATGATACTGATATGATGCGAAGGCACTCCAAAATCCTGGACCATATGCTGGCCAATCACTTCACTAATAGCAATAACCTTCTTCCCCCAACCCATCACAGAGCTAAATAAATGTTTACTATAATAACCATGACAGGTGGTAATAAAAACAGCTTGTGTCCTTCTACAAGCAAAAAAAGCTATCCAAGCTGGAACTCTTGAACGCGCATGAACAATATCAATCTTTTCCTTTTCAATAATACGAACTAATTTATTAATCATCTTAAACATAATAAAAAAATTCTTCTTATCCACAGGTAAAACATAGTGGATCGAACCATTTTTCTCTAGATCACCAACCAAGCTTCCCCCTGCAGAAACTACCACCGATTTATGTCCATGCTGCACTAAATATTTAGACAAATCAATGGTGCCAGTCTCAACACCCCCCACATTCAACTCTGGAAGAATCTGCAAAATATTCATTACAAAATACCCTCTAAAGCTTTAGAAATATTAATTCTATCATTGATGCTTTTAACAGAAATCTTCTGACTCATCGATTGAGTGAATACATTTGAAATGTCTTTAATGGATGAAGCCAACAAATACCCCTGCTGATTTAACTCTAAAACAAAACGATCGTATTTGTTTAATGATTTTATTCTATAACTACCTGCTGGTGCAAAAACAATCGTCTTTTTACCTGAACTAAGAGCCTCTGAAACCATGGAAATACTTTCTCCTGATACTATCAAAATATCACTAGAAGCTAAAATCCCTCCAACTGCCTCTGGAATATTCGTCTCATTAGGAATAATCAATAAAGGACAGCGACTAAGATTACGAAGCTCTTTAATAATCATTTGATCAACCTCTGGGGGTGTACGTCTAGAAGTTGTCACAAGCAAATCCATATTATAATGCTCCGCCGCATCCTTCAGCTGTCTAACCAATAAACGTATTTGATTAACATCAAAAACAACTCCTTTTGTATTCCCTCCCAATAAAACCCCTATTTTAGACCGGACATTGTTTCTTAAATGAGAATAATGTAAAAACAGTTTTTCCTGCTGCGCCTTAAGATATTCCGGTGTAATTAAATTTAGGGCTACCTTTGTTGTAACCATAGGTGGCCTAGAACCATTATGTAAAACCTTATCGTGTTCAGGTAAGACAATCAAAGAAAACCAACGCCAACTAAGAATACCCGGTCTTAAAATATGAACACTCTTAAGCGAGCTCAATCTTGAAAGAATAAAACTCACTGGAGCGCTTTGAGAACCACAGGAAAGTATATAATCAGTATTACTTCCTACCAAGATCCTATAACAATCTTCTTTTAAGAAATAACCTAAAGACTCTTTAGTTCTTAAAAAGGAAATTGCCTGCGCACAGAAACAATAAACAACAAACATTTTCTGATGCCAAAAACTTTTGAAAATAATAGTAACCGTCTTTATGCGCGCTTGTTTACTTTCTTGAACTAAAGCTGTTCTTAATATTTCTGCCAACGCTTGAGACTGACGCAAATGCCCTGTTTTACCATCATCTAAAATTAAAACATCTGCTTGAGTGGTATATTTATAAATCTTATAAAACCACATAAATTCTGAAGGATGAGCACGCAGAAAGTCTTCAAATGTTTTGACTGCCTTTTGAGTGTTAACAAGAACATCTCGTTCATGATCCCCACTGGTTTGTAATATTAAAGCAGGTAAAATCCTAAGAATATGTTTTCCACCTGCTTGACGTTCAATCCATGCTGGACAAACTGGCGTTCCATATTTAAGGCCTAGACGAATAGCCCCTGTAGACATCGAAGCTGTTTTTCCAAAAAAATCAACAGCAACTCCATCCTTCCCTCCTTGATCTAGAACTAAGGTAACAATTTCATTGGCCTGTAAAACGCGAATAATTTCTCGGGTGGCAATTCCCGCAGGAATGATCTTAGCCCCAACTAAACGCCTATAACCATTCAAAAGTTCATTAAGCTTAGGAGTTTTTTCATGTTCATTAGCAACAACGCTATAGGGATGACCAAACGTCCCCCCAACTAAATTAGCCAATTCCCAGTTTCCAGAATGAATGGCTAAAAGAATACAGCCCTGTCCCTTAGCTATTGCTTGGTCAACATTCTCCTGACCCTCAACAGTAACTATTTTCTGAAAACCTTGAGAATGGATTTTAGGAAAACAAAGCAATTCAACAAAAGAGGATAGAAGATTTTTAAAAACCTGTTTAGTTAAAGCACGAATTTGTAGCTGAGATAAATTCGCTGAAAAAGCAGTTCTTAAATTAGACTCAATAATAGCTTTTTTTCTGCTCATCACACAATAGGCGATAAGACCCATACCCCTTGCAATGGCTAAATTAAGCCCATAAGGCAATCGGCAAAGAATGGCGCTTAAAAATCTAACTGCGGCGCAAAGAAAGGATTCGTTTAATAATTTCATCTTGTCCTTGGAATATTCTTAAATCAATATCTAAACTTAAAACAGTCATCCCCTTTAAAGCTTCTTTGAAATTGTATATCTTAACGGCGTCTTTATGAGTCGTCACTAGGATATTCATATTTTCTTTTCGTGCCAATTCAAGCATCTCTTTTAAATCTTCCTCTGCATAATTGTGATGATCCCCAAACGTAAAAATACTACTAAGAATGACACCAGTCGCTTGAAGGGCCCATTGAAATGAAGAAGGATCACCAATAGCACAAAAGCCGATAACCTTTTGATTTAAAAAAGAATTTAACTCCAAGATCTTTCCTGTAAAAACATCTCTAAATTGTTTCGGCACATGCTTAGAGTGTGCAATCAAGGCCCTGGAATTGATTTGCCGCAGTTCTTCACAAATTAATCTTGTGTTTGAGACTTGATCCGTCTTAGTTAAAATAAAAATATCAGCTCTGATCAAAGATTCTTTCTTTTCACGCAAAATCCCCCGAGGAACTAAATATCCATTTCCAAAAGGATTTAAAGCATCGATGGCTACAATATCTAAATCCCTACTCAAAGGCCAATGCTGGAAGGCATCATCCGCCACAAAAATATCTACCGATGCCTGATTTAAAGCCTGCTTAATACTGGTTCTTCTATTCTTTCCCGTCACAATCAATTCCTGCGGCAAAATTTCTTTAAACATTCTTGTCTCATCATTGGGACCATTCTTAGATCCATAACCCCTACTAATAACAACTGTCTTTAGTCCCCTTTGACTTAAAGCTTTAACCAGCCAGATCACAATCGGTGTTTTACCGACTCCTCCTGTAGTGATATTCCCCACACTAATAACAGGTTTAGGCGCTCTATAAACACTTAAGATATGCTCTTGATAAAGATCACGAGTTAATTCCACAACAATTCCATACCCTAAAGATAAAATCCATAGAAGGCTTTGAACGGCCTTATCCAACCATCCCTTTCTAACATCAGTCATTAGTTCAAAAAAATATTTTTTCATAGCCATTTCTGTAAAAGTTTAAGAGTTCTCTCAAGAGCTCCTTGATTCGCTTGAACGACCCCAAAAGCTTTATCTCCTAACTGCTTTCTTAAATCCTGATCCTTCATTAAACGCCCCACTTGGGCTTCAAACTCCTCTGCATTCTTAACTTGAATAATAGCTTCTTGAGATTTAAAAAGAGCTGTAATGTCTCTAAAATTATCCATCCTAGGTCCTACAATAATCGGCTTAGCATAAAAAGCTGGCTCAATGATATTCTGCCCACCGCCACCGCAAAGACTTTTGCCAACAAATACAAAAGACGCTTTTGAATAGAGAGACCGTAGATGTCCAATGGTATCAAGAACAATCACACAATCAGAGCTTATAGCATCCGAAGATATTTGTGAAAAACGAAGCGCCTTCAATCCTTGGGACTGTACTAAATCAATAATTTGCTCACTTCTCTCCACATGCCTTGGCGCAATGATCAAAGAACAGGCATCTTTATACTCTTGAAGAACTTTAAGGATGATTTCTTCTTCCCCTGGATGAGTGCTTCCTGCAATCCATAGCAGACGGTTTCCGTCTATCGACAATTTAAGATCCTTATCCTGAATGGAACTCAGCTGATCAAACTTCACATTGCCGACAGTAACAACCTTCTCTTGAGGAGCTCCCAATTCGATAATGCGATTGGTATCCTTCTCGCTTTGCATACAAAACAAAGAAACCTTCTTCAATGTTTCTTTCAAGAGGAATCCAATAGCTTTATACCTCCCAAAAGAAACATCGGAAATACGTCCATTCATAATCACAATTGGAATCTCTTGTTTATAAAGACGGTCAAATAAATTAGGCCAGATTTCTGTCTCAGCAACAATATAGATTCTTGGTTTAATCAAACGTACAAAAGAAGAAACCACCCAGGTGAAATCCAATGGTGAAGGAATAATGATGGCGCTTTGAGAAAGCTTACTCTGAGCCAACTCATAACCCGTTTTCGTAGTCACTGTAACTACAATCCTATCTTTAGGATATCGAACTTTAAGCTTCGCCACCAATGGGATAATAGCCATGATCTCCCCCACACTCACAGCATGGATCCAGATCGCAGATTTAGTTCCACCTAAACGACTTTTTAGGTCTAAGGGAAAGAAGCCCAAACGGCAGCCATAACCTTTATACCAGCGGCCGGTTAAAAGCAGATAGGGCAAGTAGATAAGTATATATACTAGGAATAAAAAATTAAAAAACACGAGGATTATTTTACATCGAATATCACAGACGGGCTAGTGAAAGTTTATTGTTGTATCTGAAAGGTGTGGATTTCTAGAAGTTCTATTTAGGCATGAGCTACTTTATGAAGAACTTCAGAAATAAACGTCTGATATTTAATTCCAAACTTCTTGGCTTTATTCTTAATGCTTTCTAAATCGTAGCTACTAATACGAATATTAAGGACCGTATCTTTCTTACGCCGAGCAATAGCTTGTGAAATCACTTCAAACTCAGCACCTTTAACAGGGATGTATTCATGGATATGATCTTCAATCAATTGCTCCTGTTTCGATAATCTCATCTTTCTTGGGTCCATCTTATAATTCCTTCTTATAAATCTTGGTTAATTTTCTACTGGGATAAATTGTTTTCAAAAAGATCTTATCCCCTTCTATGACACTAGGCACTGCCCA
>JAYTXU010000071.1:0-24021 GCA_043742785.1 Candidatus Omnitrophota bacterium
TGAGAACTACAGGCCACCGGGAGGTTTGGTGGATGAGGTAACGCGGGAAAAGATTTTTGCTCAAATGGCACCGGAGGTTATTACAGGGGGAGTCTACAATTATAGGGCTATTGATAGTAATGAATTAAATGATTATACGTGGGGATTGGGAGAATTTGATTTAGGTCTTCCCCGTTTAGAGGGAACATTTGAGCCTATTTATGGCACATGGTTTAGCAATGATCTGCAGGCAGGTAAAGCTGTTAATCTTCCACAGGGGATAGAGCTTGTTCTATGAAGCTATTTAAAATGAGAATATTCTCTTTTATTTGTTTATTAATGGGGGCAATGACTGCTTCTGTTTATGCACAGGTATTTGATGAAACAAGATAATACTCAGGGTTGTGTTATTTGGTTAACTGGATTGTCTGGGTCAGGCAAAAGCACCTTAGCTGAAAAACTAACTTTATTTTATAAAAATCAAAGGTTGCGTGTTGAGCATTTAGATGGGGATGTGATACGATCAGTCTTTCCTCTGACGGGTTTTACAAAAAAAGATCGTGACGAACATATTCGCCGGATTGGTTATATTGGATCGCTGCTAGAACGTCAGGGGGTTATTGTTATTGCCTCGTTTATTTCTCCTTATCGGGAAGTAAGGCTTTCTGTCCGTCAGATGTGTCATCGCTTTATTGAGGTTTATATGGCTACTTCTTTAGAGGAGTGCGAGCGTCGTGACCCTAAGGGGTTGTATAAAAAAGCGAGACTAGGTCTGATTCATCATTTTACTGGTATCGATGATCCTTATGAAGCTCCTGAATCTGCAGAGATCGTTATCAAGACAGAGAATATTGCGGTTGAAACTTCTTTTAAAGAACTTGTTACTAAGATAGATATCTTTCTTAGAGATAAGAGTTAATCCACTATTTCTATTTCTTGATAAATTCTTTCTTCACATTATAATAACTCCTTAAATATTATGATAAGAACTAAACTTACAGCTGAACAATTATTCGACAAGCTTAAAGATATTAAGCTGGGCGGGCAAACTTGCGTTTATTCTTTTAAGAAATGTGAGGAATTTGTCCCCCTTATCAATGAAATCAATGAATTAAAGGAAGAAAAGAACACTGTTATCTTGGCGCATTCCTACATTTCACCGGAAATTATTTACGGGGTTAGTGATTTCGTAGGGGATTCGTATAAATTAAGTAAGGATGCTTTAACGACGATGGCAAAGACTATTGTTTTTGTGGCGGTACGTTTCATGGGAGAGACAGCTAAGATTCTTAATCCTGAGAAAGAGGTTTTAATTCCAGCTCCATTAGATGGTTGCACCTTGGCAGATTCTATCAATGCTGCCCAAGTGCGTGCCTTGCGCAAGCAATATCCTGAGCATACATTTATTTGTTATATTAATACCACAGTGGAAGTTAAAGCGGAATGCGATGTTTGTGTGACGTCGGCTAATGTTTATGACATTACTCATAATATCTCTAATGATAAAATTTACTTCTTGCCGGATAAATTCATGGGTCAAAATTTGCGTAATGAAATGGAACGTCGCGGCGTTAAAAAAGATATTCAATTCTTTAGCGGTACCTGTTATGTTCACGAAGAATATGGTATTGAGGATATTCATAAAATACGTTTAGAATACCCTCATGCTAAAATTGTCAGTCATCCGGAATGCAACAGTGCAGTTGTAAGTAACTCAGATTTTGTCGGCAGTACTGAGCAAATGCTCAACTATATGCGTCAAACTCAATCTCAAGAATTTTTAATGCTCACCGAGTGCGGGCTTTCTAGCCGTTTGCAGGTGGAGTTTCCTGAGAAGAAACTAGTAGGCAGCTGTACAATGTGTAAATATATGAAATCTAATACACTTAAAGATATCTTACGGGTTTTAAAGAATCCGGAAGAACGCGATCGCGTTGCCTTTGATGAAGATCTTCGTTTTCGTGCTCTTAAAACGATTGAGGCTATGTTTGCTTACAATTATCCACCAGGGAGTAAATAAATAGTGACAGGCACTATTTATTTAGGGTAATAATTAGTGCCTGTCACTATTTATCATAAAAATGAACACACCTATTGTTGAAACTCAATATTACACGTTTGCACAATCGCCTAACGAGCTTGTGCTTAAAAGCGGTGTGAAGCTTAAAGGTATTACCTTAGCCTATGAAACCTATGGCAAGTTAAATGCGGATAAGAGCAACGCCATTCTTATTTTTCATGCACTAACCGGAGATGCGCATGCGGCAGGTTATCATAAGGATGCCAAAGCGCCTGGTTGGTGGGATCCCATGATTGGAAGCGGCCGTGCCTTTGATACAGATAAATATTTTGTTATCTGCATTAATGCCTTGGGCGGCTGCAAGGGGTCGACAGGTCCATCTTCAGCGAATCCAGCGACGGGAAAACCCTATGGTATGAGCTTTCCAGTTATTACCATTGAAGATATGGTTGTTTCTCAAAAATGTTTAATAGATCATTTGGGTATAAAGAAATTACTTTCTGTCTCTGGCGGATCGATGGGTGGACTCATGGCTTTGGAATGGGCGGTGCGTTTTCCAGATTCCATTCAATCAGCCATTCTCATTGCCACCAACTATAAACATACGGCTCAGCAGATTGCTTTGCATGAAGTGGCTCGTCAAGCCATTATGTCGGACCCCAATTGGAATAAGGGTGATTATTACGGCAAGGAATTGCCAGCGCAGGGAATGTCGGTTTCTCGGATGATCGGGCATATCACCTACATGAGTGAAAAATCAATGGAAGAGAAGTTTGGCCGTAAATTGCAGGACAAAGAAAAAGTTGGTTATGATTTTTCGCATGATTTTGAAATCGAGAGCTATTTGCGTTATCGAGGCGCTAGCTTTGTTCAAAGATTTGATGCCAACAGCTATTTATATTTATCGAAGGCCCTAGATTATTTTGATCTCTCTGAGAAGGAAGATCTTTTAACAGTTTTTAAGAAACTCAAAGCAAAATTTTTAGTGATCACTTTCTCATCGGATTGGCTTTATCCATCTTATCAAAGTAAGGAGATGGTTAGAGCTATGAAAGGTAACGACGTTGATATTTCTTTTATTGAAATTGATACCAATTACGGCCATGATTCATTCTTGGTTGAAATTGATGGCCAGTCGAAACTGGTTAAATCGTTTTTGGAAAATGTAAAGTAATGGCCTAACATGCTCGGGCCACTACAGGGAACATATGCGTACTGACCATAAATATATTTTAGATATGATCGAACCTAATAGCCGTGTGCTAGATTTAGGCTGTGGGGATGGGAAGCTTTTGTCTTTGCTGAGAAAGCATAAGCATTGCCGGACCACTGGTATTGAGATTGATGAGAAGGCGATTTATAAATGTGTTGAACGGGGAGTGACGGTTTCGCATGGTGATATCGATTCCGGACTGCAAGACTATTCTAACGGGAGATTCGATTATGTGATCTTAAACGAAAGTTTGCAGGAAATTTTATACCCTGAAAAAGTCATTACCGAAGCTTTGAGAGTGGGCAAAAAGGTTATTGTAGGGATTCCTAATTTTTGTAACATTGTAGCCCGGTTTCAGATTTTCTTTTTAGGTAAGGTGCCAGTGACCAAGGGATTGCCGTACACTTGGTATAACACACCAAACCTGCGTTTCTTAAGCATCAAAGACTTTCGTGAGTTCTGCAAAGCCCGCAAGATTACTATTGAACGTGAGCTCGCCATTGGTTCGAAGTCTCAAATCTTCTTTGGTCGTAATCTTCTTGCCAATGTAGCTATTTTTTCAATCAGTAAATAGAGGCTTAAGATTTAACCTTCGAATGGGTTCCATCACAGAAGGGTTTTTTATTACTAGCTTTACAACCGCACCAGGCAATTTTTTTATCTTCTTCGACACGTAATAAAAGAGGTCTTATATTGGTGGAGCTGTGACTGCCATCACAAAACGGTTGTTTTTGAGATAAGCCGCAAGCGCACCAGGCATAGTTGCCGGCTTTGGTATCTAAGACATAGGGGGTGTTTGACATATAAATCTCCTTAAAGAATGGTTAAATTCTAGTTACTATAACATAATTATTTTCTCTTTGCATTTATACCCTGAGACTTTAGAATATTGCCCATGAAGAAATATGATTTTATAATTGTTGGATCAGGTATTATCGGTTTGACCATAGCCCATGCCATTAAAGCCCGTAAACCCAACGCCACCGTTTTAATTATCGATAAAGAGTTACAAGAAGCGGCTCATGCCTCTGGCCGCAACAGTGGTGTTCTTCATTCAGGTTTTTACTACACGGCGGACAGTCTTAAAGCTAAATTTACAGTAGAAGGAAGCCGTGCCATGAAGGAGTATGTCCGTTCACGGGGACTTCAGATGAATGAGTGCGGTAAATTGGTCGTAGCTCAGAATGAATATGAATTAGGTCAGCTAGATGAATTGCTTCGTCGCGGTAATAGAAATGGTTCCAATGTCCGCTTGATTGAGGAGTCAGAAGCACGTCAATTAGAACCTAATGTGAAGACTTTTAAAAGAGCTTTGTATTCTCCTGATACAGCTAGTGTTGATCCTAAAGAAGTTTGTCATGCTATTAAAGAAGATCTATTGGCGCAGGATGTTGATTTTTCTTATGACACCAAATATTTAGGGCATCATGAGTATATTGTTCTAACTTCTCAAGGAGAAGTGGCTGCAGGAAAACTTATTAATTGTTCTGGTCTTTATGCTGACAAAATTGCTCAGGATTTTGGTTTTGGAAAACAATACACCATGATTCCTTTTAAAGGTTTGTATTTAAAGTACACTAAAAATAAAACTGACATTAAGATGAATATCTATCCGGTTCCGAATTTGAAGAATCCTTTTCTTGGTGTGCATTATACTAAAACAGTGGGGGGAGATATTAAAATTGGTCCCACTGCTATTCCAGCGTTCTGGCGTGAAAATTATGATGCTACGGGAAATTTTAGTTTTTCTGAATTATCTGAAGTAATGTTTTTTGAATCTCAATTATTTTTTAAGAATGCTTTTGGTTTTCGTGATTTAGCCTTTGAAGAGATGCGTAAATATAATAAAGAGTATTTTGTTTCCTTAGCTCAAGCCATGGTGCAGTCGATCGACCCAGCTGGTTTTACCACATGGACAACCCCTGGAATTCGTGCGCAACTTTTGAATAAAAAGAAATCCTCCTTGGTTCAGGATTTTGTGGTGGAGGGAGATCATAAAAGCGTACATGTGTTAAACGCGGTATCGCCAGCTTTTACCTGTTCCTTTGTTTTTTCAAAATATGTAGTTGATCACTATGTCTTTATTTAGAAATAACCGTATTTAAAGAACTTAAAATTGAAGGGGAAATAAGGCTATGATAAGATTCGTATCAATGATGCATCGAGGATTTTTAATAGGGCTGTTTGGGCTTTTGACCTTAATTTCTTGCACACATACTCCTGTTGTTAAAGTAAGTCAGGATTTAGAAGCGGTTAAAGGTATTGTCTTGAATTCAGCTATTTTAGCGCAAGGAGGGAATTTAGCCTTGGTTCCTTTTAGGGCGGGGTCTTCAGCGGAAGCTAATGAGGAGACTGATCATCTTTCAATGATGATTTTAAAAGGAATTAAAGAAGGTATAGAAGCACAGAAAACGTCATTGCAAATTGTGGATGCCAGTGAAACTCAACCTAAGATTGCTCTTCAAGGTTATATTGAGGAGTTTGCTAAGACAGGAAAACTTTCTCGCATGATGATGCGTCCTAATAGGGATTCTTTATCGTTAGTTGGAGAGGTGTGGTTGGTTTCTAATGGAGAGCGGCTAGTGAATTTCACAGCTAATAAAAAATTTAATCCTAAGAAGCAAAAACCAGTAGATATTGCTTATGACTTAGGGAAAGAAATCGGTGATTTTATTGGTTCTCATTCTAAATAAGGAAGAATTATGATTGTTGTGACTGGAGCGGCTGGTTTTATTGGTTCTTGCCTAGTTTCTAAACTCAATGAAATGGGCCGTATAGATTTAATTGTTGTTGATCATTATGATCATGATTCTGATCCCAAGAAGAAGAATTTAGCGGGAAAGAAATATGTGCGTTATTTTGATAAGGCTGAATATTTAAAACTTCTTCGACGGGATGCTTTTGATTTTGATGTGTCCTGTATTTTTCACATAGGGGCTTGTTCTTCAACGACTTTGCAGGATGGAGAGTATTTTCAAAAGAATAATCTGGAATACTCCTGCGAGGTGGCCAAATGGGCTCTAAAATATAATGTTCGTTTGATTTATGCCAGCTCAGCTGCTACCTATGGGGATGGAGAAAGTGGTTATAGCGACAATGAAGAATTGATTCCACATCTTAAGCCGCTTAATCTTTATGGGCTTTCCAAACAAAAATTTGATCTTTGGGTTTTAGAGAATCATTATCAAGATAAAATGGCAGGGTTAAAATTTTTTAATGTTTTTGGTCCTAATGAATACCATAAAGAAGATATGCGTTCCCTAGTAGCTAAGGCTTATGATGGGGTTATAAATGAGGGGAAGATAAAATTGTTTAAGTCTTATCATCCAGAATTTAAAGACGGGGAGCAAAAACGAGATTTTATTTATGTGAAAGACGTGGTTGATGTTATGATTTTTTTAATGCAGAATTCAAATGTGAACGGCATTTTTAATGTAGGAACAGGCAGTGCCTGTACGTGGAATCGATTAGCGAATGCTTTGTTTAAGGCTGTGAGACAAAAGCCTTGTATTGAATATATTGAAATGCCCGATATACTCAAAAACCGATATCAATATTTTACTCAAGCAGATATGCAAAAATTACGTGCGGCTGGGTATACAAAACCTTTTACATTATTAGAAGATGCTGTTGTTGATTATTGTCAGTATTTAAAAAACCAGAGCACCCTTTAGGGGGATTGTGAAGCTATGATCATTTTTATTGTGTTGGGAGCGGTTGTTTTGTTAGCCTTAGGTATTCTTGGGTTTTTATTTTATTTACTTAATAAAGAATCAAAAACCAAGGAATCAGTTGTTCCAGTTGCTTTTGGCCAATTAACAAAACCTGCTCAATCTTTCCCTGAAGTAAGTATAAAAAAACCTCAGGAAGTGCCTGTGCTTTTTGATATCCCTTCTAAGGAGGCAGAAGAGGTTATTCGTATTTCTAGAGAATTTGAAGAAAAAGAAGTTGTTCATCAAAGAAGGGTTCTTGAGTTAGAAGGGGAGCTCAATGCGATTGCACAAAAAGCTCAAGATCAGTCGCAGGAAGCTTTAGAGGCAATGGAACGTTTAAGACAAGAAAATGAAGAATTAAAGAAGGAACAAGGTGTAAATCTTACAACGGCCACTGAGCAGATTAAGAAAGAAAATGAACAATATAAAGAAGATCAGGAGAAGAGGGTTTTAATTGCTAATGAAAGTTTAGTAAAGGTTCAGGATCTTGTTGATACCATGCGTCAAGAGCAGTCCGGTTTACAAAGTCGTCTATCAGATAGTCAAGAACAAGTCCAGAAGCTTCAGGAAGAAGTTGTTGTTATTCGTCAGCAAATGTCTCAAGAAATTATTCAGGGAAAGGTAGAATCTGAAAAATTAATGATTGAGAATCAAAGTTTGCAAAGCACGAGAGATGCCGCTATAGCTGAAATTGCCAAAGGATTTCAAGAACAAATCAGTGCCTTAAAAGAAGAAAATCAGAAATTAAAAGACGCTCATCAGGAAGTTATAGAATCCAGCAAGAATATTAAAGAAATGAATATTCATTTGATTGAGAAGTCTGAAGCATTGCAGTGGGAGTTGACCAAGGCCAGGGCTCAGACAACGAGCCTTGAACGTGCTTGTGAGAATTATAAACTTCAATTAAAAGAAGTTTTAGAGCAGCAAGAAAAGGGGTAATGGTATGAGATTATGGCAAAAGGGAGTTTTAGCAGTGATGATGGGGGTAATTGGCGGCTGTGCAGGGGTTAGGGATATTCCTAAATCAATCTGGGGTTCAACGACGAGAGTTTTAGAAGAAGAGCGCACCAATGCGTTAATTAAGACCTATGATAAAAATTATTGGGATTGTTATAAAGCAGCCCTTGGAGTTGTGAATAAAAAGAAATTGGTTCTTTTTAAAAAGGATGAAGTGCGGGGTTATATGGTGTTAATGGGAATTCCAGGATCTGTTGATACAACTGAGGTTGGTGTTTTTCTTGTGGAGTTAGGAGATCAGAAAACCCGTATCGAGCTTTCTTCACTGAGCACAAATGCTAAACGTCTTTTAGCTAAAACATTATTTCATGGAATGGATATTGCCTTTGGTTTAGCTGCTCCTGATAAGGAAGATGGTTTTGCAGAGATTGAATTTAAGAATGGACTATCCCCTGAAGCGTTGCGTAAAGTGATTGAAGATGATGGTTTTTCTGTTCCTTCAAAAGATAGCGTTATCGACTCTCTGAATAGTTTCTTGGAGAATGTTAAATTTTATGATGATTGGCAGATTAAACATAAAAGTATAACCTTGTCTCAGGTTGCTTTGGATTTAATTGCGATTAAGGAAAAGAATGTGATTGAAATAAAACAATTAAATCGTCTTATTCTTGAAGCAACTTATCCAGCGGTTTGTCCTGTGACCAACAGGGTTCCTCGAAATGAGGGAAAAATGGATCAAGGAGCAACGATCAATAGGGAGTCCCCGGCATGAGGGGAAAATAATGATTGAGAATGAATTCTTGTTCTTAGGATTATTAGTTGAAGGCCCTAAGCATGGCTACGAAATTAAACGCCAGATAGAGAAAGAATTAGTTCCTGCCATTGGTTTGCAGATTAAATCGATTTATTATCCGCTTCAAAAGATGGAAAAGGTAGGTCTTATTGAGAAAGAGACGGGCCAACAGGGACGTTTTCCACAGCGTTATATTTATAGTATTACACCTAAAGGAAAGAAGCAGTTTAAAGAATTAATTTCTAAGAGTTTTGTTTCTGTAGAAAGACCCTATTTTGAGATGGATCTTTCTTTGTATTTCTTGCCTTTGATTGATCAGGCATTAGCTAAAAAAGGTTTAAAAACTCGTTTAGTTATTTTAAAGAAGATTCGAAAAGATTTAGTGGTTCTTCAAAAGAAATATATCATGACCAACAGGTTCCCCGGTAACCTACCTGCTGGTAGGCAGGGAGGGGAAGTGGCTAAGCCTTTAGCCCTTATTTTGTCTCATGATTTGGACTTAGTTGAGGCAGAAATAGCTTCCACAGAGAGACTAATCATCCAGCTCTAATTTTATTTTTCTGTTTAAGGATATTATGGAACGATTTCTTGACTTATTGATAAAATGTAATAAAATCTTAGTATTAAAATTTTACTAGTTTTGATTGGAATTTATGGATATTTACTCAGTTTTACAACAATCTTCTTCTCGTTTTGGCGTGAAACCTGCTCTAATCTTTAAGTCTTGCCTGCCGGCAGGCAGGGATCAGATAATTTCTTATTCAGATCTTAAATCTAAGGTTTTTGGTTTAGCCAATGGTTTAGGCTCTCTTCAAGTTAAGAAATCTACTAAAATAGCTTTATTTTTACCTAATAGTCCTGAATATGTGTATAGCTATTTAGCTTCATTCTGCTTAGGAGCAACGGTTGTTCCTTTGGATTTTATGCTTAAAAATGATGAACTTATTTCTTGTTTGGATCATTCTGAAACGGAAATTCTTATTGCAGCTTCTAGAGCTGGAGTTGATTTTAATCAAATTAAAGATCAGGTTCCTTCTTTAAAAACGGTCATTATTCTAGGAGAACCTCAAGCGGTTAGTTGGCAATTACCTTTCAATGCCATGATAGGCGGGGGAAGCTTGCCTAATGGACAGGGTTTTACACCGGCATCGGTGAGTCCTACTGATCCTTGTATGATTATGTATACTTCAGGTACGACGGGAAAACCTAAGGGTATATTACTCAACTATCGTCATTTAGACGGCTCTCCAGAAGCGATGAAATATTTTGTAGATTTGAGTGAGCACGATACAAAATTATGCGCTATTCCGTTGAGTCATATTGGCGGATTTATCTATATTCAAAACTGTATTCTCTTTGGAATTACCTTGGTGCTGATGGATCGTTTTCATCCTTTAGAATTTTTAAAGAATGTTGTGCAATATAAGGTCACATGTTTTCACATTGTGCCTCCTATGTACACCGCTTTATTAACGCTCAAGAATTTAGATCAATTTGATTTAACAAGTTTGAGATGGGTAGTTGTTTTTGGAGCACCTAGTTCGCCGGAGATTTTAGAAAAATTTCATAAATATTGTCCTAATGCAAAATTACTCAATGGCTGGGGAATGACAGAAACTTGTCCACCTAATACGGTGACTCCATTAGATAATCCTAAGATTGAAAGTGTGGGAAAGCCTGCTCCTAATTGTGAGATTCATATTGTTAATGAGGATGATCAATCATTGCCTCAAGGTGAGGTTGGAGAGATTGTTATTCGTGGATGGGTGGTGATGCAGGAATATTATAAGGATGAGGAAGGAACAGCTTTGGCCAAACGTAACGGATTCTTTCATACTGGAGATTTAGGGCGTTTTGATGAAAATGGATTTTTATACATTGTGGGACGTAAGAAGGAAATGATTAAGGTAGCAGGTCAAATTGTTTATGCTCCAGAGGTAGAGGCGGCTCTTTGTAAACACGAAGCTGTGTTAGAAGCAGCAGTGATTGGAGTTCCGGATCCCATGCGTGGGGAATCGGTGAAAGCTTATGTTGTACTTAAAGAGGGGATTAGTATTAATCCTCTGGATATTAAATATTTTGCCCGTGAACATTTAGCAAATTTTAAGGTGCCTCAGACGGTGGAAATTCGTGAGAGTTTGCCTAAGAATCGTACAGGAAAAATTGATAAAGAATCGTTAAAACAATCTGTCATTCCCGCGAAAGCGGGAATCTAGAATCTGGATCCCCGATAGAAGCACCTGCCTGCCGGCAGGCAGATTCGGGGATGACAAAGGAATGAAAGGAATTAAAATGCCAACAGTTCAACAAGATAGAATGACACGTGATGTCCACTTAAGTGGAAAAGATTTAATGGCCATGGTGCAGTTGCGTCCTAAGGATATTGGCGCTTACGCTATTGTTCCTGGGCCCAAGGAACGTTTAGACAGTGTTGTGAAAAAGATGGAAAATCCTGTTAAGAATTTCTCCTTCATGGAATACAACATGTTTACAGGTGATATCAATGGAACAAAGGTGACAGCGATTAACGGCGGACGATTTGCGGCTGATACAGCGATCACAACGGAGATCTTATGTAGTGCAGAGACCAAGGTGCTTATTCGCATTGGCAGCTGTGGAGCTTTGCGTAAGGATATTAGAATCGGGGACTTTATTATGACCACGGGCTGTGTTCGCGGGGATGGTGTTTCTCCTTATTATGTTGATAGTAAATTTGAAACCTTACCTGATGCTGCGTTAACACAAAAGTTTTTTAACATTGCTAAGAATACAGCAGCCGCAGGCGGATTTACCGTTCATGAAGGAAAGGTTTGGTCAACTGATGCTATTTTAAAAGAAACTAAGGAAATTGTTAATGGCGTTATCGATCAGGGAGCGATTGGGGTTGATATGGTTAGCTCTACTTTCTTGACCATTGCTCAGATTTACAAAATTCCAGCAGTGTCGATCCTAGCTGTATCGGACAATTTGATTACAGGACAGATGGGTTTCATTAATCCTGACTATTATATGGCTGAAGGAATGTTGATTCAAATGGCTTTGGAATTGGTGAAGCAATTAGAAAATAAATAAAAAAATTGTCACCCCCGAATGTATTTATCGGGGGTCCAGTAATGCGCAACCCCTGGATTCCCGATAAAAACGTTCGGGAATGACAAAATGGAGATAAATAATGTACGAATCCCCTTTATTTTGGCCGGCCCATTGGGATGGGAAAGACCTGCCTGCCGGCAGGCAGGCCTTGATGGTCTTAGATGAAACCCTTATTCCTTCGAAATTGCACTATGTTCCTGTGCGTCGTGTCTCTGAAGCTGTAGAAGTAATTCGCTCGATGAAAACCAGAGCTTTTGGTCAATTCCTCGTTGTTTTAAATACATTTGCCTTAGAGATGAATCGTGTTTCTTCTAAAACAAAGGTTGATTTAAAGACGATCGAATCTATTGCCCAAGTTTTGAATGAAAGTCGTCCCACATTTCCTTTTGCGGAAGTGACAGGGATTATCGTTGGTGTAGCGCAGAAATCTTCCGCTCATGGATCTGATGTGCGTACGGCCGTTATTAAAACGGTGGATGGATTTTTACAAGGTATTCGTCAACGTCGTTTAGAACGTGTACGTCAATTAGCTATGAGTATTCAAGAGGGGGATCAAATTTTGACGCATTGTAATGTGTCTGGCGAACTAGCCATGGCTTGCCATATTGCTAAGAAAGAAGGAAAGAATATTCACGTCTATGCTACAGAAACTCGTCCTTATATGCAAGGAGCTAAACTGACTGTTTGGGAATTGCAGGAGGCTGGTATCGCAGTCACCCTAATTGCGGATAATGCAGTAGGATCTTTAATGGCCGATGGTATTGTTAACAAGGTCATCATTGGATCTGACCGTTCTGCTGCTAATGGAGACATTGCCAATAAGATTGGTTCTTATCAAATCGCTGTTTTAGCCAAGGAATTTGATATTCCTTTGATTGCCTTAACACAACCATCAAATAAAATTGCTTCTGGTAAGCAAATGCCTATTGAACAGCGCTCTTCGCAGGAAGTTTTACTTTATGATCGTAAACGTCTTTTTCCGTCGGGGGTAGAGGCTTATTATCCGGGTTTTGATATTGTTCCTCATCAATTTATAAAGAAAGCGATAACCATCCATGCTGGAATTTAAAGATAATAGCGTTGTTCTTTTGCAGGGAGTTTTAAGTCATGGTGCCTTGGCTAAGATTAAAACTAAGGGTGGCGTTCATGTTGTCATCTCTGAAGGTCGTCCTACACTTAGAGCGGGGGAACATAATAGTCGTTATTTTTTAGATAAGAAGGTTAAGCCTGTTATTATTTGTGACAATATGGCTGGCTTCCTATTTTTTAAAGGCTTTGTTAAAGAAGTGGTGATTGCTTGCCAGTATGCTGATAGCACAGGTGCTTTATGTGATACGGGTGCGTTGATTTTAGTCATCTTGGCTAAAAAACATAAAGTTGCTGTACGTTTGCTAGAAGGTGAACATAAAAAACATTATTTAGGCAATCCTAAAGATCTTTTGGTGCTTAAAGGAATTCCAACAGCGCCAGCTAAGACAAAGGCATTTACACCGACGGTGGAATGGGTACCAGCGAAATATTTGAAATAGATTGTCACCCCCGAATGTTTTAATCGGGGGTCCAATTCAAAATTAATTTTATTATGGATTCCCGCCCTGCCTGCCGGCAGGCAGGTTTCGCGGGAATGACAAGTGAGATATATGAACCAACATTTAAAACAAGAAATTATTCGAATTGGAAAACTGCTCTGGGATAAGGGGCTAGTCTTTGGTTTTAACGGCAATATTAGTGCTCGTATCGATGCTACCACCTTATTGATTACAGCTACGGGAACCTGCTTAGGATATCTAACGGAAAAAGATATTCTAACTATGAATCAAGATGGGCAGGTGATCGGTGATGGGAAGGCTTCCAGTGAACGATTGATGCATACAGCCGTTTATAAATCGTTGCCTAATATCAAATGTGTTTTGCACACACATACAACTTATACCAATGGTTTCTTTCTAAGTAATGATCGTTTTACTCCCAAGACATTCGAAGCGCAGTTTTATCTAGGTGAGGTGAAAACTATTCCTCAAACAACACCGTCTGTGACTGATCCAGCACCTGTGGTCGCTGCGTTAAAGGCGAATAATATTGTAGTGCTCAAAAATCATGGCGTTGTGGCTGTTGGAGAGGATTTGTTTGGCGCCTTTGTGTTGATTCAGGAATTGGAAGAGCAGGTGAAGATGGATTTGGTGGATGTCCATTATCAAAATACGCCAAAAGTGTCTAGTGTTGGTGCTGCTTCATGGGCCCCTCCGCCCGGCGTGGATCCTCCCATTCAGCATCACCCATCACCAGCCACCAGCGCTTCAAAGAAATATAAACTCTTTTCTAAAGAACAGATTAATGAGATCGTTAAGGTGGTTAACGGCGATGCGCAGATGCAGGAATTAGGAACGAAGACCGCGATGAATATGTCACTAGCAGTAATTTTAGATGAAACGAATCAATCGCATCGTTTTACCTTTGAGAATGGACGCATCAAGGAAACAGCGCAGGACGCAAATGCAGAATTTGTAATTAATGCACCGGAAGCAATTTGGCGAGCAGTGTTTAATCGAGAGATTGATCCTTTTGTAGCGACAACGCAGAAGAAGATGACGTTGAAAGGTGATTTTGCTCGCATCTCCAAATGGTACGCGCCTTGCAGTCGTATTTTTCAATTATGGACTAAGGTTCCAGTAGAATAATGAGAGCTACAACCATCCAACAATTTGATTTGTTAAGTGAAGGCAAGATATCGGTGCCCATGTCGGGGAAGTATTTTGACTGCATCAATCCTTCCAATGGAGAGGTGTTTGCTCGTGTGGCTGATGCGGATTCTGTTGATGCCGAGATTGCGGTCCAATCAGCACGCCTAGCCTTTGATCACGGCCGCTGGTCTAAGATGTCTATTGCTGAGCGTGGAAGTTATCTGCTTAAAATAGGGGCTGCGATTCGCCAGAATGCCAAAGAATTAGCCGAATTAGAAAGCGCCTCCACTGGGAAAACGATTAAGCATACAACCTTTATTGATGTTCCCACTGCCGCAGAGACCTTTGAATATTTTGGTGCTTTAGAAGAATTAGAAGGTGAAAGAATTAAAGTTTCATCTCCCCATATGTGTATTCTTGAGAGAGAACCTGTAGGGGTTGTTGTGGCTAATATTTCCTGGAATTATCCGTTGATTATGGCGGCTTGGAAAATTGCTCCTATTTTAATGACTGGAAATACAGTTATTTTAAGACCTTCTTCGATGGCGTCTGCATCTGTGATGGCTTTAGCCAAGATTATGGCAGAGGCAGGGTTGCCTAAGGGAGTTTTAAATATTATTTCATCATTTGATACGCAGATTGCTCGTCAGTTAGTTGCATCAACCCAGGTGGATATGGTGACCTTTACAGGATCAACTAAGACAGGAAGCGAAGTGATGGAAGCGGCCGCGAAGAACGTGAAGAAATTAGTTTTAGAATTGGGGGGGAAGTCTCCCAATATTGTTTTTGCGGACTGCGATATGGATGCGGCGATTGGCGGATCACTATCTGCTATTTTTATGAATCAAGGACAGATGTGTACGGCAGGGTCACGTCTTTTGGTGGAAGATAAAATTTATAAGGTGTTTGTAGAAAAATTAGTCGCACGTACTAAGCAATTGAAGATTGGTCCCGCCGATAGTTTTGAAACAGAATTTGGGCCTTTAGTCAGTGTGACGCATCGAGACAATGTTTTGAAGATGATTGATGATGCTATTAAAGCAGGGGCAAAGCTAGCCTGCGGTGGAAAAATTCCTGTAGGACAAAATTCTAAAGGGGCTTATTTGGAACCGACGATTTTTGTTGATGTTCGTAATAATAATTCTATTGCTCAAGAAGAAGTTTTTGGTCCAGTGCTTTGTGTCATTCCTTTTACTAATACAGAAGAAGCTATCCATATTGCTAATGATACTAAATATGGCTTAGCCGCCATGGTTTGGAGTCGTGATTTAGAAAAAGCAAATCTTGTAGCTCGACGTCTTCGCTGCGGAACGGTTTGGATTAATACCTATGGATCTTTTCCTAATGAAACACCTTTTGGCGGGTATAAGCAAAGCGGATTTGGGCGGGAATTGGGGCGTGAGGGGATGTTAGAATTTACTCAATTAAAACATATTGCGATTGATCAGACGCCTGGCGGAAAATCTTTAGTGACATCCTGGTTCTGACTAAGCAAATTTGAACAGGTAAGAATTTATTTAGTAACGCAGTTAATTAGAAAATTTAAAAAAACAATAAATAGGAGATAAAAATGATAAAAAAAGTTTTATTTCTAACCCCACCACTTAAAGCTTGGGATTCTCATGGTAATCATAAAGCTTGTAATCAAATGCACGCGCAGTTAGCTGCCTATCTTCGTGAGAGAAAATTAGTAGATGTTGTTGAGGCGTTGGATTGTCGTGCTTTAGATATGGATTGGGAAGGAATGATTCAATATGTTAAAAAGAGCAGTCCTGATATGGTTTTTGTTGGTGAACTTCTACATTCTACTTGCGGAGCTGCGGTTATTGGTTATTTTAATGATGGATTACGTATTATTAAAGAAGCTATGCCTACTGTGAAAACAGTGGCCGGTGGATTATGGTATTCCGGTGATTATGAACGCCAAATGCGTTTAAATCCAACTATTGATTACATTATGATCGGTGAAGCAGAGCTGACCATGGAAGATTTAATTAAGAGCATGAATGGTATTGTTAAGGTGGAGGAGCGAGACATTCCAGGATTAGTTTTTCGTTCTAAAGATGGCACTATCATGGTGGGTCCTCATCGTGATTTGATTCCAGATTTAAATACTCTTCCCATGCCTGCCTATGATTTGTTTCCGATGGATAAATATGTGGGGCACACTTATTGGAAGCCATTTGCGGAATTGATGACCTCTCGCGGCTGTCCTGGTAAATGTCATTTCTGTTATGAATGGGCTTTATATGACAGTCGTACAGCAGCCAAAGATTTTACTACTTGGCGAGGGCTTAAGGGGAAGCGTATTGTTGATGAATTAGAAATCTTAGAAAAGCAATACGGCATTAAAACGATTGTTTTTCAGGACGATGCTTTTAACACTGATACTCAGGCTATGATTGAGTTTTGCGAAGAAAAACTTAAACGCGGCAATAAAATTGATTGGGTTTGTCTTGGTCGTGCGGATCAATGGATCAGTCAGCATGATATTTTGCCTTTGATGAAAAAAGCTGGATTGTTCTTAGCTTTGACTGGGGTTGAAGTAGAAGATGATATGACCTTAAGTAAAACTGGCAAAGGTGTGACTATTGCTCAAATAAAGAAGACGGTTCAGATTTTACGTGAGAATGATATTGGCAGCGTGGGCACGGTTCTAATTGGCCTTAAAGAAGATACAGAGGCTAAAATCAAGGAACGTTTGCGCGTGGCTGATGAAATTGACGCTGATATTTTTGCGTTGGATTATATGACGCCGGTTCCGAATTCTCCGGATTGGCGTTATGGAATAAAGAAGGGTTGGTTTGATCCTGATAAAATTGATTTAAAGACTTGGGATTTTCAGCATCCGGTTATTCCAACCGATCATTTGACGGTTGAAGAAGTTGGTCGTTTAGGCGCTTGGTGTATGCGTGAATATTATTCTAAACCGGAACGTATTCATCGCATTATGGAAAGTAATTATGATATCAAGGTTAAATTGTGCGTGAGAGATTTCATGAATAATATTTCTAAATGGGAAGCTAATTCTCGCGTGGATTCGGTGGCAAAATAATATGGTTAATGTGCAGACAACGATGCCGTGGGAAAAAACGGCGCATGATAAATACAACAAGATGCTACGTCTTATTCCGATGTTTCATCGGGGGATTGCTAAAGAAGTTGTTAATAAAAAAGCTGAGCAGAATGCTCAGATGAGAAAAAGCAATCAAGTTGAGGAAATGGATATTGTCAGCGCTTTCTCGACGGAAGTGCCCAAGGCATTTTATTCGTTAATGATTCGTATTATGGATGAAGTTGGATTTGATTATAAAAAGTAGAGGCGGTCCCCTGTGGCCGCCTAGGGCAGGCGCAGGGGCCTGCCCGTACAGGAATTTAATATGAAAATCGCAGTGATCGGTGCAGGAGCTATTGGTTGTTGTGTCGCTGGTTTTCTAAAGAAGGCTGGCCTTGATGTTTGTTTAATTGGACGCAAGGATCAAGTTGATGTCATCAATAAACAGGGTCTAATCATTAAAGGCGTACGCGGTATTGAAACAATTCATGTATCTGCGGCTGTTAGAATGAGCGAGCCTTGTGATTTGGTTATCTTTGCTGTGAAGACACAGGACATGGAAGAGGCTTTTGCAACTAATAGTGATTTTCTAGATACCGGTCTTGTGTTAACCAGTCAAAATGGTGTCCAGGCGGATAATCTTTTGAGTAGTCATTTTGAACGTGATCGTCAATTATCAAGTATCGTGATGTTTGGGGCAACCTATGTGAAACCTGGAGAAATTACCTTTAATTTTGAAGGGGATTGGATTTTAGGTCGTCCATTTTCACCGGTCGATCCCACAGCGCACAGAATCGCGGAAGCATTATCTAAAGCTTTTAAGGTGACCATTAGTACTGACATCACAGGAATGAAGTATTTAAAGCTTTTTGTGAATTTTAATAATTGTATTCCAGCTTTGATTGGAAAATCGATGCAGGAAGCTTTTGCAGATTTAGATTTGTGTCGTTTGAGTATTATGCTTTTAAAAGAAGGTTTAGGTATTATTCATGAAGCGAAGATTGAGTTAACATCCATGCCTGATTTTCCTAAAGAAAAAATATTTGGGCTTGTGAATATGCCGCTTGATCAGGCAGCAGGGATTATTAATAAAACTTTGACAGGTTTAAGTAAGGAACCTTTATATGGTTCTATTTTGCAAAGTATTATGCGCGGGAAAACGAGTGAAATAGATTTTATCAATGGGGAAGTGGTGCATTTAGCCGGTAATATTAAAATGCCTGTTCCTTTGAATGATAAGATTGTGGATATGGTGCATGAGGTAGAACGTACGGGAAAATATTTTTCAATTCAAGAAGTTAAGAATATGTTTAACGTAGGGGTCGAGCATGCTCGACCCGTACAATAATGGAGGAAATATGGCCGGTAAAACAGCAGAATCTCTAGGATTTAAACGTACTTCTTGGATTCCTGAATATTGGAATGATACTCAAATTGAAATATTTAAAGGCATTGATGAGCATTGGGATTTATTGATAACTAAGAAGGTGGATGAATTTATCAAATACATTCATCCAGACATGATTGGTTTTGGTCATGAAAGTCCGGTGCCTGTTGATTATGGCTGGCTCTTAAAATGGGTTGGTTTTTGGACTAAGAGTACATCTATTGCCATCGCTGAACTTCGTCCGACACAAATTAAGCTGCATGGAGATATTGCCATTGTTCAGTATTTAATTTTCACTGTTGAGGTTAATGCCGAAGGCGGTAAGCGTGTCATTCGCCGCTATACCATGACATGGAAAAAAACAAATCAACCTGGCTTTCCAGCATGGCAGGTGATTGGAAGTCATAACAATTTGATGGAAGAGACTTTGAAACATTAAAGCATATGTCATTCCCGCGAAAGCGGGAATCCAAAATAAAATAAATTTTAAAATGGATCCCCGACCTGCCGGCAGGCAGGTTAAAGCATTCGGGGATGACAAATGGAGAGATATGAATAAGAAAAGAAGAGTGGTAGTTACAGGGGTTGGTATTGTTGCTCCCAATGGGATTGGCAATGATGCCTGTTTCTCGGCGATGATTAAGGGTGTGTCAGCGATTCGCCGGGTGACAGAGTTTGACGTGTCCATTTTTAATTCTCAAATAGCCGCACAGGTTTCTGATTTTGACCCAATTGCTTTAGGATTAAGTTTTGAAGATGCTCTGCGTATGGATCGTTATGTGCAATTTGCTTGTGTTGCGGCCCGTATGGCGCTTGAAGATTCCAAGATTAATCTAAATGTGATCAATCGTCAACGGGCAGGAATTTCACTGGCGAATGCGATTTGTGGAACTAAGTACATGGAAGAAGAGTTTGCTCTTGTGACTGATAGTGGAACAAAACCTATTGATCCTAGAATTGTTCGTGGAGATTTGTATGATGCTTCCATGTTTAATACACCCTCCAGTGAGTTGGCAGCTAAGTATGGCTTTCATGGAGTGTGCAATACAATTTCAACAGGATGTACAGCAGGAACAGACTCGGTGGGTTTTGCTTTTGAAACAATTACCGATGGTGACTGTGATGTGATGATTTGCGGTTCTGCCGAAGCTCCTATTACGCCCATTACTTTTGGTGCCTTTGATACGGTGAGCGCCATGGCGATTTATAACGGTCCTGATGCTAGAAAGGCAAGCCGTCCTTTTGATATGCAACGTAATGGTTTTGTTATTTCCGAAGGCGCTGGGATTTTAATCTGCGAAGAATTAGAGCATGCCAAGAAACGTGGGGCTCGTATTTATTGTGAGATTACAGGATTTGGAACAACTTGTAATGCCTATCACATGACCGATCTTCCTCCAGAAGGTGATGCGATGGCTGAAAGTATTAATCTAACGATCGAAGATGCAGGGATTGATCCCACACAAATTGATTATATTAGTGCGCATGGTTCATCCACTAAGCAAAATGATGTCTTTGAAACCAATGCGTATAAAATGTCTTTAGGTAAGCATGCTTATAATGTGCTAATTTCATCAGTGAAGTCGATGATTGGGCATCCGTTGGCAGGGGCTAACGGCATTGAGCTAGCTTTAAGTTCTTTAATGTTTGAGCGTAATATTCTGCCGCCAACGATCAATCAGGAGGAAAGGGATCCTCAATGCGATTTGAATTATATCCCAAATAAGGCTATAGAAAAACGGGTGGACTGTATTTTAAAGACCTCAAGTGGATTCTCAGGTATCCATTCTTCCATGGTGTTGCAGAGGTATAAAGATTAATGTTGAAGTTTTTTATAAGAATATCGTCTTCGTTTGCTCTTGGTTTATTTGTTTATTTATTCACATTGTGTAATCCTAAGGGTTCCGAAAGAAGTTTTTTGTTATTGTTTTCTAATCCAGATAAATTTTTCAAGACTTTTGATTCATATTCTATTCATTTCGAAATTGCATTTAGTATTATGTTTGGACTTTTAGCTGGTTTGTCATTATTTATACTTTGGAGAGATTAATGGAAAAGATTGCAATTACAGGTTTAGGCGTTATTTCTCCTTCGGGAATTGATAAGCGCAAATTTTGGTCCAACATTGTTAATGGTCGTAGCGCTGTTGAAAAGATTGAGCGTTTTGATTCGTCGCTTTATCCTTCACGGATTGCTGGTCACGTACAAGAGCTTGAAGCATACAGCAATGTATCATCACGGCTTCTAAAGAAAATTGATTTGTTCTCTCATATGGCGATGGTAGCATCCGAAATGTGCTTAGAAGATGCCAAAATTTCTTTGTCTGAGGAAAATTTAAAACGTGTGGGGATTTTTATGGGCAATGCCATTGGCGGATGGCTCTATGCAGAAACAGAGCTTCGCGATATGTATCTAGAAGGCCGCGAGGGAGTAAGTCCTTTCATGGCCTCTGCCTGGTTTCCAGCAGCGCCTCAAGGCCAGATTTCTATTCATTATGGAATCAAAGGATATAGCAAGACCATCGTTGCAGATAGAGCATCATCCTTGATGGCGATTGGTTATGCAGCAAGAACTATCGTTCGCGGTAAATGTGATTTTATATTGGCTGGTGGTATGGAAGCGCCTGTGACGCCGTATGCACTTTTATGTTGTAATACGTCGGGTATGTTGACTAAGAATAATGAAAATCCACACAGTGCGTATAGGCCATTTGATAAGAACCGTGATGGCTTAGCGATTGCCGAGGGTGCGGGGGTATTGACTCTTGAACCTCAAAGCCGTATCGCTAAACGTGGTGCGCATGTGTATGCCAATATTATTGGTTACGCCACAACTACAGATGCGGAAAATCGTATTGAACCGGCCAAGGATGGTCATCAATTAGCTAGGGCGATTCGCATGGCCTTGGATGATGCAGGGCTTGTTCCTTCAGATATTGATTATATTTGCGCTGATGGGGCAGGAACAGTTTTAGGTGATATCACTGAGACCAAGGCGATTAAGGAAGCTTTTGGTGCTTTTGCTAAAAAGATTCCTGTGTCTGCGCCAAAATCGATCTTTGGAAATATGTTAGGGGCAAGCGGTGTATTGGATGTGATCACAACGGTCTTAGCGATGGAACATGGTATGATTCCGCCAACGATTAATCTTCAAACACCGGATCCGGAATGTGATTTGGATTATTGCCCTAATAAGGCTCAGGAGAAAAATATAAAGAACGCCATGATTATTAACCGTGGTCGTGGTGGAATCAACTGCGTATTAGTTTTGCAAAAAAGGGATTCAAAAATTGGTGTCTGTCCCTAATTAAAGGAGAGAAAAATGCAAACTCAAACAGATTTAGAAAATAAAGTGAAAGCGATATTCAGAAAGGTTTTGGATATCCAGGAAGGCGAAATTGTTCCCGGCGCCAAATTGGATGAATCATTAGGTATTGATTCTACTGAGATGGTTGAAATTTCTGTGGTGATTAAGAAAGAGCTAGGAGTAGCTCTGAAAGATAGCGAATTAAAGAAGACTCAGTCATTTAATGAAATAGTCGCTGTTTTAAAATCTAAGACTGAGGATGGCAGCTGCGGGTGCGGTCATAATCATTAATTTTGGTGGGGTATGAATTTAATTAATTTCGACTCAAATAAGAACTTAGAAGAATTGGAATCAACTGGTTCCAAGAAATCATCCATGGTTGCCAGAGCCCATAAGCTGCGTAGAAAATCTTTAAAGGATTTTTCCAATGAAGAGCTCAGGGGAATGATTGGGCAGAATAGTAGTTTGAAATATTTAGTACCATTGGCTATTGAACGATTGCATATTGATTCTTTAATTAAGGGGGATGGGTATGAAGGGGATTTATTAAATGCTGTTTTGACGGTTGAGAAAAAATTCTGGATCGATGATTTGAGAGGTTATGTTCCGATGCTTGAAGCTATAATTAAAACAGCCCTTGCTGTTGTAAATACTAAACCTCTTCAGTATGCTAAATTTCTACAGAATTCAGCAGGTGCTATCAAAATATTTAAATTAAACGTGGGATTAATATGAAGATTGTAGATTTATCTTTACCTATCGATGACAGTTTAGTTGAAACTCATGCAGCAACAATTGAGCGTATTACGCACAAGGCAGGGGTGGAGCATTTCAATTGGGTTGTGATGAAGAATCAACCAGGTGGACAGGAACGCTTTGATCGTGGCGAACGTGTAGCGACAGCGGATGAAATTCCTGATGGAGAGATGCTTTCTCTTGAGATCGTGAACTCATCCGTTCATATGGGAAGCCACGTTGACGCGCCCTTTCACTATGGTTCTACCTGTGAGGGCAAGCCTGCTAAGCAGATTATGGATGTCCCGTTAGAGTGGTGCTACGGTCCAGGTGTTGTTTTAGATTTTACTCATTTGAAATTTCCTGATGCGATTGGCAGGCAGCATGTCATCGACGCCTTAAAGAAAATTAATTATACCTTAAAGCCTATGGATATTGTTTTGATCTATACAGGTGGCGATAAGCTTTTGGGTACAGATGATTATGTGAATAAATATGTTGGCATGACCGTTGAATCAGTTGAGTATTTGCTTGATCAAGGCATTAAGATGATGGGGATTGATACCATCGGTTTGGATCGTCCTTGTTTCCTAATGTTCAAAGAATTTTTAACAACTAAAGAGAAAAGCAAAATCTGGCCGTGTCATTTCTTAGGAAGAAGACGTGAATATTGTCATATGGAACGTTTAGGAAATTTGGGAGCTATTCCAAAACCTTTTGGTTTTACTATCAGCTGCTTGCCGGTGAAGGTGAAGAATGCTGGAGCAGGTTGGGCGAGGGTTGTTGCTTTGGTATAAAAAAGAAGAGCCGCAGTTGTCTGCGGCTCCGGTAGCTTTGTTGCTTGCTTTACTTGACTAATATTAGAAGTATAACAAAATAATTGTTCTTTTCAAGTTATTTAGGTTGGTCTTAAGAAAGTTACTTGAGTTCATTCTTAAGACCTTCAACGCCCCAGGCGAGATTCGAACTCGCATCTTTTTATTAGTCAAGTACTGGACTTTGTTAATTTTGGATCCGATCTTTAAATTTCTGTGATTTAATTTTGAGTATTTCGGCAGCGTTTGGGTTCTTTGACAGAAGGTATTGTGA
>JAYTXU010000072.1:0-4506 GCA_043742785.1 Candidatus Omnitrophota bacterium
TGCAAAAGGAAAGTCAAGAAGCTCAAAAGCAAATTGATGATATGATTTCTAAGATTCGAGATGCTCAAGGTAAATTAGCTTTACTTAAAGAAGATGAAAAGCAAAAGCTGCAAGGTGGCATTGACAAGCAAAAGACTGATTTATTAGAATTTCAGAAACAAAAAAGAGCAGAGTTGGCTAAGAAATTTGAAGAAATGAGAAAAGAGATTGTTTTACAGATTGAAAAAGTTGTTAGCGATATAGCTAAGAAAGATGGATATACATTTGTTTTAAACGATACTGTTATTCTTTACGGGGAGCAAGAAGCCAATATTACTGAGAAGGTTTTGAAGGCTCTCAATGATGCCTATCCTGGCAAAAAGTAATTAAACTATGTATATGACCATTGCCGATATTGCACGTTTGATTCAAGGAGAGCTCATCGGTAGTGGCCAGGTGGGAATTACAGGATGTGCTGGTCTTAAAGAAGCAAAAGAAGGTGACCTATCGTTTTTAGCGAATTCTAAATATGAACCTCTAGCTCGCGAAAGCAAGGCTAGTGCTGTTATCGTTCCCCGGCAGATTTCTTTGTTGGGGAAAACTGTTATTAGGGTTGATAATCCTTCTTTAGCGTTTTCTAACGTTATCAATCATCTTCTTAAGAATGCTCCTCCATTAATTAATCCTGGTATTCATCCAACAGCTATTATTGCTAAAGATGCGCTGATCGCTTCTGATGTGGCCATTGGTCCGTATACTATTATTGAACCAAGAGCTGTTATTGGGCAAGGGACAAAGATTTATGCTCATTGTTATGTGGGGCATGGTACTAAATTGGGGACTAATTGTCTTATTTATCCTCAAGTGACTATGCGTGAAAAAGTCTTCATTGGAAACAATGTTATTATCCATTCAGGGACGGTGGTAGGTTCTGACGGATTTGGCTATGTTACCGTTGATGGTAAGCATGTCAAAATTCCGCAGGTGGGTACCGTTCTTATTGAGGATGATGTAGAGATTGGCGCCAATGTGACTATTGATAGAGCCAGATTTGATAAAACAATTATTGGTGAAGGAACAAAGATTGATAATCTAGTTCAAATTGCTCATAACGTTATTATTGGGAAGCATTGTATTATTGTGGGTCAAGTTGGGATTTCTGGGAGCACGCAGTTAGGTGGTCATGTCATTTTAGCTGGACAGGCAGGATTAGCTGGTCATTTGACTATTGGCGATGGTGCTGTGGTTGGCGCTCAAGCTGGCGTTACTAAATCTATTAAGGCGGGAGCTCAAGTATTTGGTACTCCCGCTCAGCCGTTACGAGAAGCTTTTAAAAACAATGCTCATATTCAAAGACTTGATCATTATGTACAATTGATTAGTGATTTAAGAAGAAGAGTAGAAGAGTTAGAGCTTCGACGCGAATGAAGTTGTTAACAATTTCATTCTTGCTCAGCTCAATGCTGAGCGAAGTCTAACCAGAAAATAAAGATGCAAAAAACAGTTAAGAATAATGTCATTTTCTCAGGTGTTGGTCTTCATACCGGTCAAAACACTTCAGTTACAATAAAGCCAGCAAAAGCGGATGAGGGAATACATTTTTGTCGTATTGATTTGCCTGGAAAACCTTTGGTGAAGTTGGAGTCGTCTTCCATTGTGATGGACCCTTTAGTGACAAGATGCACAGCCGTTGAAACCAATAGTGTTCGTGTGATGACCATTGAACATTTATTGGCAGCTTTAAGCGGTTTAGGTATTGATAATGTGTTGATTGATATCAATGGAATCGAAGTTCCTGGGTTAGATGGCAGCAGTTTAGAATTTGTTAAAGCTATTGAAGTGGCGGGGATTGAAGAGTTGGGGGTATCTCGTCGGTATTTAGAGGTTTCTCATCCGATTGTGGTTACAAAAGGCGACTCCAGTCTTATTATTGTTCCTTCTAAAGATTTTGAGATATTTTATACACTTGAGTATAATCATCCTTTGTTAAGTAGGCAGACTGTTTATTTTAATGTGAATAAAGATGTTTTTTTAAAAGAACTTGCCCCTGCGCGTACGTTTTGTTTAGAAAGTGAAGCTTCAGAGATTCGTGCACGTGGTTTAGGTAAGGGAGCTAATCACAATAATACTTTAGTTGTTTCTGATCAAGGTCCTTTAGATAATGCTTTTCGTTTTTCCGATGAGTGTGCTCGTCATAAGGTGCTTGATATTGTAGGAGATCTTTTTTTACTGGGTTTGAGTATTCGTGGTAAAATCTATGCTTCTAAAAGTGGACATGCTTTAAATCGAGAGTTGGTTTGTAAAATCAATCAACAACAAAGGAATTCTGTTATGACAACAGGTCGAACTTTTGATATTAATGAAATTATGAAGATTTTGCCTCATCGGTATCCATTTTTATTGGTGGATCGTGTTATCGAAGTGGAATGCGGTAAAAAAGGGATTGGTATTAAGAATTTAACGATTAATGATGGTTTTTTTCAAGGGCATTTTCCAAGCAAGCCTGTGATGCCAGGAGTTCTCATGATTGAGGCGATGGCTCAAACGGCTGGTGTTATTGTTTTGACCAGTGGACAACATCCTGAAAAAGTTGCTTTATTTATGTCTGTGGATGCGGTAAAATTCCGTAAGGTAGTTGTTCCTGGTGATCAATTGATCATGGAAATAGATATTCTTCGTGACCGTGAACGGACAGCTCAGGTTAAGGGAGTTGGAAAAGTTGATGGAGAAGTGGTTGTTGAAGCAGAAATGTTATTTTCTTATACGGACGCTAAATATTTAAAGAGTTAATTCTATGTCTAATCAAGTTCATGAAACAGCAGTTATTAGTTTGGATGCTCAAATAGGTTCCAATGTGACTATTGGTGCTTATTCTGTTATTGAAGGGCCAGCTATTATCGGGGATAATGTGACGATTGGTCATCACTGTCTGGTACAGGGAGCAACAACCCTTGGGGATGGCTGTCAGTTATTCACTGGTGCCGTTGTTGGTTCTCCTCCACAAGATAAAAAGTATAACAAAACAGATAAAGTTTATTTAAAAATAGGCCTAAACAATATTTTCCGTGAATATGTGACGGTTAATCCAGGTACTGTTGATGGTGGAGGGATCACCCGTATTGGGGACAATAATTTATTTATGGCTTGTTCTCATGTGGCGCATGATTGTCAGATTGGTAATGATTGTGTTTTAGCTAATTATGTTGGTCTTTCAGGGCATGTGACGATTGAAGACAAGGTTGTTATAGGAGGACTTTCTGGTGTTCATCAATTTGCCAGAATTGGTTATCTTTCAATGGTGGGAGGATGTTCAAAGGTTAATCAAGATGTTCCTCCTTATTCAATGGTTGATGGTAATCCCGCCACACTACGTGGCTTAAATTTGATTGGTTTAAGAAGAGCTTCGTTAACTTCGGATTCTATGCTTGCATTGCGTCGTGCCTATAAAATACTTTTTAATTCAGGACTTGCCCGCAGCAATGCAGTTTCTCAGGTTAAAGAACAGATGGAAAAGTATTCTGAAGTTCTTCGTGTTTTGGATTTCATAGAAATTTCCAAACGAGGTATCGCTTGAGTGGCACTCTTCCTAAGACGATAGGTCTCATCGCTGGTAACAATCAATTTCCATTTCTTTTTGCTCGTGCGGCTCGTGATCAAGGAGTTTCTGTAATTGCTGCTGGAGTAGTAGGGGACACGTCGCTTTTTCTCCGTTTTTTCGTCAATAAATTCCAATATTTCAAAGTAGGAGAGCTTTCGAAACTTTTCCAATATTTTAAGATTCATCAAGTCACCGAAGTGATTATGGCCGGACAAGTGAATCCAGATAATCTTTTTAATCCTAGTGTCGTTTTAGATCAAGAGTTTCAGGATTTATCGGATGCTCTGCGGGATAGAAAAACAGATACTATCTTTTCTGCAGTGGCTAATCGATTAGCTAAAGAGGGGATGACTTTACTTGATTCCACCTTTTTACTTAAGAAATATTTAGCTCCCAAAGGGACGTTGACCAAGCGCGGACCTACTATCAGTGAATTAAAAGACATTACCTTTGGTTTTGAAATTGCTAAATTAATGGGGGGGATCGATGTGGGACAGACGGTAGTCGTTAAAGAAAAAGCGATTGTTGCCATTGAGGCAATGGAGGGGACGGATAAAACTATTGAACGAGGTGGTCGTATTGCACATTTGGGTGCGGTGATTGTGAAGACCAGTAAACCTCAACAGGATCATCGTTTTGATATTCCTGTCATTGGCCCTCGTACGATTGAAATGATGGCTCGCGTTCAAGCATCTTGTTTAGCCATTGAAGCAGGAAAAACTCTTATTATCGATAAAGACTGTGTTATTAATCTTGCTAATAAGTCTTCAATTTGTATAGTCTGCGCTTGATAAATAGTGACAGGCACTAATTATTCCAAACTATTTTCTTACTGGACTTTGTTAATTTTGGATCCGATCTTTAAATTTCTGTGATTTAATTTTGAGTATTTCGGCAGCGTTTGGGTTCTTTGACAGAAGGTATTGTGA
>JAYTXU010000073.1:0-13771 GCA_043742785.1 Candidatus Omnitrophota bacterium
ATCGACTGAATATCCATCACTAACTCTGGAGTAAAAAAATGTTTACTACCATCAATATGTGATTGAAAATGCACCCCTTCATCAGTTGTCTTGCTAAATTTCTTGGCCAAACTAAAAGCCTGGTATCCTCCGCTATCAGTCAAAATGGGTTTAGTCCAATTCATAAATTTATGCAGACCGCCGGCTTCTCTCAGGATTTCTAAACCTGGACGTAGATACAAATGATAGGTGTTGGAAAGAACAATGGGAGAATCCATGTCATTTAAATCAATACTAGACATCGTTTTCACGGTAGCCGTAGTCGCCACAGGCATAAAGAAAGGCGTTGGAACATCGCCGTGTGAAGTATGCACGGTTCCTCTTCTAGCCGCAGTATTTAAGTCTTTATTAATTAGTGTGTACATAAATTAGATGATCAGCATGGCATCGCCATAACTATAAAAACGATATTTCTCTTTAATAGCTTCGTTGTAGGCTTTCATAACCAAATCATATCCTCCAAAAGCGCAAACAAGCATGAGAAGACTGCTGTAAGGTAAATGAAAATTGGTCACTAAACAGTCGGTCATTGTAAATGAAAAGCCAGGATAAGCAAAAAGATTTGTTATTCCCTTTAAAGAAGAACCATGGCCTATAGATTCTAAAACACGACAGCTAGTTGTCCCTATCGCGCAAATAGAACGATTATCTTTTTTAGCTTTGAGAAGTTTTTGATAGATGCTTGCAGAAATTTCATAAGCTTCTTCATGCATGATATGAGAGCGGATATCTTGACATTCAATAGGTTTAAAGGTGCCATAGCCGATGTGAAGGGTTGAAGCTAAGAATTGATATCCTTTGAGTTTTAATTTTCCAATCAAGGTGTTTGTAAAATGTAGTCCTGCAGTTGGAGCTGCCACAGAACCTAAAGTTTTAGCGTAAACAGTTTGATAGTATTTTCTATCGGAAAGATCATCTTCTCTTTTGATATATGGAGGCAAAGGGATGTGTCCACTCTTCTCTAGAATCTTAAGAATGTTCTTTTGATTGAATTTTACTATTCGTTGCTCTTTATCGATTAATTGAGCTTGTAATCCTTTACCAAAGTCTAGAGTTTGTCCTACATTGATCTTCTTAAGAGGTTTAAGTAAAGCTTCAAAAGAATATTCATCATTTAAGGCTTTAAGAAGAAAAACTTCTACCTGGCCTCCGGTATCTGATTTAACACCTAGAAGTCTTGCAGGAATAACCTTACTATTATTTATAACAAAGCTTGTTTGAGATGGTAAATATTTATGGATATGATTAAAAGTGTCATGAACTAATTGCTGTTTTTGACGATCAATGATCATTAAACGCGCTTGATCTCTTTTTCTAAGAGGATGTTGTGCAATTAAACTCTCGGGTAGTTCATAAAAGTAAGAATTAAGATCAAAGACTTTATTAGAGTTAAGTGAGGTTGAACTGTTCATGAATTTACTTAGCTGGAGTTAAAGTTTTGGCAGGTATTTGTTTTTTTGTAGGTGAAGGCAGAGTTTGAAGATCATGATAATCAATTAACTGGGAGCCTGGGTAATAGTAGGCAAGAATTTGTTTATAATTGAATTGTTGTTCGGCCATACCAAGAGCTCCCCATTGGCACATGCCAACGCCATGCCCCCAACCTTTACCAGAGAAAGTTATATAATAGCCTTCCATTTTAATTTCATAATTATTGCTTTTGATATCATTGGGGCCAATAATTTCACGAAAATCTTTACCTGCGATCGTTATAGTTTTGTCATCTCGACTTGTGATTTCTAATTTTTCAATACGCTCACTTCGATCTCTTTCAAGAATAGTAATGTTCTTAATGGGGCCTATTTTATAGTCATGTTTGTTAAGTAAGGTTTGTATATCATGTAATCTAAAGTTCTTTTTCCAATGTATATGTGGAGAAGCTTGACAAAACATACAAGGTACACCATGAAGAGGGGCAAGATTAATATCCCATAATTCTTTTGCATCTTCTGTCATTCCTGCGCAAGTAGCATGAAAATAAGTAGGTAAAATTCTATTTAGAAAAGTTAGAATTTGTCCTGAAGTGCGTTCAACAGCCAATCCTGTTCGATATCGTTCAGAGTCCTTCCCTCCATACACTTGAGAGTAAATATCATTTGTGACGTCGTAATCACTATGATGGCTTAAATTCATCATATATAAAGCGTAGGTACGAGTTGCTACTGCTTGAGTTTTTAATGCTTCCATCGGCCAATGATGGGAAACCTCATGATATAAAACGCCTTTTATGTAATCTTCAATATCAATACTATTAATTACCGTGATACGATTGTTTGGAGTTCTCATTAAAAGAACATCTCCTCGGAAATTATGATTATTAATAGTAATTGAAGCATCTTTCATAGGTTTAATAATAAGTCGCTTGGTTGGATAAACATCGATACCCATAAACAGGCCTTTATCTAGAAGCCGAACTCTTGCTTTTACAATATTACGTCCTTTGATTATTAATTGACCAGAATCCATATCTATAAATTTGTAGGTTCCTTGAATAGCTAGATTAAGTTCTCTAGCGTCACGAACAATGGCAACTCTAACCATTTTATGAGGTAGGTTTTCTTTTTGAGCGACTTCAGCAACAGCAACAACCGTGCCTAAGAATATTACTATTAAAAGAAACGTGAGAAGAGCTTTTTTCATATGAAAAAGTATTATATCTTTAATTAGAAAATTTAGGCAGATTTTTTATTGCAATTCACCTTGCAAAAAGAACGCCGCGGTTTTTATTCCACGGCGTTCTTTATTTTTGTAACCAGTTATTTCTTTACTAAGCTATATGGAGTGCTAGCGATTGCCCAAGCTCCATCAACGATTTGTTTTGCCATATAAAAAGTACCTTTAGTTGTTCCGCCAACGATGCCAAAAGGCATAAATTTTGCAACTTTCATTTCTGTTTTAACATTATCTGTTACTTGTAATGGAGAGATCAGAATATCCTTAAGACCTCCCTGTACTCTATCAAGAGCTGGATAAGCGAAACAAGCAGTTGCTCCTATACTAAATACCAAGACAAGCATAAATGATAACATGCGCTTCATAGCTCACCTCCTATATGAGAACCCCCCTAATGGAGTCCTTCTAATATAAGTATGACAGTCTTTTATTGTAAATATTGAGGTTTTAGAGGTTTTTAAGAAAGCGTTTTTTAGAAAATTACCATTCCAATGCCCCACCGGTCTGATATTCAGTAACGCGTGTTTCGAAGAAGTTCTTTTCTTTCTTAAGATCAATAATCTCGCTCATCCATGGAAATGGATTGCTGGATTTATATTGTGGAGGTAAACGTAGTTTTTCTAAGCGCCTATCTGCAATATATTGAATATATTCACGAAGTAAGGTGGCATTTAAACCTAGTACTCCACGAGGAAGACATTCTTGGGCATAAGCACATTCTAATTCTACGGCGCGCTTAATACGTTTGATCAGGTATTCTTGGAATTCATTGGTCCAGCAATAAGAGTTTTCATCGATAATTGTATTAATAAGTTCAATACCAAAATTCATGTGAATACTTTCATCACGGAGAATATATTGGATTTGTTCACAAACGCCGGGCATGCGATTTTGTCGGCCAAAAGATAGCATTGTTACAAAACCGCTATAGAAGAATATTCCTTCAGTGACTACATAGAAAGCGACTAAATTATCTAAGAATTTTTGTAAGTCTTCCTTTTTTGAAAGATCGACGTTGACATCTAAAATGCCATCTGTACAGCTCATTGAGAATTCGTCTTTTTCATAAATTTCTTTATTCTCACGATACATATTAAATATTTCTTTTTCATCTAAAGAAAGAGATTCAACAATGTATTGGAAGGTGTGTACATGGACGGCTTCTTCAAAAGCTTGACGTAGTAAATATTGACGGCATTCAGGATTATCGACCAATTTATAGATAGATAAAACAATATTATTCCCTACTAAGGTTTCTGCAGTTGAAAAAAAACCTAGATTGCGTTTGATCACATGACGTTCATCATCTGTAAATGCTTTAGGGTTTTTCCATTGTTCGATATCTCTTTGCATAGAAACTTCCGTTGGCATCCAGGTGTTGGCACAGGCATCTAAGTAAAAATGCCAAGCCCACTTATATTTAATAGGAACAAGTTGGTTGACGTCTACGGTACGACCATTAAGAATAATTCTTTTACTATCAGCAGAAACTCTTTCTCTGGTCATACGAATACCGCCACTACCCTCTTTTTTCTCTAAATCTTCAGACATAATGCTCCCTTTATACATTTTTGAAAATTATTGACAGGATTCACAGTCTTGAATTGGTTCAGCTGTTTGTTTATGTGCTGAAGCATCAATGATATGTCCTTTTTCATCACGCTGACGTGACCCAACAACATTAGCATACTTAGTTACATCCAAGGTGCTTTTTTCAATACGAGTGGCCCCCATAGATCGTAAATAATAGGTTGTTTTAAGACCTTTTTCCCAAGCAAACATATACATCTCACTGATTTTCTTACCGCTGGGATTAGCTTGGTATAAATTTAAACTTTGCCCCATATCAATCCATTTTTGACGACGGCTTGCAGCTTCGATAATCCATTCATAATCAATTTCAAAAGCAGTAGCATATTTAGCTTTCAAATGAGCTGGGATACGTTTAATTTCTTGAACGCTGCCATCAAAATACTTAAGATCATCAATCATTTCTTGATCCCAAATACCTAATTTTTTTAAATCTTCAACGAGATATTCATTGGTAACTGTAAATTCTCCAGAAAGGTTGCTTTTAACAAACATATTTTTATACATAGGTTCAATGCTTTGAGTAACACCTGTGATGTTTCCGATGGTGGCTGTGGGGGCGATGGCCATGACCAAACTATTGCGAAGACCATATTGTTTAAGGGCTTGACGAACGGGTGTCCAATCCATGGATTGACTACGGTCCATAGTTAAATAACCACCGCGTTCTCTCTCTAATAAATCAATAGTATCAATAGGTAATAATCCTCTTTCCCATTTAGAACCTTTATAGCTGGAATAAGATCCTCGTTCTTTAGCTAATTCTGTTGAAGCTAATAAAGCATAGTAGGAAATCTTTTCCATACTGCAATCAGCAAAATCAACGGCTTCTTTAGAAGCATAGCTGATATCCAAAATGTATAAAGCATCTTGGAAACCCATAACACCCATTCCTACAGGACGATGAGCGCTGTTAGCGGTTTTTGTTTCTGTTGTTGGATAATAATTAATGTCAATAACATTGTCCAGCATACGCACTGCTGTTGTAATTGTTTCTTTAAGTTTCTTTTCATTGATGCCATCCTTAGTCATATGGATAGCCACATTAATAGAACCTAAATTACATACGGCAGTTTCTTCTTTAGAAGTATTAAGAAGAATTTCTGTACATAAATTAGAACTGTGAACAACCCCCACGTGATCTTGAGGAGAACGTATATTGGAAGGATCTTTCCAGGTTAGCCAGGGATGACCTGTTTCAAAAACCATGGAAAGCATTTTACGCCATAGTTGTACAGCAGAAATGACTTTAAAATGTTTAATTTTTCCATCACGAGCCATTTGTTCATATTCTTCATAGCGTTTTTCAAAGGCCTGACCGTAGATGTGATGTAAATCAGGAGTTTCGGAAGATGTGAATAAGGTCCAATCAGCATTTGTTTTGACTCTTTTCATAAAAAGGTCAGGGATCCAACTAGCGGTATGCATATCATGGGTTCGACGACGTTCATCACCAGTATTTTTTCGTAGTTCTAAAAAATCTTCAATATCTAAATGCCAAACTTCTAAATAGGCACACATAGCTCCTTTACGCTTTCCACCTTGATTAACCGCTAAAGCAGTATCGTTGGCAACCTTTAGAAAAGGAATAATTCCTTGGCTTTTGCCGTTAGTTCCCTTAATGCGGGAACCCATAGCGCGGACGCTAGTCCAATCATTACCTAAACCGCCACTCCATTTAGAAAGCATCGCGTCATCTTGAATGCATTTGAAAATGTGCCAAAGATCATCCTCGATGGTTGTTAAGAAGCAGGAAGATAATTGAGGATGACGGCCTCCGGCATTAAATAAGGTTGGTGTTGAGGACATAAAACGAAATGTAGAAAGGATGTTATAGAACTCGATAGCGCGCTTATTTTTCTGTTCCCCTTCATTAATGGATAAGCCCATAGCTACACGCATCCAAAAAATTTGTGGAAGTTCAAGGCGTCTATCTTGAGAGTGGATGAAATAACGATCATAAAGAGTCTGTAAACCCATGTAGCGAATAATAAAATCACGTTCAGGGATGATGGCTAAAGAAAGTTCTTTTAAGTTGAATGATTTTAATTGAGGATCTAGAAGTTCTAGCTGAGAAGCTTGGTGGATGTATTTAATAAAATATTCAGGATATTCAACACGAATACGTTCAAAGGAAGTTTCAGAACCTAAAGCTTCCGTGTATTCCATTAAAAGAAGTAGTCTAGCAGCAACAAAGGAATAATTTGGTTCTTTTTCAATAAAACTACGAGCGGCCATAATATTAGCCAAAGACATTTGTTTTTCACTCATACCATTAAAATAATTCTTTACTGCTTCTTTTAGAAGTTTTTCTGCGGAAACATCCGTTAATGATTTGCAGCAAGATTCAAATTTAAAACGTACTTCATCAAAATCAATAGGGCGATCTTCACCTTTGTCATTCTTAATAAGAAGATTTTTAGCCCATTCAATGGATTCTTCAGTTTGAACCTGTTGATTTCGTCTGCTTTTGGCACGGTCTTCCCTGTAAATAATATAACGTTTAGCAACGTCATGGTAACCTCCTGCCATGATAACCTTCTCAACAAGATCTTGAATTTCTTCAATACTAACAGATTTACCATCTGGCCAACGGGCTTTAATTTCAGAAATAGCCTTATCGGACAGTTCGTGTGCTTTTTCAATAAGAATTTCGTTATAAATACCTTTATTATGAGCGATAAGGGCTTTTGCAATAGCTAAGGTAATTTTCTCTTGTTTAAAAGAAACGACTTTACCATCTCGTTTAATGATGGAATACAGTTCAAACAATTGTCTGCGGGCAGCATGATGACGGCGATAACTGGCATATCGCTCCCCTACTTCTTTGTGTCCGTTTTCATAAAGTTGACGAATTACTTCATCTTGAATTTCTTCTACAGTTAAAAAAGGCTTGTGAAGTCCTCTTTCTTTAAGAACAGCTATGACGCAATCGCTAACTTTTTGAGTTTCTTTTAAATCTTCAGGAAGAAGTTCAGATTCACGTGGTAAACCAAATTGTTCTTTAAAAGAGTTAGCCAATGCATGCATAATACGATGAGGTACAAATTCAATAATTTGGCCGTTACGTTTTTGAATCTTGATGTCGAAAGCATTAGTGGTGGTGGAAGAAGACATCGATAAACCCTCCTAGAAGAAAAACTTAAAATTATTAAAAACACTACATATGTACACTTAAATTTTATGAAGCACTACATATAGTAGTTAAGAAGCTATTCTGAGTCAAACAATTTTTAAGAAATTTTTCTTTATTTTTGGCTTAAAACTCGTCGGTAGAAAAATAACAAGTTTTAAGCCAGGTTTTAAAATGAGAAATTATCTTTTTACTGCAGTAAAAATTTTTTCAACTTCTTGCCAATTAACAACATTCCAGAAAGCAGCAATATAATCAGGTCTGCGGTTTTGGTAATTTAAATAATAGGCATGTTCCCAAACATCAATACCCAAAATAGGAGTTTTACCCTCCATCAACGGACTATCTTGATTAGCAGTTGAAGAAATCTCTAGCTTGCCTTCTTTAGTTACAGATACCCAGGCCCACCCACTACCAAAACGTGTGGTAGCTGCAGCAGCAAATTTCTCTTTTAATACATCAAAGGAACCAAATTCAGATTTAATCGCCTCTGCAATCTTTCCTGTTGGTGCGCCACCTGCATTAGGTCCAATAATTGTCCAAAAGAAAGTATGATTAGCATGTCCACCACCATTATTACGAACAACATTGCGGATATCTTCTGGGATAGCATTTAGATTAGAAATTAAATCTGCAACACTTTTAGTCTCTAGGTCAGCCTTGGCCTTAAGGGCATTATTAACATTATTAATGTAGGCTTGATGATGCTTGGTATGATGAATTTCCATGGTGCGGGCATCAATATGTGGTTCTAAGGCATTGTATGCGTAAGCCAGGGTTGGTAATGAATAAGCCATTTATTTCTCCTTATATTGATTGGACAGCGTTTAAAACTTCGTCGTAATTTGGTTCTGTGGTCACTTCTTTGACTAGTTGTGTATAACAAACCTTGCCATTTTGATCAACGACAAAAATACTACGAGCTAATAAATTTAAGCCTTTAATTAAAACACCATAATTTTCACCAAAATTACTGCGGTAATCAGAAAGTGTTTTTACGGCGGTAGAATTGGTAGCGCCACACCAACGTTTCTGAGCAAAAGGTAAATCTTTGCTGACTGTTAGAACAACAAGATCATTGTTTGTAGATGCTTCTTGATTAAAACGTTTGGTTTGTAAATCACAGATCCCTGTGTCTAAAGAAGGAACAACTGATAAAATAACTTTCTTACCTTTAAACGAGGAAAGTTTTACCTCGGATAAATCATTAGCGACCAAGGTGACATCAGGGGCATTATCTCCTACCTTAATTTCATTGCCTACCAGGGTTAAAGGATTACCCTTCATTGTGATTAAACCATTACGTTCTGACATTTAAAGCCCCTTTCTTAAAAATAAGATTACTTTTCCAAATGACTACGATAAATAGCTGCTGCTAAAATACCACCGCAAATTGGTCCTACAATATAAATCCACCAATTCTGTAATCCGCCGCCTAATAGTGCTGGTCCAATATAGCGAGCAGGATTCATGGCCGCTCCACTGATGGGACCTCCCATAAGAATATCCAAAGCGACGGTTAAACCAATAAATAATCCACCGCATTTAGGAGCCCTTACATCGACACCCGTTCCATAGACAACAAAAACTAAGAAGAAAGTTAAGACAATTTCAGTTAGTAAGCCTGCATTTGCGCTAATACCTGTTCCTAAAGCAGGAGTTCCCATACTAACAGCTGTTAATACTGCTGCTGGAATTGCTCCTTTAATAAGCAAGGCTGCAAAAATAGCACCTAAACATTGAGCAATAACATAAGCAATAGCATTGGTAGAATTTATTTTTTGGACAAACCATAAACCTATGGTGACGGCTGGATTTAAATGTCCCCCACTTACAGCTGCGGTGGCAGAAACCATAACGGCAATAGCTAATCCATGAGCTAAAGCAATGCCGGTTAAACCTAATTTTCCACCAGAGATATAATCAGCAGCAATGGAACCAACGCCAATAAAAATTAAGGTAAATGTACCAATGAATTCTGCAACGAGAGGTTTAAAAGAGATTCCTTTATTCATGTAAAAATCCTTTCCTTAACGGTTAGAGAAGACATATTACAATCTTCTTCTTATTTGTCAATGCTTTGGTATAATCGAAATATGTTTAAATACAAAACTCAAATCAGATTACATGATACCGATGCCGCAGGACTATTATTTTTTGCTAATCAGTTTGTTTTAGTGCATGATGCCTATGAAACTTTGCTTCATAAATTAGGTTTTAGTTTTGAAGTGATGCTTAAAAAACGCGGTTATTTCCTTCCTATAGTTCATGCAGAAAGTGATTATAAAGCTCATCTATTTGTTGGTGATGAAATCACCATCAGTGTCAAAGTGGCCCATATTGGCACAACATCTTTTATTTTTACCTACGAAATTCATAATAAGAAGAATGTCTTGGTAGGAACTGCTAAAACAGTACATGTGACTATTAGCAAAAAAACTAAAAAGAAGATTACCTTGCCAAAAGATTTCCGAGCCGCTCTTGAAAGAATTTCCGACTAATTTTAATTCCCAGATTTAAATCTTCCGGCCAAGGATAAAAAGCTACAGGTATTTTAATTTTTGGCAAATAAGTTGCGCAATGGTTTTCATAAAGCTTTTGATTGAAGGCCCCATGAGAACGTATAAAAGCAATGGGTCTAAGTCCATATTCAGCATCTTGTTTGCCAATAACAATCGCTTGTCTAATTTGTTCCATACGCATTAATACACCTTCTATTTCTTCCGGCTGAATATTTTCTCCTGCACAAATAAACATATTATCTAAACGTCCGAGTACAGTTAAACAGCCATTTTCAAATTTCCCAATATCTTTGGTTTCAAACCAGCCATCTTCAGTCAAGGCACAAGTGATCTTATTTTGATTGAGATAGCCTTTAAAGAGAACCTCTCCTTTAACTAGAATTTGTCCATTTTTATCAATTTTTAATTGGCGATACGGTAAAACTTTAGCATAAGGTTTATCTAAAGATTCCACCTTGCCAGTTGCCACCTGAGAGCTTGTTTCAGTAAGTCCGTAGCTCGTGTAAACAGGTAATTCTAAATAAAGGGCTTTTTTAAATAAAGATAATGCTATGGCACTTCCCCCTAATAAGATGCATTTTAAAGATTTTAATAAAGGATAACAGTCCTTATTCTCTAAAAGACGATAAAATTGAGCGTTGACTAAGGATAAATGGGTTGGTTTTGACCTTCTAATAACTTCCACTAAATCTTCATCTCCGCTGATTACAATCGTTGCCCCTGCTAGAAAACAGCGGCAAACAATGCTGATTCCTGAAACGTGATATAAAGGTAATGATAGAACCCATCGATCCCCTGCTTTTAAGGGAACAACTTCTTGTGAGCCTGCCGCGCTGTAAAAATGATTTCCCCAGGTATGTACAGCAGCCTTGGGTTGAGCACTACTTCCTGATGTCCAGATGATAGTTGCTTCGTTAGTTAAAGGTATATCTATTGGATGAATTTCTAAGTTTTGGCGAGCATCAAAAGAGATTAATTCTTTTAATTCAACAGTGGTCATTGAATTTTTTTTACAGCTAATGATTTGTTTCTGGCTGGTTAAGATTGCTTTAGGATTTAGTGTTTTACAGCAATCTAAAATGGTTTCCAGTGGCCATCGGGGATTTAGAGGACAAGCGACCACACCCATTCTCCAAAGCGCTAAAAGAACAATAACATATTCGATGCTGTTATTTTCTACAATGACTAATCGATCTTTATAGGAAATTCCACGGCTTTTGAGATGTCTAATCACAGAGCTGATATATTGCTCTAGCTTTTGACGATTAATGACACGTGTTCCCCAGATAATGGCTGCATGATCATTCATTTAAGAAAATCCTTCAAAATCATACCTTGTTCGTTGACAATATCTTTATCTTTCAACCAACGGCTTGTTCCTAAACCCGCCACTTGACCTGTCAATAAACTTAAATTAGCCAATATTTTAAGGCCTACATGAGATTCAAAACAAGAACTGATGATCGCTTTGCGGCCAGAAGACCTCGCCTCTTCGATCCAATCAAGGGTTTGGATAACCCCTCCTAGAATCATTGGTTTTAATACATAGGATTGGACTGCCTCATGTTGAGCCAACGTTGGTGAACATCTTCCAGGAGCTGTAATTCCGCAACGTAAAATGGAGAGGGTTTCATCTAAGGCAACTGGAATATGGGTTTTGTTATAAAACTCGCTTAATTGGCTGATATCACTTAAAGGTTCTTCGATAAATTCGATTTGTTTTATACCAATCAGGTCTATAAACAATACGGCTTCCTTTAAACTCCAGACACGGTTCCCATCGAGACGAAGAAGCCCGTCCTCGCCAATGAGGGTACGGACATCATTGACCTTTTTAACATCTAAAGGAATATTGCGATCTCCCACCTTTAATTTAAAGATATCAAACCCATGTTTTACCATTTGTTTGGTATCAGCAATCACTTGTTCATAGGTGCCCTGCAATAACGCAGCGCTAGAAACATCTTCAAGGTTTATTCCTAAAAATTCAGCTAAACTTTGATTGTTGGATTGAGCCGCTAAAGAAAATAGTGCTGACTCAATAGCAAATCTAGCGGAAGGACACAAAGCATTTAAAGCTTCGATTTTGCGTAATTGTTTAACTAAATCGTTACTGTTTGTGGATATTTCTAACTGTGTAAATAGAGGCTTAATTTTTTTTAAGTCGTGTTCGACTTTTTTGATAGTTTCTTGGTTTAAACCTGGAAGCGGAGCCGCTTCCCCTTGACTTTTGAGCCCATCATTTGAGAAAAGACTAAAATAAAAACCAACACGTTGATTAACAATGTTACCGCCAAAAGAAAATGGTTTTTGGAATGATAATTCAAAAGATTCTATTGTTGATTGAGTAATTACTAATGGCTGCACAGCACCCATCCGATAGAAAATAAAACACTATACAATAAAAGCCAAAGGCCCGTTTTTGCTAAAGCTTGATTAAGCAATGGGGCATCCGTTGTAGTCATCACTGTTCTAATTGTTGGAATGGCTAAAAAACCAACGATTGAAGCGAAAAGCATGCCTTCATGATCAGTAGTAATGACGAATACTAAAAAAGGACAAATGGTTGCTCCTAAGATACAAAAAAGATATTCGTTGATGGCAAAATTTCGGCCAAAGCGTACAGCCAATGTCATTTTTCCTACTTTTTTATCTCCTTCGATATCTCTTAAATTATTGATAGCTAAGATGGCGCATGATAAGAATCCAGGGGCAAAACCTGCAAAGATAACAGCGAAGTTAATGTCTAACGTTTGAATATAATAGGTTCCTGCCACAGCCACTGGTCCAAAAAAAACAAAAACAAAAAGCTCTCCTAATCCTAAATAACCTAATGGTTTTTTTCCAGCCGTATAAAGAAATCCTGAAACAATAGAAGCAATCGCAATAATAGCAATTGTTGTTCCTCCTCTTTGAACAAGATAGACACTAACTAAAGCGGCTAAAGAAAAAACAATGATGGCTGCTAAAAAAACAACTTTAGGTTTGATGAGACCTGACTGGGTGACGCGTAAAGGACCAGTACGGTTAACATCAGCACCTTTTTTAAAATCAAAATAATCATTGGCTAGATTAGTTCCAATTTGAATAAGAAGTGCCGCAGCTAAGCAAGCTATCGCGGAAGGCGCATTAAATCCTCCATCTCCCAGGGCCATGGCAGTACCAATGAGAACAGGAGTAATCCCTGCAGGAAGAGTTTTTGGACGAATGGCAAGTAACCAAGGATTCATGGTCTTTTAGGAAATTTGGAAAAATCTGGTTTACGCTTTTGTTGAAAAGCGTTGCGACCTTCTTGTCCTTCTTCGGTCATATAAAATAACATGGTGGCATTACCTGCTAACTCCTGAAGCCCTGCCTGACCATCGCAGTCGGCATTAAGAGCGGATTTTAGGCATCGAATAGCCATTGGTGAATGTTGTAAAATTTCCTTACACCATTGGACTGTCTCAACTTCTAATTTTGCATAAGGAACAACAGTATTGGCTAATCCCATTTCTAAGGCTTGTTTGGCATTATATTGACGGCATAAGAACCAAATTTCTCGTGCCTTCTTTTGTCCCACAATACGAGCCATATAACTGGAACCATAGCCACCATCAAAGGAACCAACCTTAGGTCCTGTTTGTCCAAAGATGGCATTGTCTGCCGCAATAGTTAGATCGCAAACCATTTGTAAGATTTGTCCACCGCCAACCGCATATCCTGCCACCATGGCAATGACTGGCTTAGGACAGGTTCGGATTTGACGCTGCAAATCCAAAACATTTAAACGATTATGCCCGCTTTGCTTATCTTTATAGCCGGCATCTCCTCT
>JAYTXU010000074.1:0-3209 GCA_043742785.1 Candidatus Omnitrophota bacterium
GCCGAACCAGTACTAGCGATTTGGGTGCTTTGGGGTAAGAATGCCCGTGCAGCTTGGAGCTGTACATCTTTGTTAATGTTTTTACTTATGCTTGGACAATCGCTTCTTATGAAGCCGACAGTTATTGATAACTTGCACTATGTAGTTTTGACGTTAGTTTGTGCAGCATTGAGTGGGCCAACAGGAAGTTCTAAAAAATAAGGAGAGCTTATGTGTCCAATTACACACGTTAGTTTTTTGGTATTAGGAGTCACAGTCATCATTAGTTTTATTTTCGGGTTTCTATGGTATGGGCCGCTCTTTGGTAAACTCTGGGCTAATTTAGCATTGGGTATAAAAGATTGTAAAGGAGACGGTAAGCCTCCTGTTTCAGCATTGTTATTAACATTTTTAGGAACAATTTTGCAAACAGTTGTTTTGGGTTATCTTTTATATGCAGCTAAGCCTTGCTGTAATTTTGGTATGGCGGCTGCTGTTTGGATTGGTTTTTATGTGCCTCTGATGTTGAGCACGAAAGCATGGGAAGGCAAGCCATGGAAGCTTCTTGCTTTGAATGGAACTTTTTATTTCTTGAACCTGCAACTGATAGCAGCCATTTTGACTTATTGGAAATAGAGAAAAAATTATGAAGTTAATTGGAATGTTAGATTCTCCTTATGTGCGTCGAGCAGCTATTTCGCTTGAGTGTTTGGGGATTCCTCTTGAGCATAAGGCTGTTTCTGTTTTTAGTACCTTTGAGCTGTTTCAGAAAATCAATCCTGTTGTTAAGGCACCATCGTTGATCTGTGATGATGGAGAAATTTTAATGGATTCATCGCTGATCTTGCAGTTTGCAGAAGTCTTGGCAAAAGGGAAAAAGAGTCTCTGGTCAAAGGAGATTTTGGATTTTCAGCATGAACTAAGAATAGTGTCTTTAGCCATGGCTGCATGCGATAAGAGTGTTCAAATTGTATATGAACGCAATTTACGTCCCAAAGAAGCTCAATATGAACCATGGATGACGCGTGTTACAGGTCAATTATTAGCAGCTTATAACGCTTTGGAAAAGGAAGTGGTCAATCGCCAAGATATTTTCGAAGGGTCATTAAATCAGGCATCCATTTCAAGTGCTGTTGCCTGGCAGTTTACTCAGTCGATGTTATCGCCTATCGTTTTGTTCTCAAAATATCCTATGTTAAACAAGCTATCTTTATGTTTGGAGAAATCTCCAGAATTTTTAAAATATCCGCCAGTAGGTCCTGGTGTATAGAGAGCCTATTAAAACAAAAATAAGTAAATTCTGCCCGATTATTGTATAATTGGGCGTTTTTGTTTGGGGAAGAAAATGTTAACTCGTAAAAAAGGAGTCTGTGATGAGAATATTAATGAAGATTGAAATTCCAACTAAAGCGGGTAATTGTGCAGCCATTCAAGGTAAATTAGGAAAGACTATAGAATCTATATTAAAAGAACAAAAGCCTGAAGCCGCTTATTTTACTGAAATGAACGGGTATCGCACAGGTTTAATATTTGTCAACGTAACCGACGCATCCCAAATACCATCTTTTTCTGAACCATGGTTTTTAGCCTTCAATGCCAAGGTGGAGTTTCATCCAGTGATGGTGGCTAAAGATTTAGCCAAGGCAGGTCCATCCATAGAAAGAGCAGCAAAGAAATACGGCTGCAAGGAATAAGAAATGAAAAATACGACGGTGACTAGAAAAGGTGGGATTTCAGGAAAAGTGTGCGATATGTGTAGTGTTTGGAAGATGCTTTCAGAATTTCCTCCTGATCTAAGGCCAGGAAGATTTAAGGGGTATAGGCAATCTAGCTGTCGTGAGTGTATTGCTTTAAAGACTAAGAAGAAATAGGGACTTTAAAGAAAGGGCAATCAGATGCCGACTAATATTGTTCGTCTCCATCGTGTATTAACCACATCACCAGAAAAACTTTATAAAGCATTTACAGACCCAGATGCCATGGTTAAATGGCTTCCACCTAATGGATTTACTTGTAAGATCCATCATATGGATGTGAAGGTGGGTGGTGCCTACAAAATGTCCTTTACTAATTTTACAACCGGCCAAAGCCATTCTTTTCATGGTAAATATATTGAATTGGTTCCAGGCCAACGCATGCGTTATACCGATCAATTTGACGATCCTAATTTGCCTGGCGAAATTATGGTCACTATCGAATTTAAGAAGGTGATGTGTGGTACAGAACTAAACATTGTTCAGGAAAATATTCCAGCTGCCATCCCAGCGGAAATGTGCTATTTAGGCTGGCAGGAATCGCTGATCCTTTTGGCAAAGCTAGTAGAGCCGGAAATAAAAGGATAGTTTTGAATATCATTTTATCTTTCAATAAGTAATTCGGTTTCCCCAATCGGATAGTAATAAACCTTCCCCAAATAATTCAAACCAGTTTCTAGGTGGAGGTGTTTTTATGAAAATGAAAACTGTTGAAAACTTGTCAGTACCGGTGGAGATTATTCATAACAATATTTATTTGGTCCGTGGATATAAGGTTATGTTTGATAAAGATTTGGCTGATTTATATAACGTACTTACCAAAAATCTTAATAAAGCAGTTAATCGTAATATTGAACGTTTTCCAAAGGATTTTATGTTCCAGCTAACAAAAGAGGAGCTTAATTCTTCAAGGTTCCAATTTGGAACCTTGAAAAGAGGCCAGAATATTAAATATTTACCGTATGTATTTACTGAACAGGGCGTAGCTATGCTTTCTAGTGTGCTTAATTCTCCAAGGGCGATTCAGGTAAATATTCAGATCGTGCGTGTTTTTACTAAGTTACGGGAAATGATTTCTTCTCACAAAGGATTAGTTCGAAAAATTGAGGATTTGGAGTGCAAGTTTCAGTCTAAATTTAATGAACATGACCGTAAGTTTATACTTATTTTTGAAGCTATTAAAAGGCTTATGAAAGATACAGAAGAAGAGAACAAGAAAAAGGGACCAATGGGTTTTCAGCCGCTTAGGTCACGCTAAATAAGCATCCTTGCAGCTTACGCGTTCAGAGGCTATAATTGGCAAAGCTAGTAGAGCCGGAAATAAATGGATCAAAATGAACTTAAAGAAAATGTTGATTTTTATTGGGATAAATCAGGTCTGGACTTTGTTAATTTTGGATCCGATCTTTAAATTTCTGTGATTTAATTTTGAGTATTTCGGCAGCGTTTGGGTTCTTTGACAGAAGGTATTGTGAA
>JAYTXU010000075.1:0-15370 GCA_043742785.1 Candidatus Omnitrophota bacterium
GGGATAAGTCGATTAATCTGCCCTTCCTAAGCAATCTTCTTGCAGGGCCGCGATCATTAATCCTTACAGTGACTTTCTTATTATTCCTAAGATTTGTAATGACCACATAAGTACCTATTGGATAAAGCCAGCAAGCGGCGGTTAAATCATGGTCGTCAAAGACTTCTCCGCTTGCAGTTAATCGAACCACCCCAACATCATTTTGCGAATACCAAGAAGCGGTATAAGCAAAACATACGGATTGCATAACAATGTATGCAATGACTAGAAGGATGGTTATTTTCATTTTTTCCACTCAAATCCACAACGACGACACCAACGGACGGGTTCTTTTCTGCCGGTTAGTATGTTCTTAGATTTGCATTCAGGACATTCAAGAATGCCTTTAATTGGTTTTGTTTTTTTAGATTCTTTTTCCATTTTCCCTCACTTTCAGTTTTACACATTATACTAGAACACACACACAATGTCAACTATAATCCTTTGATGCGACCTTAATAATTGTTACATTAGCATTGCCATTGCGATTTAATCCTCGTCGTATATATTCAATTTCTCGGTATCTGCCATTTCTTTTAACAATCTGAATAAAATCATCTTCAGGCATTTCTTTAAGTTTTTCTATAAGCTCTTTTACTCTCATTTTCCCCCCTTCAACTTATATCGTTTTTGCTGAATAGCCTGTACAGAACGATTAATAATTCCTGCAATTTCACGATCAGTTAATACATCAAAGGAAAGCATTTCAATCTCGTAAATATGCCATTCTCGTCGAACCTTAACCTTTGGTCTTGTCTTGGAATAGTTACTCTTCCTAGTTTTATTTCTTAATTTAGGATGAGTCTTGCGATATTTGTTTTTATAAGAAGTTCTTGACATTTACAAAACATCCGATGTATCGCTTCGATCTTCTTCTAATTCTGCTTTAGGTTCTCTTTTCATCATTCCTCCTCAAGATATTTTAAAATTTCATCAACCAATAATATTTCATAATTTGATAATTTGCCTTCATTTTTAATAGCATTTTGACAAGATTTTAAAACATTAATCATTCCTTGATGATTATTAACAGCCTTAATTGCAAATTTACAATTTGCTAAAGCCTCACCTATTGGTATGCAAAAATTGCTTCCAGGATGAAAATTGGCAATTGATTTATAACCATGATAATTGCCACTAATAATATTTGTTAAATCAATGCCATTTCTATGCCAAGGCACAGGCGTATGTTTAGTTTTCATTTTATCTAACCTCATCGACTTTAACTGTATTAATAATCTTTCCACCATCAACTGTAATCTCTAAAATGCTTTTGCCTTGACTGACTAAAATTATTTCCATTTGCCTTGTCCTTTCTTAAGAGGTTGATTTAAACAACAAAGCAATATTAGCACACACACGCACACAATGTCAAGAGTTATTTTGTTTTGACAAAAATGTGTGTGTATGCTAAACTTGGCTCATGTTCTCAAAGTTAAGAAGCAAATTATACTCAACCGCAAGAATACTTGGCAACATAAACGCATTATCCTCGCCGAGAAAAGCCGTCCGAAGAATTAAAAATATTGCAATAGGTCGAATGTTAAATAAATTAAAAATTTGGAGATAATATGTCTAAAAAATGTTTAATCACTGGAATTGGTGGATTTATTGGATCACATTGCGCGGCTCATTTATTAATCAATACAGATTGGGATATTGTCGGAATAGATAGTTGGCGACACAAAGGTATATCTGAAAGAATTTCAGATAGTATTCATTATCAACAAAATAGAGATCGTGTTAAAATTTTTACCCATGACTTAATGGCTCCAATTTCTAATATTTTATTTAATAAAATAGGGAAGATTGACTATATTATTAATTTCGCTTCTCAATCTCATGTTGAAAGATCAATTATAGATCCAGTTCCATTTATTCAAAACAATATTAATATTGTTTTAAACATGCTTGAATATGCAAGAATTTCTAAACCAGAGAAATTCATCCAAATAGGAACAGATGAATCTTATGGTCCAACAGATGAGAATAGTTCTCATCCAGAATGGGATACAATATTACCCTCAAATCCCTATTCAGCTAGTAAAGCATCTCAAGAAGCAATTGCTATAAGTTATTGGAGAACATTTGGTGTTCCCATAATCCTCACTAATACTATGAATAATTTTGCTGAATATCAAGATCCAGAGAAATTTATTCCAATGGTTATCAAAAAAGTATTGTCTGGCGAAAAAATTACTATACATGCAGATTCTACGAAAACAAAATCTGGATCAAGATACTGGATTCATGCCAGAAATCATGCGGATGCCTTATTATTTATTTTAAACAAAATACAACCTCCATTATATCCAATATCCAATAAACCAGAAAGATTTAATATTGTAGGAGAACATCGAATCAGTAATATAGATATTGCCCTAATGATTGCTGATATAATTGGTAAACCATTAAACTATGAGCTTGAAGATGCTCATAAAGATCGCCCAGGACATGATCTTCATTATGGACTAGATGGTGGGAAATTATCTTCACATGGATATGAATTTCCAAAAGATTTCATGGAATCCCTAAAGAAGACGATTAAATGGAGCATTGATAATCCACAATGGTTGAATATTTAATTGACACAAGACCTATGTTATGGATAATAAAATTATGAAGTTACACACAGAAGAATATAAAAAAATGATGTCAGAAAGAAAGCGTCAATGGTGGATAAGAGCAAAATCAGATAAAAAACAATACAAAAAAACATGTGCCAAGATTAAGAAAAATCATGCTCGTCCATGTTTAGGAAAAAAAGGTCCTCTTGCTACTGGTTGGAAAGGTGGAAGATATACTACAAAAAGAGATAAATATATTTATTTATGGGCACCAGATCATCCATATGCTAGAAAGAGCGGAAAAGGAACTGGATCTTATGTTTTAGAACATCGTCTTGTTATGGAGAAAATTATTGGTAGATATTTATTACCCCATGAAGATGTAAATCATATTAATGGTAAGAAAGATGATAATCGACCAGAAAATCTTAAAATTGTTCTTCACAACGCTCATTACGAAACAATATCATGTCCTAAATGTAATTTTCAATTTTTAACAAGATAAAATTTATGCGCTCCCAACAAGAAATCCTCCAAAAAATAGATGGTCTAGCAAAAATGCTTTTCAAGCCAGACCCCAAGATTGATCCATTCTTCCAGCAATATAGAATATTGGTTCACAAACTTAACTGGGAACAAGGCAAGCAATTCATCGATCCAAAAGATAGAAATCCTAATTCCGAAGATAAATGGAATGAGCTAAATAGGCTGGACAAAGCAACCTTAATCAAGGAAATCACCGAGCAAATAGACCTAGGCGCCATGCACGTTGTCTGCAATGACCCCGAAATGGCATTCTACTGCGCCACCGGATTGCTGGCTCAATTCTGGCTATTAGGCCAAACGAAAGATAAGGTATTAAACATTTTATTCAAGGAATACATGAGCGAAAAAAGCATTTACCTTTGCTCAGAGCCATTATTTGACGCCGTTTGCAATGAACTGCAAATCGACTGGAAGCGCCTGAAGCTACGCTATCAAGGTGGAATGTTCAGCAAAGTTGTTGACCAACAAGGAAAACATTTTAAAATGGAACTAGATCAAGCCGTTACTGAAGCAATCAAAGAACAGGAAGAAAAATGAGTTGCCAATTAAAATTAATGTCTGTCGATGGAGTTTCAATAACAATAGACAAAAATCAAGTTTGCGCAGTCCTTGATGTTAAAAATAAAGGATGGATATCTTCTTCTCGGGTTATTCCATGGAACGGATTAACTTTAGATGTGATTGATGATGCAGATAAGATTTCAAACCAAGTTTTTATATAAGAAGCAATGGCAAACTAACCGCATTAATAAATCCACGACCAACCTCATCAGAAACATCTTTGCCGACTTTAATCTTAATCGCTACCTTAGCACTTAAATAACATTGCCAGAATGGCACCGTGCCGGTCGTAAAGGCTGTTCTTAATCCAAATCCTAGCCAATGGCTACGGTGAGCAAAAAAGGCACACCACAAAGCCCAAGGAAGCATTGAGATACCAAAGGCAAAGCCCACAAGGATCCAATTAAATAGAGTAGCATCCTCGCCCTTCTTCTTAAAGTAGGTTGTTTCAAGACCATACATAGCACCGGCGGAAGGAATAATGCCTAAATTCCAAAGCCCTAAGCTAAGCATAATGCCAATCATGCAGATGACGCTTCCAAGCTCACGAATAAAACGTGGGTAACCGCTAGCACCACCCATCCTGTAAGTGGCGCTCGCGGTTATTGATAAAACTAAAGTTGTTATTGTGACCCATCGAACTCTAAATTTATCCCACATAATAAACTTACCTTGAATTGACCGCCGTTGTTATTTCTCTAAACTTTCCTTGACTCATGCAAATAATAGGAAAAGATTCCTTCTCACAAGTTTTGCCGTCATCATGGCAAACAATTGTATTAGGTTTCTTATCATCATTTACATCGGCGATAATTTTATCCGAGACGTTGAAGTAATGTGTTTTTGCGCTCGCACAACCCTGTAATCCTAGTGCTAACATCACTAAGAGCATTGCTATCATTCGTGGCCAAAGCCTTATCACGTAAAGCATACATACGCTCCAATTCCTTATAGATAGCGTCAAGCTCTCTATAAATTGAATTCTTTGGATTAAAATACCAAGCAACAAGCGTTGCAGTAATCCCTAAGACGCTTGCAATAATGGTCGTTATCATTTAATTACCGTCGTTGCTGTTGCTCTGGAATAAACTCCAAAGACACCTAAGATGGTTGTAACAACACCAAAAATAGGATTTGTAACTAAATTAAATCCGAATTGCTGACAAATTGCCTCTGCCGCTCCAATTACTGCAGTTACAATTCCAGCCCAAATTGCCTTGCTTTGATACCATTTTTTGCTGTCCATGTTTCCTCCTTGATTGATTGTTATTTTGCTGTCCATGTTGAAGTTGCTGTTTTTATATAAAAAGTCAAAGACGCTCCACCATTTAGTGGGCGCATGAATATATCACCTGGATTACCTAAATTATTGATAAATGATATTGGAGAAAGATCAAGGTCTGCCGAATTCCATATTTTAGGAGAAGATGCTTTTGCTCTTCCTCCAATTTTACTAATTTCTTGACCTGGAACATTTTCATATAATTCAAGAGCGACCATTGTAAAATAATTAACATCACTAGTCTTTACATATACTTGCAATAAATCTCCTGCTGCCCATCCTGCAATATCTTCAGAAAATGTTTGTATTGAATTTATTGTTGAATAAGTTTGCTCTGTTCCTAGAGCAGAACCATTTCTATAGATTTGACAATAATGCGTTGCTCCACCATTATTACTTGCTGCATACATCTTCGTTCGTAATGTTCCTCCACGAGGAAGATAAACTTCAATAAGTTTCGTATATGACGTTGCAGTTGAAGATTTGAAATCGCTTGGGCCAAAAATTTGATAATCACCAGCAGAATAAGCTGTGAGACCAGATTGAGCCGACCAAGTTGATCCTGTCCAAACATAAGCCACATTATCAGATGTTCTAAAAAACCAATCTCCGGTGTTAGGGCTTCCAGGGAAAGATGTTCCATGATTTAAGGAACCATCTGCCAAGATATTCCTTAAAAGACGAGTTGCTAAATCCGCGGCCGAACCTTTGGGATTAAGACCAATGGCAGTCTCAATCGCAACAATAGAAGTTTGCGCGGCGTTAATATGTGCTGCATCAACTAAATCAACCTTGTTGGTTTTTGTCGTAAAAGAATCAAGTGAAGCAGGATAAGACATATTTTATTCCTTCCCAGAGAATTTAATTCTATTCTCAATGTAAGCTTTTAAATCTTTATAAATCATAGCCTGATAATTGCACCTTACGGCCGTCCATTCAAACTCGCGTATTAAATTTTCAGTGTCCTTTAAAATCATTTCAATAGGTATACCCTTAGCAATATCAGCATCAACGCGTTCTTTAAAATCTTTTTCATCCGGTAATGGTAAGCCATCATTTCCTAAACTCATAGATTTGCCGTCCTTAATTGATCAACATTATACTCAATTTGCCTGATTTTGTCAGCTTGATCAGGTAAATACTGCCCTAAATCCAAAGAAACGCTCAACTGCCTCGTGACGTCAACCTTATACTGAATACGGTTAATTTGACGATTAACCAATCCTGAATAAAGGAATGTTCCGTAAGGCTTGGTTCCATAGGTGACGCCACTTGCCCTTAAAACCAATAAAGGGATAGGAAGTGTAGCCTCAACTTGGGAATCATAATTAACCAAATCCATATTTGCCTTACGAACCACATCATTGTAATTTCCAAATATTGAAGTCGCCAATTGTTGAGCAACGGTATCGGTTGTGATAGCGGTGCTTTGATAGACCTTGTCGCGCCTACCATACTTCAATTGAGATGTAGTATCGTTAAAAATCTTCGTATAAGGAGAACCAGCAACATCTCCACCTTGCACGATTACACGATTAACAATGTCAATAAAGCTTTGCTGTTCATTAAAATTGATAACCTGTGAACCGATATTAAAATAAAAGCCAGGTGTCGTTGAGGCAATCTTAAAATAGAATTTCCTATTTTGATTAACGCCCCATTCTATATTTCCACCGACGGAAGCCAACTCCTGCATAATAGAAAAAATATCAGTGTTATATTTTACCGTGTCAAGGGTTATTCCAGTGTTTTGAATATCGCCAGAATCGTAAGTAATATCCTTAACACCGACGATATAATTGTCTAAAATATTCTTGACAATTGCACTAACCTCCATCGCAACAAAGGTTGTATCCTTAGGAATTTGAATTTCAGATAACTGATTAACATATCCGCTACCGTCAACGACGATATACTCCCTGTTAGATTCAATCGTAGGTGTTTTAGTTTGCACCAATCCTTGATAACGTAAATCATACGCCTTAGTAACTCTGTTCTTAAAATAGACTTTCAAATTAAAATCGCCAGATATGAATTTCTCATCGCAATAATTTCTTGGCAAGCTTAAAGAAATATTTCCGCACCCACCAAGACGAGCAAAATCAAAACCAAAATCAGCGACTTGATTATCTAAGAACTCAAGATGGTTAAAACTTCTATCGCTTAATTGGATTTTGAAATCAGTCAGCATTAAATATACCTTGGGAAATAATCAAGTTTTAATGTAGGTGTTGCCCCTGCAAAAACCATATAATTTGTGCCAGGAAAAAAGCTAAAAAAATCACCTGTAAAATTAGCGCTATCGTCAACATTGTTATTTAGCACCGTTTGATTTTCCATGTCAATTGAAAGGGTCGTGCCAGGCGCAACCGTTCCAGCATACCCCATGCTTTCACCCGTAGTTAAATTCTGTAAAGAAATTCCACCACTGATAGTCAAGCCCCCTGCCACAAAAGAAACCCTTGGTCGTGTCTTATAACTTCCATTATAGGCAAAATTAAAGCTTGTTGTCAAACCCGATATTGCAGGTAGGTTCCTTAATCGGCCAATATACTGCTCATAAGGAGCAGGCGCCACAAACTCCAAGTCGGTTGTGAAAACCTGAAGATTAGCCGCATACTGGATTTGTGAAATGCTGGAAAGATAAACCTTGGAATAACGATCATTGGTCAGATAAAGGTTTTTCAATCCTTCGGAAACGGCTTGGATAATCGTATCATAATTAGCCCTAACCGTGGCTATATCAGCGCCAGTTAGTTGGATCCGCATCTTAACGGATCTAGAATCCATCTTTGATTGAGAAATAAATTTCCCTTCCTTGCGTGCCAACTCAAAGGTATTCATAATTTGAGGGACATTAACCTTAGTATCCTCCGCGCGAACATAAACAAAGCTGGTTAGGTTCTGCAATTGAGTAAAATTAAGCTCGCCCACGAAAGCAACAGCGCTGTCAAAATAACCGGTCACAGCATTAGAAGCAACCTCACAGCCAAAATATAATCTGGTGTTAACAGAGCTAATCTGTATAGTCACGGTTAAAAATTGGAATGTGCCGTCCCCAGTATGATAGGAAGAGTATGTTTTTGTAATACCATCGTCAATAAATATGCGAGCCTTAGAAGCGCTGGAACACATAACCCGGGCGCCATAAGTGATCGTCTTGCCTAGATAATCGGTATAATTTACAACGGAATACTGCGCCGCATAAACACCAGAAGCGCCAGAAATAATTTTCATTGAATAAAGACCATCAACGATATTAGTTGTTTCCCGAGCAACGGAGCCGGCTGTGCCAGCCATAAACCAATCGCCAGGAGCAACGCTATTACCGGCCGCCCAATCCTCAAAAGCTCCCCAATCCTCTAAGATATTATCAGGGCTAATTTTAAAAGCGTTTGATGCGCTCATCGGATATTCCTCACATAGCGTAATTGTTTTTGAGTTTCATAAGCTAAATCTTTTGCCAACTTAGAAATGTCCATATCCTGCATGATGGTTGCATTAACGGTGATATTTATATCACCCTCACCACCAGATTGATTATTTCCACCACCAATGCTTAAATCACCAGCACGAACAGCGTCAGAGAATGTACGAGGCACAACCATTTCACCAGGGGAAAGCATGGAAGGAACTGTGTCGGTACCTTCGGCAAAACCTTGTGCTGAAATTGTACCAATTTGAATGGCGCCAGCAGCTCCGACAATTGATGCTAAAGTAAGACCAACCCAAGGAGGAGGCACTGCCAAAGCGTTTGTAATACCAAGAGCAGTATTAACGATTGCCATTCCTAAAGCAGTAACTCTTGCCAATACAGCGAATGTTTTATTTTGTTGAGCGGCACCTTGTAAAGCACTATTTAATAAACTAAGAGTATCTATGGTAGAAGCTACTGCACTTTTTCCAACCACAGCTAAATCTTTCCATTGCTTAGAAAATTGAGTAAAGAAATTACCTAAAAATGATTGCGTTTTAGGTAAGTTTTTTTCTAATAAAGCCATGCTAGCTAAGATAGAAAGAATTCCATCATTGGCTATTTTAGAAGATTGATTAAATAAATTTTTTATATTTAGAACAAATTTATCAGTAGCATCAGAAGCTTTCTTAACTCCATTAGCCATATCATCAGCAAAAGAAGTAAATCCTTTACCTTGATTCTGTGCTTTAAAAGCGGCAATAGCTTGATTTGCTTGATTAACAGCATTTTTAAATGATTGTACAGCATTACCGCCAGAAGATTTCATTTGTTCCCAAAAATCTTGTAAGAACAATTGCACAAAAACAACTTTCTCATAAAGAAAATCAATAGCTGAACCAATATCTCTAGCCGCATTTTCTGTGACTTGCCGAATATTAAACCAATTATTTGTCCATGCAGTAGCTAATAAAGCAACAGCGGCAATGATGAGAGTAATTGGATTAAGAAGAAACGCTATCATGGCAGTATACATTCCGTACAATGCCACCTGAACAGTGAGCAAAGTATCTTGCCACAATAGAAACCAAATAATTATAGTTTCAATAGCACTACTTACAGCAATTAATTTTGCTCCAAATCCAACAAGAATATTAATTAATACGCCAATCGCTATTGCTAATGGCCCCAAAACAAGCAATAATCCACCAAGCGCTAATGCAGTATTATTAATGAAACTAGAAAGAACAGGATGTTCTTTTTCCCAATCTTTAATAGCAACTACAACATCAGTAACTTTGACAATAAATTCATTAAATTTTGGAAGGACTTGTTGTGCGATTAATAAAGAAAATCCAAGCGTAGCCTCTTTAAGATCATTTAAATTATCATGAAAATCATGAAAAGCTTTTGCAATTGGCCCTGTTACTGTAGTGCCAAATTTATCTGTCTGACTTTCTAGTTTATTAATGCCGTCCGCACCAAGATTTAATACTGGAATAAGAGCAGTACCAGCACGACCCATAAGTTGCATAGCAGTAGCAACCTTCTCTGGTCCTTCTGGTAATTTTTGGAATTTATCAGCGATTTCTTTCAATACAGTATCGGCTGATTTCATTTCACCGTTAGAATCTCTAACGCTAATACCTAATTTACTAAAAGCTGTTATTAATTTAGAATTACCATCATCAGCTTCTTGCATATTACGAGATAAGAATTTTAAACCATTTGCAAGCTCATCAAAATTAACATTCGTTTGTTCTGCAACATATCTTAGACGACTAAGAGCATCAACTTCAATACCAGTACGTTCCGAAACCTTATTAATTTCTTCCACATATTCAGAAGCGGCAAATGTTAGACCACTATAAATACCAACAATGGCAGCGCCCATCTCAGTAATTTTAAGACCGATTTCTTTAGTTGCATCTGCAATCTTATGAGCGGCGTTTTCTATTTTAGCATTTGCATCATTAAGCCCTTTATCTAAATTCGTTAAATCAGCGCTAATTGATACGACTAACTCACCAAGACTTTCAATAGACATTTTAATTCTCCTCGATAATGCCCATTTCTCTCATTTTGTTTAATTGCTCATCTTCTTTAATCTTATTATTTGGAACTAACAAATCAATAAATTCTTGAAAATCTTCTTTTTTAATATAACCATTTCCATAACCAACCGCTTGAGAAAATACTATTGCATTATTTCTTAAATCACTTTGTTTCTCTATTTGAATAAATTTGTAATAAATTTGTAATTGCTGAAATGTAAAGTTATCGGCAATATAATCATGCGTCCATCCACAGTGAGAAGCCAAGAAAACAATAATCCTAGAAAGGCTTATGCTTTCTTCATCATATTTTTTGCTTGGCTTAGCAAAAAAGGGAAATCGTTTACCTCCATAACTGCGGAAATAATATTAATTTCATCTTTTAGTTTGACATTATCCAAAAGCCAATCAGCCTCTTTACCAGTTAACAATTTATATAAATCAATCAATTTCTCTCCTGCTGTATTAATAAAAATAACTAATACGGCGTTATTTCCAGCGCTTCCAATACTGGGATTATTAACAGCCATTTGAGCAAAAACCTCGGCGATAATTTGTATAACTTTAATACGATTACGAAGAACGAATGGCTTAATTACAAATTCTTCTCCTGCAATTTTAATAGTAATACCATCTGGATATAAATTCTGTAAATCCTTTTCATCTTGAATGGACATCTATATGTCTCCTTTAGCATTAAGCTTGCGTTCTTAGAATTCGGAACTTCTTCTTGTTCGATGCTAATGTAGCATTTTGGAAATCAACACTTGCTTCCAAAGCAGAAAACTCATATGGAAACTCATGTGTATCTTTTTCCTTAATACCAACATTAACCTCACCCTTACCTTGAGTCTTAAACAAGTGAATATCAATGGTAGATCCATCAGGCTGAATATGAACATAACGCACAGCACGCGTTGTAACAGCCATGTCTCCACCAAAATCCAATTGTTCAATAGCTCCACTTTGAACAGTAACACCAGCGCCCAAAACATACGCCAAATTGGAAAGATTCCACTCAATACCTGTAACCTTGAGCATGATTTCTTCTTTGATCGCATACTTTTGCACTAATGTTTGAGGTGAACCTTGATAAATTTCTAACATCGTTCTCTTAATATCAAGTGTAGCATCACCCTTAACTGCTCCAATATCAACCAATGGAGTTGTTCCAGGAGCGCCGATGTACAGGATCCCTGGGCCGAAACTGAACTTCTGTGTTGTATAAGCAGGAACATTATAAGCCATTTTATTTATCCTCCTTTCTTATCTTTATTTAAATTTATTTTTTCTTCATCCTTCAATTCATTTAATTTGCCACAACGATAACATGGCATTTCAATCTTTTCAGCACGAAGAATAGCAATGCAAATACTTTGTCGTCGGACTCTTAGGATTTCCTTATCCTTAACCCAACCCAAAAGCGCATTACATTCGATGCAACACCATTTTTCTAGTTTGTCGTTCATTTTTGAAATGCCGTAAATTTATAGGTTGTAGGTAAATGTAAAAGTTTTGTATCTTCCTCGACCATTGTCGCCCCGACGCTGGTTTCAAAACCATTGCCATAGATATTAATTACAGCATCATTAAGATTTTGACGTTGCAATAAAGCTCTAACTCTATCCAGAATAGCTTGAGTATCGCTGAAACTATACTGCGACATCGGAAGCCAAGCATCAATTTGAATATCCACATCCACATAATTAACCTCGGCAAATCTAGCATTTGACCTAAGTAAGTGAAGCGAAATAGCCGGATACTGTGGCTTGTCAATCGTGCTAACGTGCGAAGGATAAATTCTAGTGTCGGTATAACCAATGATAACACTATCGGCTAAAAATATTTTTCTAATCTTTGCAATGACTTTCTGCTCAACCGTCATAAATTCACCTTTAGATTTCTTAAAGTATTTCTAATATGCTCATAAGCCGCCTCTTGAACCTTATCCCGACTATAAGCTAGAAAAGGTCGAGGAATCATTTTAGAGGTTCCATTGATAACCGCCAAAGCATACGGAACATCTGCTCCATCGATTTTTACAAATGCTGATGCCTTTAATATACCACCATTTATGCTAGCATCAATAGTATCGCTACTTTTTGCTCTTAGCATCTTTCCGCTTTGAGTATGAACAAGCCATATCGGACTATGCGGAACATTGGTATTATTAATTCCGTATGGATGACCAAGCTTGGCTAAATCCTTCAAAGAATGATCTTTCAAGGACATATTAGCCGTCACCTCGTCGTCTAATATTACCTTAACTTCTTTCATAACCCTATTAACAGAATTAAGAAATCCATTTTGGTATTTAATAATATTCTTGGCAACAGTTTCAAATCCAGTGACCGGCATTAATCAACCTTTACGGCTCCAATTGACCGTTTCTCTAGGAACTCCAATATTTCAATCGCCTCAGGTCTAAACGGATGCGTTTGAGGAATTGTTGCAATAACATTTGCTAAGAATACCTTAGCACTTTTAATATTTAAAGCCGCCATTTGTTGACTAGCGTGCCACATACGAGGGTCAATAGTTAAGCATTGCTGGAAAGCCTTTAATGCTGGATTTTCTTTTCCGTCATTCAAATAATGTAAAGCTAAATTAAAATAAGGCCTTGGATCCAAACCTTCGGTAACCTCAATTTGTTTGTTATTGAGAGTTTCATAATAATCAAGCTTTGCGCGAACATTTTTCTTATCTTTAAGATAACCGTAATGATGCAAAGGAAAACCAGCTCTTTCTCCGAATACTCTGCGCTTCATTGAAAGCATCACCAAGGAATCGTCCAGCGTTTCATGGATAACACCATTATAAAAAAGCTCTGGAATGTTTCTATACAGTCTAGTCGATTCCGTCGAGGCATATTGAGGAACCTGATTAGGTAAAGGCTCCTGCATATAATTTAAAACATGGAAGGAAACGTAATCATAATCACGTTCTGTCAATTCTAAAATATGCTGAATATGCTCAACTTGAAAACGCTCATCAGCGTCGAGCCTTAAAATATATTTTCCAGTAGCATTTGACTTTCCAAAATTTCTTGGAATGGAATAATTATCAACCCAAGGATGATTAAAAATATGGACAGGAACGCGAGAAGTTTCTCCGAATTTCTTAACAATATCAACAGTGTCATCGCTGGAACCAGTATCGACAATGACAAATTCATCGACTAAATTCTCAACCTGTTCCAAACAAGCAAGAATCATTTCTCGTTCATTCTTGACCATCATCACACAGCTAATACTTAAGTCAGGATCATAGCGTTGATACTCGACATTTTTATCAATTAAATGAGAGTAATCATCATTTCCAATATCCTCGCGGCGCTTAAAGTGATCGTTTTCTTGGTAAAATTCAAACTTCTTTTGGCGCTGTTCAGGGGTGTCATAGCCTAAATGCTTAACTCTGATAGAACACCACTTAACATTTTCAGGCGGAATAATAGGAGCAGAACCGCAATGATGCCCTTCAGGATGACTAAAGGAACGGATAACTTGCCCAGGAATTAAACGGAAGAAGCGATAATTAATGAAACGACCGAAAGTGCTGTCAGCGCGATAATACTCAACACCAAGCTCTTCCTTCCAGATGGTGCGCCAATTACACTGATATGCCATAACCTCGGGATTGCGAGGATTCATCATTGCCTGAACCCTGCCAATAAACTTATCTTCATATATTTCGTCGTCGTCGATAGAAATACACCAATCAGCTATGCCCTCTGCCTGATACTGAAGCGCAATTTGCAAAAGACGATTGCGCTCGTAATCTTCTTGGAAGATGCCATCATAGAATTCAACGAAGGTAATTTTAGGAAACTTTCTTATCAAACGCGCAACAGCAACATCCCTATCAAATGATTTAAGAACCATTCTACCTAAAGGATCGCTATCAAGAGGTTCAAGACATTCAATTTGTTGAGGCGCACGACAGAAATGCAATATAATTTGATCAGCAAATTTTGAAGTTTGCTCTAACGATCTATGTAAATGTTTTCCCCAATTGGTACGATAAACAGCAACCAACTTCTTCTTTTCTTGAGAATACCATTTGTCATAATATCTTTCACGATTGATTAATCCGTTGTCCAGATATTGTTTTTTATCTAATTCCTTGCGAAGTGTAGCCTGTCCTTCATGAAAAATAAAAGTGTCATAGGCAATCACAAGGCTATAGCCAGCTAAGACAGCACGTAAACTTAAATCGTTATCCTCATAAGCATTGTCAAATAAAGGATCAAAACCGCCAATTTTTTCTAAAACTTGTTTCTTAAACATCATGCACCAGCCGTAAAGCACGCCGGCTTGGCTCCACTTGCCTTTATTTTTGGCATTCCATTGGGCAGGATCCTGCAAACCAACCATTTGACGACCGTTAGACATATTGCATACTGGCCCAACAGCTCCAATATTGTCCAAAGGCACATTATTAAAATGAGCCTCCATCTGATCAAGCCAATTTTCAGTGACCTTCGTATCATTATTTAAAAAAGTAATGTAATCGCCACGAGCAATCTGTAATCCAAAATTATTATTGGTAGAAAAATTGTACTTTTTAGGAGTAAAAACTACAAAGAGGTTTGCGTGTTTCTTAATCATCTCATCCAAATAACCACGAGAACCATCATCGGAGAAATTATCAACAACAATCAGCTCAAAATCCTTGGTATGAGCAAAAATGCTGTCAATACATTCTTTAGTATGGCGAAGCCCATCATGATTAATAATAATAATTGAATGCTTTGGGATTGGTTTATTCATCAATTCTGTTTGCTCGGACATCTATGTGTCTCCTTTTTTACCCTAGAACGCGCTAGGATAGCCATTTAAGGCATTGTTTTAAACTTGGTTTAGCCAACCTTCAATATGATGAGTTAGCCCATCAAAACCATACAGAG
>JAYTXU010000076.1:0-10301 GCA_043742785.1 Candidatus Omnitrophota bacterium
CAGGAACAGGTACTGGTGCAGGAACAGGTACTGGTACAGGAACAGGTACTGGTACAGGAACAGGTACTGGTACAGGAACAGGTACTGGTACAGGAGCAGGTACTGGAACTGGCACCGGAACTGGTACTGGAAGTGGGGGGATTTGTCAGAATCCTCCTACAGATACAACTAACATGACTGCATGTTCCTTGTCTGGCGATGCTATTGATGAAACAAATTTGACGACTAATACTAATTGGAGCGTTGTTAATACATGTACATCCAGTAAATGTGAATACATCTGTAATAGTGGATATGAATTAAATGGGGCAATCTGTACGGCTATTATTTTCTCAACATGTCTACCAGGAACATGTTGCTGGGATAGTCTTCCAGATAATGATCCTGACGCTCCTTTTATGTGTAGTGTGGGTGGGCAAGGAGGCCTCTATAAATCTTGTAATCCTAAATGGATTTCATGTAATACGAAGAGCGATGAAGGGAACTTATGTTATATCGCTGTTAAAAACACATGCCTTATAAACCCTGGCTGGTGGCATTATACTTGGAGAAAGTGTGTGTGCAGCTAAAATCAGTAACAAATTTTTTAAATTCCCCCATGAAAAATCTTAAATTTTCTTTATTCATTTTACCTCTTAACTATTTCTTTTAATAAAAGCACAAAATAAATATGGATAAAATAGTATCATCTCAATTCTTCCAAGCTAAGGTTGACATTCCTTTGACACCATTCTATAATGCACTCTTAATTTCAAGAAGAAACAGATTAAATTTTGTTTTATTTAGAGGAGCACTATGAGTAAGACTATGTTTGAAAAAATCTGGGAAGATCACTTAGTCCGTGATTCTAAAGAAGATACATCAATTATCTATGTTGATTTACATTTAGTCCATGAAGTTACAAGCCCTCAAGCTTTTTCTGCTTTAAGAGAGACCAAGAGAGCTGTGCGCGCTCCTCAAAAAACCTTTGCAACCATGGATCATAACGTTTCCACACGCACCAAGGATATAACCCAAGTTGAGGCGACTTCTCGTATTCAAATGGATACTTTAACTCGTAATTGTCAAGAATTTGGAGTTAAAGTTTATGAATTTGCTGATGAAAATCAAGGAATTGTTCACGTTATAGGTCCAGAGCAAGGCTTAACCTTACCAGGTATGAGCATCGTTTGCGGTGATTCTCACACGGCAACCCATGGAGCTTTTGGCGCCTTAGCTTTTGGTATCGGCACTTCAGAAGTAGAACATGTCTTAGCCACTCAAACCTTGCAGCAAAATAAAGCTAAAACCATGTTAATTAATATTGATGGTGAACTTAAAAGTGGTGTTACCTCTAAAGATATTATCCTACACATTATTGGATTAATTGGAACAGCAGGTGGAACCGGTTATGTGATTGAATATGCAGGAAGCGCCATCGATGCTTTAAGTATGGAAGCTCGTATGACCGTTTGTAATATGTCGATCGAAGCAGGTGCCCGTGCTGGAATGATCGCTCCTGATGATACGACTTTCAACTATATCAAAGGTCGTGATTTTGCACCTAAAGGAAAAGATTGGGATAAAGCTGTAACTTTCTGGAAAACCTTACCTAGTGATAAAAATGCGAAATTTGACAAGGTCATTAATATTAAAGCTAAAGAAATTACTCCCATGGTTACTTGGGGAACAAGTCCAGGCCAAGTCATTGGTGTTGATGGTGTTGTTCCTGATCCTGATAGCTTTAAAGATCCTGTAGAACGTTCTGCTGCACGTAGCGCTTTAACCTATATGGATTTAAAACCGGGTACTAAAATTATTGATATCAAGATTGATAAAGTTTTTATTGGTTCCTGCACTAATGGCCGTATTGAAGATTTGCGTGCTGCAGCGTCTCTGGTAATGGGAAGACGCGTCATACGCGGGGTGACCGCTATTGTTGTCCCTGGTTCTGGACGCGTCCGAAAACAAGCTGAAAAAGAAGGTTTAGATAAGATTTTTATAGCAGCTGGTTTTGAATGGCGCTTTGCCGGCTGTTCCATGTGCTTAGGGATGAATGATGATCAATTAAAGAAGGGGGAGCGTTGCGCCTCTTCAAGTAATCGTAATTTTGAAGGTCGTCAAGGTCCTGGTGGGCGCACTCATTTAATGGGCCCCCAAATGGCTGCTGTGGCTGCTATAGAAGGCAGAATCGTTGATATTAGAGAATACGTGAGGTAAAACATGGAAGCATTTAAAACACATACAGGCGTCATAGCCCCCTTAGATCGTGTCAATGTGGATACGGATGCTATTATCCCTAAACAGTTTTTAAAGAAAATAGATAAAAAAGGTTTTGGTAAGCATCTTTTTCATGAATTGCGTTACTTAGATTATGAAGGAACCCAAGAAAATCCTGATTTTATTTTGAATCAAGAAGCTTATCGCAAAGCAACGGTTTTATTGACTCGGGACAATTTTGGTTGCGGTTCCAGCCGTGAGCACGCTCCATGGGCATTAAATGATTTTGGATTTAAAGTTATCCTTGCTCCTAGCTTCGCAGATATCTTCTTCAATAATTGCATTAAAAACGGTATCTTATTGGTGCAACTAAAATCAAAAGAAATAGATGAGCTCTTTGAATTTGTTACTAGAAATAAGAACGCAACTCTGAGCGCTGATTTACTATCTCAAACGGTCACTGCTGGTCAGAAGAAATATTCTTTCAAGATGGATGGTTTCAATAAAGAATGCTTGATTAAAGGTTTAGATTCGATTGACTGGACTTTGCAATTTAGTGAAAAAATTTCTAAGTACGAAGAAAAAATTCAATTGGATCGTCCTTGGTTAATAAGGAAATAAAAATTATGTCTGATATTCGTAAATATTCATCTATTGTTATCGACGGTTATGACCGTGCACCCAGCCGAGCCATGCTTCGTGCGGTCGGCTTTAAAGATGCCGATTTCGAAAAACCACAAATAGGTATTGCCTCCACATGGGCAGAAGTAACCCCTTGTAATATTCACATCAATGATTTAGCCAAGAAAGCAGCGGATGGAGTCAATGCCGCAGGCGGCAAGGCTGTGACCTTTAATACTATTACTATTTCAGACGGTATTTCTATGGGCTCTGAAGGGATGAAGTATTCCTTAGTGTCTCGTGAAGTGATCGCTGACTCAATTGAAACAGTTGTTGGTTGTCAGGGGTTTGATGGGTTTGTGGCAATCGGCGGCTGTGATAAGAATATGCCTGGTTGCTTGATGGCCATGGCACGCTTAAACCGTCCATCGGTATTTGTTTATGGCGGCACTATTTTACCTGGTTGTTATGATAAAAAAAATGTAGATGTTATTTCTGTTTTTGAAGCAGTAGGACAATTTGCTAATAAAAAGATTAATGCCGCCCAACTAAAAGGAGTGGAAAGTTGCGCTGTTCCAGGACCAGGTTCTTGCGGAGGCATGTATACAGCTAACACCATGGCTTCAGCCATTGAAGCTTTAGGAATGAGTTTGCCTGGATCTTCAGCACAGGCAGCTATTTCTAAAGAAAAAGATGATGATTGTCGTCGTGCAGGAGCTGCTGTTCTTAACTTACTTAAAACTAATATTCGTCCTTTGGATATTTTAACGAAAAAATCTTTTGAAAATGCCATTACCATTGTTATCGCCTTAGGTGGATCGACCAATGCTGTTTTGCATTTAATTGCTATGGCTAGTGCCGCTAGCGTCAAACTAAGTATCGATGATTTCACTCGAATCGGTAAAAAAATTCCTGTCTTGGCTGATCTTAAACCTTCTGGCCGTTTTGTCATGGCTGAATTAGTTAAGATTGGCGGTATTTTACCTTTGATGAAGGAATTATTGGATCGTGGTTTATTGCATGGGGATTGCATGACGGTAACAGGAAAAACGATGCGTGATAATTTATCAACTGTAAAACCGTATCCACAAGGCCAAGAAATTATTCGTTCCTTTGATAATCCTATTAAAAAAGACAGTCATTTAGTTATTCTCTATGGTAATTTAGCTCCAGAAGGTGCTGTGGCTAAAATTTCTGGTAAAGAAGGTTTATTATTTACTGGTTCTGCCAAAGTGTACGAATCAGAAGAAAAAGCACTTAAAGCTATTTTAGATGGCACCATCAAAAAAGGGGATGTGATTGTTATTCGTTATGAAGGCCCTCGTGGTGGACCTGGAATGAGAGAGATGCTTTCTCCAACATCAGCCATCATGGGCAAAGGATTAGGTAAAGATGTGGCTCTGATCACTGATGGCCGTTTCTCCGGCGGCAGTCATGGGTTTGTGGTGGGGCATATTACACCTGAAGCTTTTAACGGTGGACCATTAGCCATTATTAAAAATGGGGACAAAATCACTATCGATGCTTCCAAACATGAAATTAATCTAGGATTATCTACAGCTGAAATTAAAAAACGTCTTAAATCCTGGAAGCAACCAAAACCAAGATATACCCGTGGTGTATTAGCAAAATATGCTAAACTTGTAACCAGTGCCTCAGAAGGTGCAGTTACGGATAAAGATATATGAAATCAAATTTTATCAATCGCTTTAATGTAGAAAGATGGCATTCATTCTCTTTTGAAGAACAAATGGGGCATATAGGTTGTGAGATAACAAGAGCTAGGAATTGGAAGATAAAGAGTGCTTTAACCAGTAAAAGTGCTTTGAGTCGTGCTCTTGATTTAATAGAGATAACCCAGAATGATCCTAAGGTTACTATGCAACACTCTAAAACATTATTAAATTTTCGAGCAATTGTAGAAAATAATTTTAATTCTCAATCTCATAATGATTCATTGGAAGTCTTGGATAAACATTGTTTAGAATTTGCTTTAGTAGCTAGAAAAGATAAATAAGGGCGGTGCATATGGCAGGTAATTCATTCGGACAATTATTTAAAATTACAACATTTGGCGAAAGCCATGGACCTGCGATCGGTGTTGTCATCGATGGTGTGCCGCCGCTCTTACCTTTAACAGAAGCGAATATCCAGGTCGATTTAGACCGTCGCCGTCCTGGTCAAAGCAAAATTACAACTCAACGCCAAGAAGCAGACAAAGCTGAAATTCTCTCTGGAGTCTTTCAAGGTAAAACTACCGGTGCACCACTGGCCATTTTAATTCGCAATGAAGATCAGCGCTCCAAAGATTACGACAATATTAAAGATGTTTTCCGTCCAGGTCACGCGGACTTTTCTTATTTTACCAAATACGGCATTCGCGATTACAGAGGCGGAGGGCGCTCTTCAGGTCGTGAAACAGCTAGCCGTGTTGCTGCCGGTGCTGTTGCTAAAAGAATTCTAGCTAAGCATAAGGTTAATATTTTTGTCCACACCTTGGCTGTCGGTGATACTGTAGCTAAGAATATTGATTTAAAAGTTATTGAAAAGAATATTGTCCGTTGCGCTGATGCTGCTGTTGCTGAAATAATGATTACCAACATTGAAAAAGCACGCAAAAATGGAGATTCCTTAGGGGCGGTTCTAGAATGTATTATTAAAAATACACCTGCTGGATTAGGAGAGCCTTGTTTTGATAAGTTGAACGCCCGCTTGGCTGCAGCTCTTATGTCTATTGCGACCGTTAAAGGAATTGAATTTGGCGATGGCTTTGGTGCCAGCCAATTAAAAGGATCTGTTAATAATGATCGTTTTGTGCTTAAAGGAAATAAAATAGGAACGGCAACGAATCATTCCGGTGGTATTATGGGAGGGATTTCAACAGGGGAGGATATTCTCATTCGCATGGCTTTAAAACCGCCCTCATCAATCGCTCAACTTCAAAAAACTCTCAATGAACAAAAGCAAGAAGTCGAAATCATTGTCAAAGGCCGTCATGATCCTTGTCTGGCTCCGCGAGTTGTTCCAGTAGCCGAAGCTATGATCGCCTTAACTCTTGTCGATTGCATGATGATTCAAAAATCCATGCAGATCTAATGCCTAGCAATAATCCCAAAAAAGTTGTTCTCATTACAGGCACATCCAGTGGTTTTGGATTATTAACTGCAGCTCGTCTTGCCGCTAGCGGTTTTATTGTCTACGCCACCATGCGTAATACCAGTAAACAGCAGTTACTTTTAGATGAAGTAGCTAAACGTGGAGGACGGGTAACAATACTCAAATTAGATGTTACAAAACCTGAAACCATCAAGAAAGTCATTGAAGAAATTAAAACTAGCCATCAGCGGATCGATGCCGTCATCAATAATGCCGGCTTTGGTTTAGGTGGATTCTTTGAAGACTTAACCCAAGAAGAAATCCGCCAGCAAATGGAAGTGAATTTTTTTGGTGTTCAAAATGTCTGCAGGGAAGTGATTCCCCTCATGCGTGAACGCAAGACAGGACAAATTATTAATATCTCCAGCATAGCAGGCCTTACCGCATCACCTGCTTTAAGTGCCTACACAGCCAGCAAATGGGCTCTAGAGGGCTTTTCAGAAGGACTTTACCATGAATTACTCCCCTTTGGGATCAAGCTTGTATTGATAGAACCAGGCAGTTATCCCACAAAAATATTTACAGAAAATGCCATTTATGCGAAGAATTTTGATAACAAACAAAGTCCTTATTATACTTTAAGTCAAACACTACGATCCTTTGTATTGAGAAGTAAAAAGACCAATCATAAAGATCCTGAAGATATTGCAAGACTCATTGAAAAAATAATTCAAATGAATAATCCCAAATTGCGTTATATACCGGATTTTTCATCACGCGTGCGTGTAATGCTCACACATATTATGCCGCCATCTTTTTATAATTATGTATTTAGAAGAATAATATATCAAGAATGATTCTTTAAGGAATACCAAATTTGTCTGCTAGGTCACAGCCAAATCGGTATAAATTCGCACAGGCTGACTTGATGTCGTCCCTGCCAGCAGTTTGTGCTCATATTAGCAGGGACTCCATAAGTCAGGTGCTCATTTATATGGAAACTCAAAACACGCCTTATAAACGTCAAATTTTTGTCTGCACCAATGATGCCAACGGAGAAAAAGCCTCCTGCGGAGATCACAAAGGGAAAGAGGTATTCCGCAACTTACGTGAAATCGCCAAGGAACGTAAACTTCATCCCATGATTCGCGTAGCTCAAGCCAAATGTTTAGGCCAATGCGCTAAAGGCGTCAACATCATGGTTTATCCCGAAAATATCTGGCATAGTGCTGTTCAAGTAGAAGATGTTCTTGGCTTAGCTGATCAATATATTCAATAAAATATATTCGCCCTCTATTGCTTTTTTTCTCTTCACGTCTATACTAACAATATAGTTTATTTTAATTATAATACTTTCATAAACTCAAGGAAAACCTTATGAGCATGTTCGATAAAAACATCAGCCAAGAAAAACTAAAATCTTTAGAATTTGCTGAAGCCGCTCGTGAAATGGAATGGAAATCTCCAAGTTTTGCCCTCAAATTATTTCATGGTTCTCTAGATTTTAGTCTCATTTCTCCTTTTCCTCAACAAACCCTCGAAGAGAAAAAAGAAGGGGATGAATATCTTGTTAAAATTGAAAAATTTCTTAGAGAAAATCTTGATCCTGATCAAGTGGATATAACCGGCATTATTCCTGATAAAGTTTATGAAGGTTTAGCCCAAATGCAGGCCTTTGCTTTAAAAATCCCTAAAGAATACGGCGGGATGGGATTTAATCAATATAATTATAACCGTATTATGCATTTGATTGCCTCTTACTGCGGTTCAACCGGTGTATTATTATCTGCCCATCAAAGCATCGGCGTTCCTCAACCTTTAAAATTATTTGGAACTCCTGAACAAAAAAAGAAATATTTACCAATGTTTGCCAAAGGAGCTATTTCAGCTTTTGCTTTGACAGAACCAGAAGCTGGATCTGATCCAAGAGGGATGCACACAACAGCTACTCCAACAGAAGATGGTAAATCCTTTATTCTTAACGGAGAGAAACTTTGGTGTACCAATGGTCTCATTGCCGATGTCATTATTGTCATGGCTGTGACACCCCCTAAAATTATTAGAGGTAAGGAGATTAAACAAATCACTGCGTTTATTCTTGAAACAAGTACGCCAGGTATTGAAAAAGCTCATCGCTGCCAATTTATGGGATTGCATGGCATTCAAAATGGTCTCATGCGCTTTAGAAATGTTAAGGTTCCTCGAGAGAATATTATCTTAGGAGAAGGAGAAGGTCTTAAATTAGCTCTCATGACTTTAAATACCGGACGTTTAACTCTACCCGCTGCTTCTGCAGGTATTGGTAAATGGTGTTTAAACGTAGCTCGTCAATGGTCGACAAAACGTATTCAGTGGGGAAGTGCCATTGGAGAACATGAGTCAGTTGCCCTCAAACTTTCTAGTATCGCAAGCAACACTTTTGCTATCGATGCTGTAACCTGGCTAACGTCCGCCATGGCTGATGATAAACATGTTGATATCCGCCTAGAAGCTGCTATTGCTAAATACTTCTGTACGGAAGTTTCCTGGAAAATTGTGGATGACACCTTACAGATTCGAGGCGGCAGCGGCTATGAAACTTCTTCATCCTTAAGAGCACGCGGAGCTGATTATTGGCCAGTTGAACGTGTTCTGCGTGATGTACGTATCAACAGAATTATTGAAGGCACCACAGATATTATGCATTTGTTTATTGCCCGTGAAGCCTTAGATCCTCATTTATCTAAAATTAAACCACTCATTAGTGGTCGTATACCTATTGGAACTAAAATCGCAGCTGCTTTAAAAATGGCTGCCTTTTATGCATTCTGGTATCCTAAACAATGGTTACCTACCTTAGCCCCTTTTATTATTTCAGATTTACCGCAACCATTAGATGAGCATATGATCTATGTACAAACAGCCAGTAAGAGATTAGCACGTTACACCTTTCATCAAATGATGAAATATCAACAGAAATTGGAAAGTAAACAAAGCATCCTCAATCGAGTTGTCGATGTTGGTACAGAATTATTTGCTATTTCAGCTACTTGTTCATATGCAGCTATGTTAAAGAAGAATAGTCAAGAGAATGCAGTAGACTTAGCTAATAGTTTTTGTAACGAATCTCGTAAGCGCATAGAAACAACTTTCAAAGAAAACAGAGATAATGACGACCAATCAAATTTAAGAATAGCTAAAAAAATATTAGCTCGTAATTTCGAGTGGATGGAAAATGAGATCATCAAATGACAGCCCTACCGTCATTCTTTAATAAACTTGCTATCATCAAACAAATCCCTATTTTTGAAGGATTAAATTGGTTTGAACTTAATCGTATAGCAAGAAGACTTGATCTTGTTGAATTTAACAAAGGCGATCTTATTTGCAAACAAGGGGATCCTGCAAATGCTTTTTATGCCTTGGTTTCTGGTCGTGTTTACTCCTACACATTAAATTCTGCAGGACAAAAAGAAGAAATTGATATTATCTTACGCGGCATGCATTTTGGTGTCATTTCTACCTTAACAGGAGAAAACCATTCACATACCTACGAAGTTATTAACGATTCCATTGCTATAAAAATTAATAAAGATGACTTTGCTAATATTCTTAAAGGTACTCCTAAGCTGGCAGTTGCTTTAAGCCAAAGTCTTTCCCGCAGAATAAGAAGCCAGGTCACAGGTACAAAAGAAACTCAGGAAAGTGCCATTATTGCTGTCTATTCACCTGTTAAAGGCTCAGGCAGCTCTACCTATGCGGCTAACTTAGCCTTAGCTTTGAAAAATCAAACAGATAAAAAAGTTCTATTATTAAGCCTTTCTTCTGACTTAAATGATCCCTTGATCAATTTAGCTGATATTGTATACGATCATCAAAAAATAATTACTGCCATCCAGAAAGATAAATTACCGATTGATATTCTAGGTGTTAATTTTGACACTAAGGATCCTGGTATTCTAAGCAGAATAAGCCAATTTGTAAGTACTTTAGCCAACAATTATAACTATATTGTCTTTGATTTACCCAATCAAATGGACAATATTATCTTAAAGACACTTGTTCAAAGTGATATCGTCCATCTGGTTACCCTTGAACGTGAACATGATCTAGAATCAACCCGTCACGTCATCGATCAGCTTTCGGAACAATTAAAAGACCGATTTCATGTTGATAAAGTTCAAGTCATCATTAGCGGGGTCAAAGAAGAAAATGGATTAAAACCTAATGAAATTAAAAAAATTCTAAATTATGACGTTTTTCTTAGACTACCTAATTTAAAAAATGGTGAATTTAAAAGTGAAAATATTTATGATGGTTTTTCCATTGTTAAAGTTGAACCGACCAGTGAATATTCATTGGTGCTTCAACGTTTAAGCCGACAAATTAGCGGTTCCTTAGTTGGA
>JAYTXU010000077.1:0-59703 GCA_043742785.1 Candidatus Omnitrophota bacterium
TACCAGAAATTTTTATAAAAACAATTCGCATCGCTTGGAAATCTATCTTCAGGAGCAAGGTTACGAAGCAGCACGTAAGGCCTTGACTCAGATGACACCAGCAGGAGTCATTGAGGAAATTAAGAAGGCAAATTTGAGAGGGTTAGGTGGCGCTGGTTTCCCAACAGGGATGAAGTGGAGCTTTATTCCAACGTCTAATCCAAAACCAAAATACTTGGTCATTAACGGTGACGAAGGTGAGCCAGGAACCTTTAAAGATAAATATATTTTTGAAAAAGATCCCCACGCTTTTCTAGAGGGCATCATTATTACTTGTTATGCTATTGGTAGCCACAAATGCTATGTGTATATTCGTGGGGAATACTTGAAAGGGATTGAAATTTTACAGTGTGCGATTAATGAAGCGTATGAAAAAGCTTATTTAGGTAAGGGCATTATGGGAACATCTTTTGATCTTGATGTGATTGTTCATCAAGGAGCAGGGGCCTATATTTGTGGAGAAGAAACAGCGCTTTTGGAATCTCTAGAAGGTAAAAAAGGATTTCCAAGACTCAAACCCCCGTTTCCGGCGGTGATTGGCCTTTTTGGATGCCCGACGGTAATAAATAATGTGGAAACAATTACTTGTGTTGCTCCTATTATAGCTAAAGGTGCGGAGTGGTATGCGAAATTAGGATGTGAGAAAAATGGTGGCAATCGTCTTTTTTGTGTTAGTGGTCATGTGAACAAACCGGGCGTCTATGAACTTCCCAATGGGACGACTTTGCGCGAAATTATCTATGAGCATGCTGGCGGAATTTTAAATGGCCGTAAACTTAAAGCAGTTATTCCTGGAGGAATTTCAGCTCCTTTGCTGACTCCGGATCAATTAGATGTGAGAATGGATTTCGATTCGCTTAAAAGCATTGGTTCTATGGCTGGTTCCGGAGGGATCATTGTTATGGATGATTCAACTGATATGGTTTGGGCAGCGATGGTGGCAGCACGTTTCTTTGCTCATGAATCATGTGGTCAATGCTCTCCATGTCGTGAAGGTAGCGGATGGGTGTACCGTAATGTGAAAAGAATTTATGAAGGGAATGGGCGACCAAATGATTTGGCTAATCTTCCAGGTATTATTAATAATATCGGGGGCAACACTATTTGTGCTTTTGGCGATGCTGTGACCATGTCGATAGGAAGTTATGTTTCTAAATTTCGCAGTGAATTTGAAAGTAAGATTAATTAGAGATACCTATGCCAAAATTAATTATTGATGGAAATGAAGTGGAAGTTCCAGTAGGGACGACGATTATCCAGGCGGCTGATAAATTGGGCATTGATATCCCTCGTTACTGTTATCATCCAGCGCTTCCTGTGTCGGGTAACTGCCGTATTTGTATGGTGGAAGTTGAAAAACAACCGAAGCTTCAGATTGCTTGTTATACGCCGGTTACAGAAGGAATGGTTGTGAAGACAACCTCCCCTAAGGTTTTGGAAGTTAGAAAAACAGTATTAGAATTTTTGCTTATTAATCATCCTGTCGATTGTCCGGTTTGCGATCAAGCTGGAGAATGTAAGCTTCAAGATTATTATATGGAGCACGGCAAGTACAATAGTCGTTTAGAAGATGTGAAGGTTAAGAAAGAGAAAAAGGCTGTTTCTATTGGACCTACCGTCATGCTTGATCAAGAGCGTTGCATTCTTTGTACACGCTGTGTACGATTTACAGATAACATTACGAAGACCAGTGAACTTGGAGTTTTTGATCGTGGGGATCACTCGAAGTTAGACATTTATCCGGGGAAACAGCTTGATAATAATTATTCGGGTAATGTAGTCGACATTTGTCCGGTGGGCGCTTTAACGGATAAAGATTTTCGTTTTAAGTGCCGTGTGTGGTATTTAGATAAAACAAATTCTGTCTGTCCCGGTTGCAGCATGGGTTGTAACATTACAGTTGAGTGGGATAAGTCTCGTCCGCATCAGCATAAGAAGGCGCGCGTCATGCGTTTGAAACCCCGTCAAAATCCTGCAGTGAATGATTATTGGATTTGTGATACAGGTCGATACAACTATCGTTTTATTGATGAAAATCGTCTAACCACTCCGCAATTGGGAGCAGACTTTATTTCTTGGCCCTTAGCGATTGAAACCATCGCCCAAGCGATTAAGCTTCTTAAAAGTTCTGGAAAATTAAATAGAATGGGCGTCTTAGCTTCTGCTCAGCTGACCAATGAAGATCTTTTTGTTATCAAGAGATTATTTAAAGACACGCTCAAAGGTGTGCAGGTAGATTTCCATGTCCAAGAGAAACCAGGGATCAGCGACGATTTCCTTATGAAAACAGATAGAAATCCCAACACAGTTGGTGCGTCGAGCATTTTAGCTTCGAGTGATGAACAGATTATTCAAAAAGCCAAGAAGGGCGAGATTGACGTTCTCTACGTCTTTGGACACAATCTCATTGAACTTTATGGCAAGCAGATCGTTGAAGAAATTTCCAAGAAAGTAAAGCTTCTTATTTATCAAGGTAGCAATATCAATGAGACCTGCGGGCATGCTCATTTGAATCTTCCTAGCAGTGTTTATGCTGAAAAAGAAGGGACCTTTACCAATTGCCAAGAGAGAGTGCAGAAGATTTGGCCAGCCTTTAGTTCGATGGGTGAATCCAAGGGTGATTGGGAAATTGTAGCGATGCTCTCTGAAGCTATGGGAACGTCGCTGAATTATAAGAAATCACAGGATGTCTTTAAAGAGATTGCAGCCAGTATTTCTTCTTTTTCTGAAATGTCTTATGAGAAAATTTCCGATCAAGGGATGATCCTTAGAAAATAAATTATGGAAGACGTTCTTATAAAAGCAGGATTAGCCTTTGCCACGATATTCATTATGTTTAATATCGCAGGTTTACTTACATGGGTTGAACGTAAGCAAAGCGCTGTGATGCAAGATCGTATTGGTGCAAATCGTGCCAGCATTTTTGGTTTTAAAGCGATGGGTCTTTTTCATGCTATTGCTGATGTACTCAAAATGCTCTCTAAGGAAGAATTTATTCCTAAGGGGGCCAATAAATTCCTCTTTAATCTTGCTCCGTATTTATCCGTTGTGTTTGCCTTGGTTGGATTTGCTGCTATTCCTATGGGCAATCAGTTGCTTATTGGAAATAAAGTTATTGAGCTTCAAGCGGCGAATATCAATATCGGACTTCTCTTTATATTTGCCATGATGTCTATGGGTATTTATGGAGTAGTGCTGGCAGGTTTTTCTTCTAATAATAATTATGCGTTCTTAGGAGGAATGCGCGGGGCAGCTCAAATGATCGCCTATGAAATCACCATGGGGGTTGCTATCCTGGGTGTGATCATGGTCTTTAACACTCTGGATCTTCAAATGTTGGTACGTGGGCAAGGTGAGTATATGTTAGGTGGTTGGTTACCTAAATGGGGTATTTTTGTTCAGCCACTAGCGTTCATTTTATTTTTAACAGCAGCAACAGCTGAAACAAAACGTACTCCTTTTGATCTTCCAGAAGGGGAATCGGAAATCATTGGTTATTTTGTTGAATATAGTGGGATGAAATTTGGGATGTTTTTTTTAGCGGATTTAGTGGAAACTGTTCTTGTAGCGGCATTAATGACGACGCTATTTTTAGGCGGATGGCAGGTTCCGTATCTTCATTTAGATGGATTTCATTTTCCTTGGGGCTCGGGGCAGGTGTTTGCAGTGCCACAACTGGCTGTTACGCTATTGGGAGTGGCAGCATTCTTTATTAAACTCAGTTATTTTATTTGGTTGCTCATGGCTGTGCGTTGGACCTTGCCTCGATTTCGCTATGATCAACTGATGAATTTAGGATGGAAAATTTTGCTTCCAGCATCACTAGTCAATATTGCCGTGACTGCGGTGGTATTAACTCTGTTAGGATAAAATTATGGAAAACAATAGTGAAGGTCGTCGTCAGGAACTAGAGAAGTATTTTGATGTCAAGAGCCCGTTTGCGATTTTGCGTTTGGCTCAAATGAAACGTGCTTGGAAGAAAGATAATCGCCGTCAATTAACTTGGTGGGAAAGTACTTATATTCCTTCGGTGGTTAGTGGCATATGGCTGACTTCTCTTCATTTTTTTTACAATTTAACTTTTCATATTTTGCACGTCTTTGGTCTCTATAAAGATGTTCGCGCAGCTGTGACCTATCAATATCCTGAACAGCCGCATCCACTATCGTCACGTTCAAGAACCCGTCACCGTTTAACTAAACGTGAAGACGGTTCTCCAAGGTGTGTCGCCTGTATGATGTGTGAAACCGTTTGTCCAGCTCGCTGTATTGAAATTACAGCCGGAGAGCATCCGGATCCTAACATTGAAAAAGCTCCTAAAGAATTTATTCTGGATTTAGGTAAATGTGTGTATTGTGGTTTTTGCGTCGAGGTTTGTCCGGAAGACGCTATTCGCATGGACACCGGAAAACTCAACATTGCCGAATATTCCCGCGAAAGCATGATCTACAATAAAGAGCGGTTGATGGAAGAATAAGCACCTCAATAACGGAGGCACCAATGTCTAATGTCAGAGATATCCTTAAAACAAAAGGCAATTCAATCTGGTCAGTTAGTCCTAAGGACACGGTTTTAAAAATCCTCAAATTTATGGCTGAGAAAAATGTGGGAGCTCTTCTTGTTTTAGAAGGAGAGAAGATTGTTGGTATTTTCTCAGAAAGAGATTTTGCCAGGCATTGTGCCAAAGGAGAAGTTCGCCCCGAAGATGTCTTGGTTAAGGATATGATGACCAGTCATATTTTATCGGTAACTTCCGATACTTCGACCGATGAATGCATGGACATTATGACAACTAAGCGCATCCGACATCTTCCTGTTATTGAAAATGAAAAACTAATTGGTTTTATCAGTATTGGAGATGTGGTCAAAAGAATTATTGAGGATCACAAATTCTCCATCACCCAGCTTGAGCGTTACGTCACAGGCGAAGCATAAATTTTCTTAAATAAGGAGTAATAATGAAAAGACCTATTTTAGTTTTAGCAGGAGTATGGTCTCAACAGTTTTTCTGACAGCGATGGCAAGAGCAGAGGGGCTTAAAGAAGGACAATGGTCGATGACCATGAAAACCAAGATGGAAGGAAATCCTGAGATGGCCGAAGCGATGAAGCAGATGGAAAATATGCCACCAGAGGCTAAGGCAATGATGCAGCAGATGCAGGGGAAGATGGGTGTTCAAATGGGATCTAATGGGGAAGGAATGACCATGACAGTAACCCAATGCATCACCAATCAAAATCCTGTTCCTAAAGATTCAAAGATGCCCAAAGATTGTACGGAAACGCACGAAATTAAGGGGAACACTGTTAACTTTCATACCACCTGCAATAATAAGAATATGCAGATGGATTCGACGGGGCACGTTACCTATACAGGTGATTCGATGAATGGACAAATTAAGTCTCATCAAACAACTCATGGAAAAACCACTGACGCTACGATCGATCTCTCAGGAAAATATTTAGGACCTTGTTCATAAATGTCAGAGAAGTAGTATACATAAACAATGTTATTTTGTAAGATAGCAACCGTTAACCTACAAACAGCAGTTTCTTGAAAGGGAGTGAATCATGGGAGATAAAAGTCCTAAGAATAAAGAAAAGAAAAAGCCTAAAAAGGGTAAGTAAGAATTCTTCTGGTAGCACCGGGGCATTAACCCTCTACAATGATTAAAAATTGTAGGGGGTTTTGTTTTGTGTATAATAATCCTATCCTTTCCCCAAGGATTTCATATAAATTCCCCAAAGTCTTGTAGTTAAAACCAGTTTGTTTGACAAGTATACTTCAATGAAGTATACTTGGAATGGAGGCGTTGTGGAATTTATAGAAACAGATTTCTTCATGAAGCAAGCAGGGGAATTATTAGGTAACGAAGGAATAAGACGTCTTCAAATAGCTTTAATTCTATATCCAGCTACGGGAGCAGTTATTCCTGGAACCAAAGGGCTAAGAAAATTAAGATGGGTATCATCAAGTAAGGGGAAAAGAGGTGGCTTAAGGATAATTTATTACTGGATCACAGAAGACCATAGTATCTACTTGCTTTATATTTACAAAAAGTCCGAACAAGAGGATTTAAGTTTAGAGGAGCTAAGACATCTAAAATTATTAATAGAGGAGAGCTGATATGAATAAAAAAGATTTCGAAGGACTGGTAGAGAGCATTAAACAAATGAAGAAAATTCAAAAGGGCGAAATGAAACCGGCAAGGGTCACAAAATTTAAAGAAATATCGGTAAAAGCGATTCGTCAGAAGCTGCGTCAATCTCAATCAGAGTTTGCTTTTATGATTGGGGTAAGCCCTTCTACATTACGAAATTGGGAGCAAGGAACAAGAAGACCTCATGGACCGGCAAGGGCATTATTAACCGTTGCGCAAAAAGATCCCCAGGCGGTTTACAAGGCGCTGCACATTTAATGATATTTGATTAAAAATTATGGGAGGAACTAATTAGGATTACGGATGAAGAATTGACGATGATGGAAAGAAAGCTGCAGGCGTTCTATAGCTTTATCAATAATGTTAGTGGGAATAAAATTAAAATCGATGCGTACTTACCGTATTCCAAATCAGAAGTTTTTTTTCATATGGCAGGTAATGTCGCTAATGAAGAAATGGGAAGATATAAGAAAATAATAAAACTAGAAGATGCGGCCATGCTATCCAATGATCCTGGAGGAATTGATTTTTCCAGCACCAAGGATAGAGTGCAGTTTAATCGTAGTGTCAACGATACCTCGGTGCCGAGTATAGCCTTTCCTGTTGCAGTGCCGTTGAATTCTTTTCAGGGGTTTGAATTTCAGATCATCCAGTACCAACCGATGACCGATTTAAGACAATTTTTGGGATTTAAAGAAGAAGAAAAAATGAGTATTTCTGTATAAGAGAATAAATAGCCTTATATAACTCTAAAAATAAGGGGTAGTTGCAGAAACCGTCTCAATATGGCGGTTTTTTATTTTTAGAAAACTTTAACTATTTATTTAAACATTCCTTGAGCGGCAATGACAGCTGCGTTAAAGAAAGGACCTTGGAAGATACCAATGCCTACCATTCCTAGAATAGTCACGATTAACAGCAGGCGCATGGGAATGGAGACGGCGATAGGTGTTGTGTGAAGTGGAGCATCGACATAAAGGCGTTGAGCTATTTTCATATAGTAATAAAGTGAGATAATGATATTTACTCCTGCAATTAAGGCTAGCCAAATAAATCCACTTTGAACAGTAGCCATCAATAAAGTAAACTTACCAAAGAATCCAACCAAAGGAGGAACGCCAGCTAAAGAGACAAGAGCCAGTAAAAGAACACCGGCTAAGAATGGAGAACGTTTAGAGAGTCCTGCATAATCTGCAATCTCATCGCTTTTTGTGACCAAGAAGAAGAGAACAATGACTAAGAATGCGGCAAGGTTGGTAAATAAATAACCTAACAGATAAAAGTTAATGGCCGAAAGACCAAGGACGCTTCCCGCTGCTGCACCCATCAATAAGTAGCCCGCATGACCGATAGAGGAATAACCTAAGAGACGTTTAATATTTGTTTGAAACATGGCAGCTAGGTTTCCGTAGCACATGGTTAAAGCAGAAAGAATAGCAAAGACCATGCCCCATTGAACGTGCCAGGCAGCGAATACACCGAAGAAAAGACGAATGAGCATCACAAAACCAGCAGCCTTTGATCCCACGGAGAGTAAAGCTGTAACTGGCGTGGGAGCTCCTTGATAAACATCAGGCACCCACATACAAAAAGGAACAGCAGCAATTTTAGAACCAATTGCGGTAAAGACAAGAAGCAAACCAAAAAGCATCATAGCGTCCATGGAATGGGTGTTGGCATAGATCTGGATGGCTTCAAAACCTGTGGAATGAGTGCTTCCATAAATGAAACTTAAACCAAAGAGGAAGAATCCAGAAGAGAGAGCTCCTAGGATTAAATATTTCATCCCTGCTTCAATTGAATGCTTATCGCTTTTAAGATAAGCGGTCAGGACATACAAAGAAATTGTTAGGATTTCAACAGATATAAACAGAACAAGAAAGTCTGCAGAGGACGCCACAAAGCACATTCCAAGAAGAGCGAGCCATAACAAGAGGTAGAATTCGTTTTTACGATTTTCTAGATACTTAAAGTACTGACCGGCCATAACAAAGACAAAGACCATGGCTAAAAGAAAAAATCCTTTAAAGAACCAAGAAAGAGAGTCAGAGATAAACATTTTATTGAAGGTAACTCCGGTGACTCCTTCCTGACAGAGCCAAACGCCGATAGCGAGGGTTAGTCCGACAAAACTTAACTTGCCAATAACATCTTCTTTTGTTTCTTTGGGAAGAAGGATGTCGACAAAAACAAGCGTAACCAGAATACCTGTGAGCACCAACTCTAAACTGATTAAGTTCCAGTCAATAATAGGAAACATAAGCTTCTTTCGTGTTTATTGTCACCCCCGAATGTTTTAATCGGGGGTCCATAATTTGCAAATTCTGGATTCCCGCTTTCGCGGGAATGACAAACTATTTCGATACTACAAAAAAGTTTTTTGTAACTGGTTCAATCTTTTTCAAAATCAATGATGGAAAACATCCTGCCACGATCAAGGCAGTTAGTAATAAGAGATAAGGCAATTTCGCTAAATATCCCTGAGCATCCTTTAATTGATTCCAACGCACACTCAATGGACCTTGAAAACCAAAGCGAATTGTTTTAAGCATGTAAACAGCGCTGATGACTAATCCTAGTACAGCAAAGACAGTTTGCCAGCGCAAATGATCCCAAGATCCTAAGAGAACCATGATTTCAGCGACGAAATTAGCAAAGCCAGGAACACCGGCAGAAGCTAGAGCCATCATCGCAAAGCAGACGCCAATAAAGGGCATCTTTTTAGTTAATCCTCCTAATTCATCTAAATTGCGCGTGCCTGTTTGATAGGCAAAGAATCCTGTTAAGGCAAAACCTAAAGCAGCCATAATGCCGTGAGCAAACATCAAGAAGACAACGCCGTTAAGCCCAATGACACTCATGCAGGCTAGCCCTAAAAGAATATAGCCCATGTGACTGCAGCTTGAATACGCCAAGATATATTTCATATCGCGTTGGGTGAGCGCTACAAAACCGCAATAAAGAATGTTTAAGACGGCTAAGGTGGCTATCAAGGGCATCCATGTATGCGCGCCGTCAGGCATTAGCTGAATGGCAAAGCGGATGATAGCATAGGCGCCCAGTTTTTTAAGTACGCCTGCGTGAAGCATGCTGACGGCAGTTGGGGCAGATGCGTATCCCACAGGTGCCCAGGTATAAAAAGGCCAAAGTGTTAAGGTCACTCCAAATCCAATGGCTATTAATGGGAAGATCCAATTTTGAATAGCGACGGGAATAGGATGAGTAGATAGGTGTGCTTGAAGTGAGGGTAGATCAAAAGTATGAAGACCTGTGGCAAAATAAAGCGCCATTAATCCAATGAGAGCGACCGTGGCACCGGCGGTTAAATAAAGAGTTAATTTCATTGCGGCGTATTCTTTGCGTTCCGATCCCCAGATAGCAATCATAAGGAAGGTGGGAATCGCTGCCACTTCATGAGCGAAGTAGAAAAAGAAAATATCCAAACTCAAGAAGGCTCCGTAGGTCCCGATAATCATGAGCAGAAGAAGGATGAAGTATTCCTTAACTCGATCTTTAATGTTAGAGACGAGCACTGCTGTAAAAGATCCAAATCCAAGAAGAAGGATCATTAGAGCGTTGATGCCATCAACACCTAAATGATAAGAAATGCCTAAAGGAGCAACCCAAGGCATTTTGTCGACAAATTGAAATCCACCGACGGAAGAATTATATGAGAAGAAAACCCAAAGGGATAAGAGAAAAGGTAAGAAGGTCCCATAGCAAGCGATTCTGCGAAGGAGCGCCGTATTCGTTGAAGGGATTAAGAATAATAATCCTAATGCAATTGTAGGCAAGGCCAGTATCCAGGAAAGAGGATGGGAAATTATCATAGTCTCGTTACCATTAATAAAAAGATAAGGATCGCTCCAAGAACAAACACTAAAGCATAAAATTGAACTAGACCGGTTTGCAAACGACGCAACGCTTGACCGCCATCCTTGGCTAAGCTGGTCAAGGCGTGCACGCCACAGCGAACAATGATCATTTGTTCTATCCAGTATAAGATCTTAGCGAAGCTCTGTTGAATAATATTCACGTACCAGCCGTAGACAATATCAAAGTAGTATTTATTTTTCAAAATAGGATAGATGAAGCCAAGCTTTTTCTCCAGGGGATCAATGGAGGGACGTTGTTTACCGTAGAGCATATAGGAGAGACCCAATCCTAGAACAGCTAGGATGCTGGAAATGCTAGCAACGAGCGTATTAAGTTCTAAATGTTTTTCTCCTGGATAAAGAAAGTGGGGGATGCCGATAAATCCACCTATCGTCGAAAGGATTGCTAAAAAGACCAAGGGAAGAGTCATGACGGCTGGAGATTCGTGGGCATGGCCGTGGTCATCTTTGCCCCAGAAAGCTGTAAAGAAAAGACGGCCCATATAAAAGGCTGTTAAGAAAGAAGCTGCCGAAGCTAAGTAATATAGAAAGGAATTGTGTTCATACGCTAAAGCTAGGATCTCATCCTTACTCCAGAATCCGCTAAAAGGAAAGATACCGCACAGAGCTAGTGTTCCCAACATAAAGGTGATCCCTGTAATCGGCATCTGACGGAGCAAGCCTTTCATCTTCCAGATATTTTGTTCATGATGAAGAGCGTAGATCACGCTACCAGCACCGAGGAAAAGGAGAGCCTTAAAAAAAGCATGGGTGGTCAAATGAAACATACCTTGAACAGGACCAGCCAAGCCTAAAGCCATCACCATTAAACCCAGTTGACTTAAAGTAGAGTAGGCTAAGATCCTTTTAATATCATTTTCCGCAACGGCTAAGGTGGCAGCCATGAGTGCTGTAATTCCGCCAATATAGGCAATGACATTTAAGACATCCGTTAATGGTTCAAAAAGAAAGAAGGTTCGGGCTAATAAATAAATACCAGCGGCCACCATGGTGGCTGCATGGATCAAAGCGCTAACTGGTGTTGGGCCTTCCATAGCATCAACTAACCAGACATGCAGAGGTACTTGGGCTGATTTACCGATAACACCACAGAAAATAAGAAGGGCTGCAATCGCCATCAGATGAGGATCCATATGGGAAGCGCTGTGAGCTAGATCGGTAAAAATAAAGCTACGGCCTCCACCCACATTAGAAATGCTCCATAATAAAAGGATACCGCAAAGAAAACCAAAATCGGCTAAACGATTGACTACAAAAGCTTTTACTCCAGCATCGGCAGCAGAAGGTTTTTGATACCAGAATCCGATCAAGAGATAGGAGCTTAATCCAACCAATTCCCAGAACATAAATAATTGAATGAAATTATTAGAGAGCACAATGCCGATCATCGAGAACGCAAAGAGAGAAAGATAGGCAAAAAATCGAGGCATGCTTGGATCGTCAGCCATGTATCCTTTAGAGTAGATAAAAATGGCGCTGCCAACTCCGGTGACCACCAAAAGCATCATGATGGAAAGAGGATTAACCAATACTCCAAAATCAATGATCAACCCATCAAAATGAATCCAGGGTAAAAAGTTTTGAGCTTCTCCGGTAGAGGATCCGTGAAATATTTGCAGGAACAGTAAAATAGTGCAGATAAAAGAAAGTAATATCCCAGCAATAGCTGTTAAGGAGCTTAGAGATTTAGATTTTAGAAAGAAAAGAGTGATCAGTATGCAAGCAACTAGAGGAGAGAATAAAGTGATCCAAGCTAAAGAAGGAGTTACCATTTCAAATCCTTTAATTCATCAGCTTGGATAGTAGAAAAATGACGGTACATTAGAACGACAATGGCTAAACCAATGGCTACTTCGGCAGCAGCAACAAGAATGACAAAAAAGACAACTAATTGTCCGGCGTAATCGCCGTTAAAACAAGAAAAGGTCACAAAGGATAAATTGGAGGCGGCTAAAAGAAGTTCCAGGGAAAGTAAAATTTTAAGCATACTACGGCTGGTCATGACTCCTAAGATGCCTAAGGAAAAAATAATGCCGCTTAAAAGAAGGTAGTGCTCAAGAGGTATCATTGTGTCTTGAACGCTCCTTTAGCTAAAGAAACAATCCCGAAGACGGCAATTAATAAAAGCAGGGATGTTAATTCAACGGGAAGAAGATAATTTGTAAAAAGAATTTGTCCTATTGTTTCAATGGTTCCTTGAAGAGAAGAGGAAGTTCCTCTTGGTAGATGTTTAATGCTTTGGATAACTAAGAAGATTTGAGCAAAAAACAAGGTTCCAATAACTCCTCCTAGAAGACGGAAATGATTTTCTTGGGGAGTGGGCAAGACCTGCGCGTTGAGATTCAAGCACATTACCACAAAGAGGAAGAAGACCAGAACGGCTCCTGCGTACACCAATATAAGGATGATGCCTACAAAAAATGCATGTAAGGAAATAAAGATACAAGAGAGGGAAAAAATAGCAACAACCAAGGACAAAACATTATAAAGAGGGTTTCGAGCCAGAACGACACCAAAACTTGCCAGTACTAAAACAGCTGCAAATAGATAAAAGAAAAGAGAAGGTAGTAAATCCATTAGAAAAAAACTTTCGTGTGTTAGGCAAGTATTTAAATATAGTCAAATATTAAGAATAAACGAAATATTGTCAAGGACTTTGTGCTAAATCCCAAGCAATACTCTGGTATAAATAGGAAAGTATTGTATAATGGCTCAATATTTAAAGAAAACTTATGGCGACACTTAAAAAACAACCCAAGATTAACATTTCCTCCATCGAAGAACTCAAGGTTCTTCGCATGGTTGTGGACATTGCTTCTTCAGAGCTTGATCTAAGTCTCACCTTACAATTGATTGTTAAAATTGTTACAGAAATGACTAAGGCGGATTCGGTCTTTATTTATCTATTCGATGAAAATAAGGACCATCTTGTTTTGATGGCTTCTAAAACCGCTCACCAAAAAGAGTTAGGAAAAGTTCACTTAAAGATAGGTGAAGGGATTACCGGATGGGTGGCTCGTGAAAGTAAGATGGTGGCCATTAAACAGTATGCTTATAAAGATCCGCGCTTTAAGAGTTTTGATGTTCTTCCTGAAGATAAATACGAAGCATTTTTATCATTGCCTATTATTTTTAAGGGAAAGGCTATTGGGGTTATTAATGTTCAACATAAACGGGAGCAGGATTATTCTCAAGGCACTGTTAATTTGATTGAAATGATTGCCAAACAGGTTGGCGGTGTTATTGAACACGCCAGACTTTTTGAAGAAACAAAGAAGAAGGCTCTTCAGTTTGACTCATTAATTAAGGTGAGCAGGTCTATTACTTCTGAGCATTATTTGGATGAAATTCTTAACCTGATTGTGGTGGTGACAGCAGAAATGCTCAATTCTAAAATTTGTTCCATTATGCTTCTTGATGACAAGGGTGTAGAAATGTCGATTAAAGCAACACAGTCGTTAAGCGAAGATTATAAGAAGAAGCCTAATATTAAGGTAGAAAACTCCTTAAGTGGAAGTGTAATTAAAACAAAAAAACCTACCGTGGTGTTTGATGTGCGCAAAGAAGCCAAATATGCTTATCCGGATTTAGCGATCAAGGAAGGATTAACCTCTATGGTGATTGTGCCGATGATTTTAAAAGATAAAGCTATCGGGGTAATTAATGTCTATACCAAGGAACATCACCGCTTTACAAATGAAGAGGTTAATGTTCTTCAAATGGTGGCCAATCAAGCAGCGGTTGCGGTAGAAAACACTAAACTCATGGAAGAGGCCATCAAGGCTAAGGAAGCGTTAGAGACGCGCAAATTAGTTGAGAGAGCTAAAGGCATTATTATGAAAATGAATAATCTTTCTGAGGATGCTGCTTATAGACTTATTCATAAAAAGAGCATGGATTCTTGTCGCTCGATGAAGGATATCTCAGAGTCGATTATTTTAATGGCTGATTTACAAAAAATTTCTTGACAAGTAACAGTTGACCAGCTATATTCTCAAAGGTTTTTAAAGAAGTTTGTTCAAAGCAAAGATGTTTTGAACCAGATTTTAGGGCAAGGATAGTCCTCTTAAAGCGCGAAGTTGAGCGATTTTTAAGGGGATTTTTTATGGGTTCGACTCATTGTGTTCGCTCATCATCCTGAGCGAGTCTTAAAGAAGAATGAAAGACGAGTCGAAGGATTGGGCTATGGCAGCTCAAGGGACAGCGAAGTCCGGTTTCCACAAATTGATGTGGGGGCTGGATTTTTTTATGGATTAAAAGGTTAAGGAATCTAGGTTAAACAAGAAGTTAATCAAGGAGGAAGTAAATTATGGAAACAATACCAGTAAATCCTATTAATGCTGGGGATACGGCATGGGTTCTGGTCTCATCAGCATTAGTTCTTCTGATGACGGCACCAGGGCTAGCCTTTTTCTACGGAGGCATGGTCAGACGCAAAAACATTTTAGGTGTTTTAATGCAATGTTTTATGTGTTTGGCAGTTATTAGTGTTGTATGGGTTGTTTATGGATACAGTCTTGCATTTGGTAAAGGAACTCCGTTTATTGGTGGTTTTGATTGGGCTATGCTAAAAAGTGTAGGTCAAGAGGCTAATGCGGATTATGCAGGAACCATTCCTCACTTGGCATTTATGATTTTTCAATGCATGTTTGCTGTCATTACCCCAGCTCTCATCATTGGTTCTTTTGCTGAACGTATGAAGTTTTCTGCATTCTTAGTCTTTATAACACTTTGGGTAACCTTTGTTTATTGCCCAATTGCTCACATGGTTTGGGGTGTTGGCGGTTTAGTTCGTGGATGGGGCGCTTTGGATTTTGCAGGTGGTACAGTCGTTCACTTAAATGCTGGTATTGCAGGTCTTGTCACTGCTTTATATTTAGGGAAACGAGTTGGAACAGATAAACCAGGAATGCATAATGTCCCGTTTGTTATTTTAGGAGCTTCATTATTGTGGTTCGGTTGGTTTGGTTTCAATGCAGGTTCTGCTTTAGGTGCTAATGGATTAGCTGCTCAAGCATTTGTCACAACTAATACAGCGACCGCTGCTGCTGCGATTAGTTGGGCATTGATGGAATGGATTTTTGCAGGTAAACCAACCACCTTAGGTGCTGCTTCTGGTGCTGTGGCAGGTCTTGTCGCGATTACTCCTGCTTGCGGTTTTGTTGATGTAGGAGGAGCATTATGGATTGGTTTAATAGTCAGCGTGTTCTGTTATTGCATGGTAGCTTTTGTAAAACCTAAGTTAGGTTATGATGATACCTTGGATGCTTTTGGTGTTCATGGGATCGGTGGTCTTTGGGGTGCTTTGGCTACAGGTTTATTTGCTGTTAAAGCGGTCAACGGTGCTGGTGCGGATGGCTTCTTTGCAGGAAATCCTCAGCAGCTTTGGTTGCAAGTTTGCGCTTGTGCAACAACCATCGCCTACAGCGGGATTGTTACCTTGATTATTTGTTTCATCATTGATAAAACCATAGGTATTCGTGCGGAACAAGATGAAGAAATTATGGGCTTGGATTTAAGTCAGCATCATGAACGTGCCTATACAATTTTAGATTAATTAAACAATTATTTTAAGGAGGATACCAATGAAATTAGTCATGGCTATTATTCAGCCTCATAGACTTGATGAAGTCAAAAAAGAGCTTTATGCGGCAAATGTTAACTTAATTACAGTCTCAGAAGTGTTGGGGCATGGGCGTCAAGTAGGTGTTGATGAGTATTATCGCGGTGTTAAAGAAACAGGAAATCTTCTTCGGAAACTCCAAATTGAAATCGCAGTTAATGACGATTTTGTGGAGCCAACGATTAAGGCTATTGTTAAAGGTGCAAGGACAGGTAAAATTGGAGACGGTAAGATTTTTGTTCTAGATCTACCACGCTGTATTCGTATTCGTACTGGTGAAGAAGGAACGAAAGCCATCGGTTAAGCTTCGTTCTTGACTTTGTAGTCTCAAGAATATATCATTGCCTCTAACTTGGGGCAGTGAGGTCCTAAAGTAAAAGAGCACAGAAGCTCAGTCTTTCTAGAGGAATAATTACCTTTTAGAGAGGCTGAGCTTCTTTGTTTTTTAGGCAACGATGCCAAAGGATCCGAAGACGGAGAGTTTTCTTTGAAGAATATGTAGAAGGAGAACAAATTAATGGATGCAATCAATCAAATTAATGCAGGAGATACGGCATGGGTGCTTGTCTCGGCAGCCTTGGTGTTATTAATGACGCCAGCGTTAGGATTTTTTTACGGCGGAATGGTTCGAAGAAAAAATATCTTAGGGATTTTGATGCAATGCATGGCATGCTTAGGCATTATCAGCTTGCTATGGGGAATTTATGGGTATAGCTTAGCTTTTAGTAAAGGCAATGCGTTTATTGGAGGATTTGATTGGCTGATGCTAAATGGAGTAGGAGAGGCGCCTAATCCTGATTACTCGTCCACCATTCCTCACGGAGCCTTCATGATTTTTCAATGCATGTTCGCGGTCATTACGCCGGCTATTATCTGCGGCTCCTATGCTGAACGTGTGAAATTTTCATCTTTTTTATTATTTACCATTTTGTGGTTAACTTTTGTGTATTGTCCAATGGCGCATATGGCATGGGCTCCTGGTGGACTCATGCGCTCCTGGGGATTATTAGATTTTGCCGGAGGCACCGTCGTTGAAATCAATTGCGGGGTTGCAGGTTTAGTCACAGCTTTATTCTTAGGAAAACGCATTGGTATTAACCATCCTTCTTTACACAATCTTCCTTTTGTGGTTTTAGGAGGAGCATTGCTGTGGTTTGGATGGCTTGGGTTTAATGCGGGTTCTGCCTTGGCCGCTAATGGTATTGCGGTTAATGCCTTTATTACAACCAATACGGCAGGAGCAGCAGCAGCGGTCAGTTGGGCGATTGTTGAATGGGTGCTCACAGGCAAACCAACGATGTTTGGAACGATTTCCGGAGCTGTAGCAGGATTAGTTGCCATCACCCCTGCGTGCGGATTTGTTGATTTTACAGGAGCCTTGATTATTGGAGCAGTTGTGGGAGTTTTAAGTTATTTTGCAGTAGGAGCTCTCAAACCTAAGGTTGGATATGATGATTCTTTGGATGCCTTTGGTGTTCACGCTGTTGGGGGGTTCTGGGGTATTTGCGCAGTAGGGTTGCTTGCTACCGTCTCTGTAAATGCCGCAGGTGGTAATGGATTATTTCATGGCAACAGTGCGCTATTGTTCTCACAATTAAAATGTGCTCTTTTTGCAGCAGTTTTCTGTGCGGTTATGACGTGGATAGTCTGTTTTGTGACTAATTTAATTATTCCCATGAGAGTATCTTCGGAAAATGAAATTTTAGGACTAGATTTAAGTCAGCATCATGAAAGAGCGTACACTATTTTAGACTAAGGAGGTTTTAATGAAATTAATTATGGCGATTATTCAGCCTCACAGATTAGAAGAGGTTAAACAAGAACTGTATGCTGCAAAGATAGATCTTATTACTGTTTCAGAGGTTTTAGGGCACGGTCGTCAAATAGGGGTGGATGAATATTATCGTGGTGTTAAAGAAACAGGAAATTTATTACGCAAGATTCAACTAGAGATTGCTGTTAATGATGCTTTTGTGGAGCCCACCATTAAAGCAATTGTTAAGGGTGCGCGCACTGGAAAAATTGGTGACGGTAAGATTTTTGTTTTAGATTTGCCGCGCTGTATTCGTATCCGCACCGGCGAGGAAGGACACCAAGCAATCGGTTAGAGCAGGCATAAAAATACTTGACAGTAATAAGGTTAGGTATTAATATTGCTCCATCAAATGAGGGCACAGAAGTCCTCCTTGAAACACCAAAGATGGATTGTGTTCAAGGGGGATTTTTCTTTTTTAGGTTTAATTTAAACGTTAACAGTATAAATCAAAACAGGGGGGATATATGAGTCAAGCTCGTGAAGAAGTGATTCAGGCGTGCGCTGACGAAGGTTGCGGATGTGACGGCACCTTTAGCGAACATTTACCTGAATATTTTGGTCAAAACGTATTTAATCTTAAGGCCATGAGCGAGTATCTTTCGCCAAAAGCCTATGCTTCCATTGAGAGAACAATTAAAGAAGGTGGAAAATTAGAAGCAGCGATTGCGGATGAAGTAGCTGAGGCGATGAAGAAATGGGCTATCTCTAAAGGAGCAACTCACTTTACACACTGGTTCCAACCATTGACGGGCACAACCGCAGAGAAGCATGATTCTTTTATTAGTTGGAATGATCAAGGTGGAATTATTCTCACCTTTTCTGGCAAAGAATTAGTTCAAGGAGAGCCGGATGCATCGTCTTTCCCTTCAGGTGGATTACGAGCAACTTTTGAAGCTCGTGGTTACACTGGCTGGGATCCAACATCTCCTGCGTTTATTAAAGAAGGAGCTGGAGCAACAACTCTTTGTATTCCAACTTTCTATATTGGTTATCACGGGGAAGCTTTAGACAAGAAAACACCACTGCTTCGTTCCATGAATGCTTTATCTAAGCAAATTTGCCGTATGGCGGGTTTGTTTGGTATCGATACTAAGGGCAAGCGTGCCTACTGCACCTTAGGACCTGAACAAGAATATTTCTTGATCGATAAAGCTCATTATCAATCTCGTTCTGATTTGGTTCAAACAGGACGTACATTATTTGGCCGTACACCTGCCAAGCATCAGCAACAAGAAGACCATTATTTCGGAGCAATCAAGCCTCGCATCATGGCTTTTATGGAAGATTTGGATCGCACTCTCTGGGGCTTGGGCGTTCCTTCTAAAACACGTCATAATGAAGTTGCTCCTGCTCAATATGAAATGGCACCGATCTATGAAGACCTAAATACCGCCGTTGATCACAATATGATGACCATGGAAATCATGCGTCAAATAGCCGATAAGCATGGGCTTGCCTGTCTTTTACATGAAAAACCTTTTGCCGGCATCAATGGATCTGGTAAACACAATAACTGGTCTGTGGTAGGTCCTGACGGCAAGAACTGGCTTTATCCTGGAAAGACTCCTCATGAAAATGCCAAATTCTTAACAACACTCTGCGCGATTATTAAAGCCGTTGATACCTATGCGGATTTGCTTCGTGTCACTGTGGCAACAGCAGGCAATGATCACCGTCTAGGTGCTAATGAAGCTCCTCCTGCCATTGTTTCTATTTTCTTAGGGGAACAATTGTATGATATTTGCGAGCAGATTGAAAAGGGCGGCGCTAAGTTTTCAAAACAAGGAGGCGTTTTGCATGTGGGCGTTGATTCCTTGCCTGAATTAGCCCGCGATACGACAGATCGTAATCGTACTTCACCATTTGCTTTTACCGGTGCTAAGTTTGAATTCCGCGCCGTTGGTTCCAATCAAAACCCATCGGCCGCCAACATGGTTCTCAATACTATTGTTGCCCAAGCGATGAGCGAAATCTGCGATCAATTAGAAGCAGATAAGAAAGCTGGGAAGAATTTTAATACTAGCTTACAAAAAGTTTTACAGGATATTGTTAAGAAACATAAACGTGTTCTCTTCAACGGAGACAATTACACGGAAGCTTGGCACAAAGAAGCCAAAAAACGTGGGTTGCCTAATTTAAAGAATACACCGGAAGCGCTAGAAGTCCTTAAAGATAAAAAGAACATCAGCGTGTTGTCTAAACATGGGGTGTTAAGCGAAATAGAAGTTGCTTCTCGTCTTGAGATTAATAAACATGCTTACGGTACCGTCATCACCTTAGAAGGTAATTGTTCCCTAACCATGGCGCGTACAGGATTTATTCCAGCAGCACTCGAGTATCAAACACAATTAAGTTCTGTTAAGAGTGTTACACAAAAGAAATTGTTAAAAACTGTTTCAGGACTCTTAGACAAAGCGATCATTGCTGCAGATGTCTTGGAAGCAGCAATAGCTAAACATGATTATTCAAAGATTAGTGCAGGGATGCTTAAGCTTCGAGAAGCGGTCGATGCATTAGAAGCCTATGTGCCAAATAGTATCTGGCCTGTTCCTTCTTATGCTGAAATGCTTTTGATGAATGCATAATATAAACAGGTATAAATAGTGACAGGCACTAATTGTTTTAATTAGTGCCTGTCACTATTTATTTAGGGCGGATAAACTTTTATCTGCCCTTTTTGTTAGATTGAATCAAGGCATTCGCGTACTATTTTAAGGGATTTTAAAAAAATAACAAAATACGAGTCGAAGGGTTTTATAGTATAATTCGCCTATGATTTTAATTGTTAAACATATTGATATAGAAGGTCCAGGAACTCTTGGAGATTTCTTATATAAAAAGAACATTCCTTTCAAGATTATCGATTTAGGACAAGGAGAATTGCTACCTAAGGACTTATCTGCTATTAAAGGTGTCGTTGTTTTAGGAGGCCCTATGAATGTGGATGAGGAAGAGAAGTATTCTTTTTTAAAATCTGAAAATGTCTTTATTCAGGAAGTCTTAAAGAAGAAAATTCCTTATCTTGGTATTTGTCTAGGTTCACAGCTTCTAGCCAAGGCCGCAGGAGCTTGTGTGGTTAAATCTCCGGTTAAAGAAATTGGCTGGTATCACGTGACACTCACCGAAGACGGGCAAGAAGATCCTCTGTTTAAGGGTTTTCAAGAAGACGAACCGATTTATCATTGGCATGGAGATATGTTTCAAATACCATCGCAGGGAACATTGTTAGCGACAGCTCAGGGCTGCCCGCATCAAGCGCTGAGAGTGGGAAGGAATGCCTACGGTTTGCAGTTTCATGTTGAGGTGACTGATAAAAGCATTAAAGAGTGGTGTGATGAATATTGTCAAAATGACCTGCCTGGCCGTCCAGAGCATGCAGAGGAGATGCTTAAGGATTACTGGCGTTATCAGAAAAGTTATTTGGCTCAGGCTTATTGCTTATATGAGAATTTCGTAAAGTTAATAAATACTTCTTCATAAGGAAATTCAATTTGCATATTACCATTATTGCTGCAACATTTTTATTTACGATTTGCTGCTTCTTCCGTTTTTTTGCAGGACCGTTTTATTTCGGTAATAACAGCGATCCGTCTTATTTCTATCTATATAATTTTATTGATCTTATAGATGGACGCCATTTATCCTTTGTTGATCATCCAGGTACAACCTTGGAGATATTGGGTGCAGTAGTATTAAAACTATTTTTTTCCTCTTCCAAGGGAGCGTGGCTAGATGGATATGTTTTTCAAACTGAAAAAGCGCTAACGATTATTTGGTTTGTGATGCTTCTTATGTATATTGGCAGTTTTATTCTTTTAGGTTGGAGCACTTTTAAGAAATCTAAGGACAAGATTTTTACAGGACTGGTTTTATTAAGCGGTTTATGGCTTGTCATGATTCCTTCTTTTATAGGAGAGGGGCTTGAACCGATTAGTGCGAATGTCAATTCAGACACCATGATGATGACCGCAGTTAACTTAATGCTTTTAGCAATAGTAAGGTTTTATTTTAGTATTAATAAAGAAAGTTTCTCTCACGCAGTTATTTTTGGATTTGTAGTGGCATTTTCATTGGCCACGAAACTCACAGCGCTGCCATTTCTAGGGGTAGTGATGGTATTGCTTAACACGTGGCGTCAAAGGGTGGTCTTTAGTTTAATTTTTACAATAGTCTTGGGGATTCTTCTTCTTCCTATTTTAAGTTCGCAGGAGCATTTCATCCGTTGGGTCAAAGGACTTGTTATAATGACAGGTAAGCATGGCGCAGGTACTGTAGGATTTGACAGTAAAATATTTGTGCAAGGCATGATTGGGTGTATCAAGAATTATTGGTTTTATGTGATTCTCTGGGTAGGAGCCACCATCATTGGCATAAAAAGATCCAAGCTATTGTTGGCGGTAGGCCTTGGAGGAGGGATGATTCAATTGATCATTGTTTCTAAGCAGACTTCTTGCCAATATATGGTGCCCATGGTAGGTTTGACATCAATTATCTTAGCGTTAATGTATAAGATTTATCCCCAGATATGGAAAAAAGGTTTGAAATATTTTATTGGAGGGATAGTCATCGTATCCGCTATCATGATAGGCAGAAGCATGTATCTTTTAAAAGTAACAACAGAAAAAGTAGGAGAAATGTTAACAATGATTCATACGGAATATGTAAAAGACATTGTATGTCCCATTTATCGCAGCTCTGTGCCTGGATGTGCCCTTGTTTTTTGGAATGATGGCCCCATTAATCAACACCATGCTCAGGTGTTAAACAAAGCATACCCGCAGTTATTTTATTACGATATTTCCAACAGGAATTTTAAAACTAGCGCTTGCATGACATCTTCATTTAAAGAGATAAAAAAATATGGTCAACGAGTTTTAATTTTGGGGTCTGATCAAGACACTAAGAATTTTGAACCAGAGTTAACGGTTAAGAAAATTTATAGCAATGGAGGGCCAGAAGCGTTTTATGAAGTCTTAGAGCAACATTCGAAATTAGGAGAGAGTTTTATTAAGTTAGCGGTTTCATTGAGTTCTGAGAAAAAATATAAAGAAGCTCTGCAAATTGCGTTATATAGTAAGGAAATGGGTTTCAAAGAAAATGGACTGGAAGAATTAATCTATTTGCTCGTGCAAAAGATGAAACAATAAATAAAAATGAAAATAGCCTTAGCCCAAATTAACACAACCGTCGGAGATTTTTCCGGAAACAGCAATCTTATAGTGGACTATCTAAGTCGCGCCAAGAAAGCTCAGGCGAAGCTTGTTGTTTTTCCGGAACTTGCTCTTTGCGGTTATCCTCCGGAAGACCTTCTTTTAAAGAAACATTTTATTGAAAATAATCTTAGAAGCATTTCTTTGTTAGCGAAGAAGATTAATGGGCTCTGTGCCATCATCGGATTTGTTAATTCAGACGCCAAGGGAAGAATTTATAATGCAGCGGCGTTTATTGAGAATGGCGCTATCCAAAGCATTTATCATAAGAAGGAGCTGCCCAATTACGGCGTCTTTGATGAAAAAAGATATTTTTCTCAAGGACAATTTAAGGATAATAATGGCGTGATAACTATTGAAGGACGAAAAATAGGAATTTCTATTTGTGAAGATATTTGGGTTGAAGAAAGTGTTTATGCTACCCAAGCAAAAGCAGGAGCTAAAATTCTTGTTAATATCTCATCGTCTCCTTTTGAAGTGGGCAAGCTGAAATTGCGCCAAGAACTTTTAAGGCGACGAGCCAAGGAAACTAAGACAACGGTTGTTTATTGCAACTTAGTGGGCGGACAGGATGAATTAGTCTTTGACGGAGGAAGCATGGTTTTTGACCCGCAAGGCCAGATGATTTCCAATGTCGCTCAGTTTGTCGAAGAAATTTTAATTTGTAATGTGGATGCAAAAGAAAATCCTAAAGCTCAGGTATTAGAAGAAGATGAAGAAATTTATCATGCCTTGGTGTTGGGAACAAAAGATTATGTTGAGAAAAACAGATTTTCTAAGGTAGCCTTAGGGTTAAGCGGGGGAATTGATTCTGCGCTTGTTGCTGCCATTGCTGTCGATGCTCTGGGAGCTGAGAATGTGACAGCTATATCGATGCCGTCGCGTTTTAATGCGAAGGCTACGCGTCAAGATGCCAAGATCATTGCTAAAAATTTAGGAATTGATTTTAAAGAGATCCCTATTAAAGCTATTCACAGCACCTACTTAAAGGTTTTAAAGAAATATTTTAAAGGAACACCATCTAATATTGCTGAGGAGAATCTGCAGGCAAGAATCCGTGGGAATATTTTGATGGCCTTTTCTAATAAATTTGGATGGATGATTCTAACTACAGGAAATAAAAGCGAGATGGCGGTAGGCTACTGCACTCTTTACGGGGATATGTCTGGAGGGTTTGCTCCTCTTAAAGACATTTTGAAAACCAAGGTTTATCAATTGACCCGCTGGAGAAATACGAAAGACAAAGAACCAGTGATTCCTAAAAGCGTCCTATTGCGTGCTCCAAGCGCTGAATTACGTTTAAATCAGACGGATGAGGAATCTCTTGGGTCTTATGAAATGCTTGATCAAGTTTTAGCGTCTTATGTTCAAGGACATCAATCAGCGGTGGAGATTGCTAAAGATCCTTCCCAATTAGAGTATGTTAAAAAGACTAGTAATTTGGTCGACAAGAATGAATATAAACGTCGACAGGCCCCTCCAGGGGTAAAGATTAGCGCGCGTGCCTTTGGCCGTGACTGGCGCTTGCCGATTACTAATAAGTACAAAGAGTAATTTCTCATGCTAACGAAAGTAGAATGAACGTAAAGCATCTGAAGGCGCTGATGAGCGTGGGAAAGATCTTCATAACCACAGGTCTTCTTGTTTTTTTTATTGTTTCCCTGGTTTCTCTTAAATCTCAATACAAACAAGCCCGTAATAAAGCACTGAATGAATTATCTCCAGATAGTTTTGATGACTTGGTGGATATGATTGAAAGTAAAATAAAGCTCTCTAACGAACGTTTAACAGCCTACTTGAATTATTTTAAGGAAGTCAGTCAATTTTCTCCAACAAGAGTCGATGCTGTGGGCTTGGCTGGTTTTTGTTATTCCTATTTAGGAAATGACAGTAAGGCCATCGAGCAATATGAAAAAGCAGCTCAAGACTATCCTCAATTCATTGGTTTCCACCACAATTTAGCGGTGCTTTATTTTAAAAATCACCACTATGAAAAGACGGTGGAAGAAGTTGATAAAATCAGAAGCGTAGATCCAAAGGAATCATTAAGATATATTTTATCTTTTAGTAAACCGTATGCGTTTATGATGTTAAGAAAAATGAATAAGAAGGGTATTTCAATAGAAGAGCAATTTAAGAAGATGTATCAAAACGCCGCTCGATTAAAAGAAATCAGTGAAGCATTTATCGGGAAGAATGAAATTCTTTTAGATGGAAAAGAAACGTTGCTAGAGACATACTAGGAAGTTTTATAATGAAAAATAATATAATTGGCTGCATTGTTTTATCTCTGTTGGTTTGGGCGATCTGTTTATCGATAGGCTTTGAGTTTTCCAAGCGTAGGCCGCTGTGGAATGATGAGATTTATACCCAAATTAATTCTATTGAAAAGGTTTCTTATAGAGATATTTTAAAAGGGAAGTCCCCAGAAGGTAATAATTGCCCTCTTTTTTATATAATTCAGAAATCTTTTTGTGATGGGATGCAATATCGACCAGCCATTGTTTGGAATAAAGAGTGGTATATTCATGATAAGCAGTCACAAATTATCTTAAGAGTTGTTTCCAATGTTTTTATGGCAACAGCGATAGCGGGCATGTTTTATTTTTTAATCTATTATTACTCGTTGGCCTTAGGATTTCTTTCGTTCATCGCCACATTGTCAATACCTATGACATGGAATTACTGGATTGAAGCAAGACCGTATGCGCTTTGGTTTTTTTTGACGACAGCGCAATCGATTATTTTATTTTTACTAATACAAAATAAAGAAAGATTCTCGAAAGGGTGGATCTATCTTGGAGTAGTTCACATTTTATTATCTTTGACTATTTCTTTGGGCGCAGCACAGGTAGTGATAGCATCAGTGTTTTTTTGGATTTTTAAATACCGTCGATGGGAGTGCCATATTTTTCTTACGTTAATTCCTTTGGCAATAAGCGGAGGATATTATTGGGGGGCTCCTAAGTACCAGTTCTTCTTTAATGAAACACAACTGCAGCTATTTTTACAGGCAGTACCAATTGAATATGGCGCCATCTTAGTTATGTATTTGACAAGTTTCTTTTTATTTAAACGAAACAAATTTTCAAACTCTTTTCAAGGAGGTAGGTATTTTTTATTTATGAGCAGCATGATTCTGGTGGCAATAGCCATGTTAGGATTGCTTAAATGGAAAGAAATGCCGGGGGTGTCTGGATTTGGCATTAGCAGTCGTTATTTTATCTTCTTGGTTCCTACGGTTGTCATTGCAATTACAGTCTGTATTTGGGACTGGTGGATGTTCTTTAAAAACAACTCGTGGATGAGGTTAAATATTTGCATTGTTATAGGAGGAATTTTTGTGTTACGGCTTTTAAAAACCACTATAGCTGTTATGTCATCAGGGATATTTATGTATTTTAATTAATGAGTGTGTAGTAAATGATTTTGAAGAGATTAAAAAATTTGAATGGTGAGGGGATTTAGAATTCTTTTTAAGTTTTCTTGTGCATTGATATCGTTAGGATTCGCGTTTAATCGGATGCTCAAAGGCAATAGAATGGAAGCCGTTTCATAGCCTTGTTTCAAATTCAAAAGTATTTGTTTCTTAGATGAAATTAAAGCAAAAAAATCAGAATAAATTTTAGAGGTTAACATTACATTTAAAGCTTCTTCGGGGGGAAGGTTAACAGCAAAACTAAGAACGATAGAGGCTTCTTTATAAAGATTTTTATTTAAAAAAAGAACAGCTAAATCATAATAGGTCCAGAAAAAAGAAGGACTTAGCTGGGCGGAGAATTCTAAAAACTGGATAGCCTTTGTTTGATCGTTATTACCATAAAAATAACAGTAGCCAGCAAAGAGATAAGATTCTGCCATGTTAGGGAGAGCTTTGGTGATAGTGTTGTAATAAGCAAGATATTCTGACCATTGACTTGGTTTTAGATTGTTTTTTATTTGGGAAAATTGAAATAATGCGTCGAAAGTAGGATGATTATAGTCTATGGTAATGAGAAGAGCTTTTCTTTTAGTTTTGATTTGTTCGGACCGAATGTGAGGCAGAAGGATGTTTTTAGTAAAGACCCCGACACAACAAAGAATAACGCCAAGGGCAAATAATTTAATAATTAATTGTCGTGCGAGCATAATTTATTAAATATAGCAGGATGCTGTTTAAAATGAAATATTTTTTCTTAGATAAAAAATCGTGGGACTATTCGAAGCCTAGTTTAGTAGTCTTTCTGGTTACTACTTTGTATTTAATTTATCTTTCTTTGATTGCTCAGGCTATTATGGTCAATGATTCCATTGGGTATGAAGCTTTAGGAGAACGTATGTATCACGGAGGGTTATCAGGGTATTTGAGAGATGGCCTGACCAGAGAACCGTTATATCCTTTTTTAATTTCTGTAGCGATGCGTTTATCTGATGCAATGGGCATTGAGTATTACCAAATTCAAAAATGGATACAAATTTCTCTTTTAATGGGGGCTCAAATTACAGCTTTTATGTTGTTAAAAAGCATGAGAATACGACGGTGGATCGTGGCTATGGTGGTTCTGAGTTTAGGGGCAATCCCAACATTGATTAATTCAACAATGTGGACGTACTCAGAAGTTATTACATACCCACTAATGATAGTTTTAGTTTTATTATGTACACAGTTGTTAATTGATTTAAAAGAACAAAATAGTTTCGATATAAGAGTAGCTGCTAAGGCTGTTGCTTTAGGGTTTTGTTGCGTGATGTTAACGATGGTTAAGGCAGCCTTTGAATTGATTGTTCCGATTATTTTTTGTGTTTTTATATTGGTGGTTGTTGCTCAGGGGGCTCATAAAAAACATAAACGTTTTTTATTAGGACTGATCTTTGTTTTTATAACAATAACAGCGTATTATGCGCCAGTGACTTGGTACAAATGGTTTAATTGGAAGCAAAACGGGTACTTTTCATTGACCAACCGAGTACAGGGGGCATTGTATGGTTTAGTTGAACGTCGGATGGAGCCTTTGAATATTCCGAATTTTATAATAATGGTAGCGTATATTCCTGGTCCAGAATTCTGTAGCAAGGTTTTTAATGATGAAAAATGTTACGCGTGGTCGCCTATGATTGCGGATAGAATAGCGATGGATTATGTATCTAAAAAACAAGGAGAGTTTGCCAATGGTCAACAGATGGGTCATCATTTGATTCAGATGAGTGGCAGAATAATAATGGAAAACCCAATAAAGTTTATTGTTCTAACGTATTTAGAATCGTTAAGAGCTTTATTTTGGGCTAATGATTATGATTCACAAGTGGCGTATCCAGAATGGTTGACGAGGATCTATCGTCATAAGGATATTTTTATGGGGGTAACATTTGTTCTAGCGTCGATAACGCTGTTGGCGTATATTCATTGCTTACAAGGAGCTGTAAAGACAGTTAAAGATATTTTTAGAAACAATGTGGTATCGTTAGCTCAGATTTCATATTTTTCAATTTTTATAATAGTTAGTGTTTTTATTGCTTCTTATGCAATTTTTCAAATTTCTCCTCGAAATGCATTGCCAGTAGTCCCGCTTTATTTGGTTATGATTGCAGTTTGGGCAGAAAGCCTTTTAAGAAATGTTAATAAGACGGTTGATAATGAAATCTAATTTTTGAAAGGAAGCAATGCTTTTATCCATTATTATTCCAGTCTATAACGAAGAAGCAACAATCGCTGACATTATTGAGAAAGTTAAAATAGTTAAGCTGCAACAAGGAATCGAAAAAGAAATTGTGATTGTCAATGATGGGTCTAAAGATAAAACTTCAGAGGTGTTGGCGCGCTATCAACAGGAATCTAATATTAAAATCATTCATCAGGCAAATGCTGGAAAAACAACAGCATTGCTGACAGGAATCAAAAACGCTAAAGGGGATATTTTTTTGATTCAGGATGCAGATTTAGAATATGATCCTGCCTGCTATCCACAGCTTTTAGAGCCAATTCTTAAGAAAGAGGTCAAAGTTGTTTACGGTTCTCGGTTTTTGGGGACAATCAAAGGGGCAGAATTGATCAATCTTTGCGCCAATCGATTTTCTAACTGGACTTTTCGTCGATTGTTTGGTGTTAGGATTACAGATATTAATACGTGTTACAAAGTTTTTACTAAGGAAGCGTTTGAAGGAATTCATATTGTGGGAAAGAATTTTGCTTTTGAAACTGAAATTACTGTGAAATTTTTAAACAAAAAGTTGTTTATAAAAGAGATTCCCATTGATTACGTGGCTCGTTCAAGAGAACAGGGAAAAAAGATCAAGTGGTCAACAGCGTTGGAAATGTATTGGCCGATTATTAAGTATCGCTTTTTAGGAGTTTAGAAATGTCTTCAGATATGTTTAACACGTTAAGTGTTATAAGAGGGTCATTAAAGTATAATGCGTGGCTGTATAGTCGTATTGAAAAACATTTACAGGGAATTGTTCTGGATATCGGCAGTGGCTTGGGTGATATTGCGCGACAATTTATTGCTCCATCTGTTGAAGAAGTTATCCTTTCTGATTATGCCCAGGAAATGGTCGATGTTCTTGAAAAGAGTCATCTACCTCTGAAAAAGAGTCGTATTATCCATCTAGATATAACTAATTCAAATATTTTAAAGAATCATCCTGGAGCCATTGCAGATACGATTACCTGCATTAATGTTTTAGAACATATTAATGATGACGTGGCAGCATTAAGACATATGAAACATCTCTTAAAAAATAAAGGAAGGGTTGTTATCTTTGTTCCTGCATTACCTGCTATTTATGGAACTTTAGATGTTCTTGTAGACCACCATCGTCGATATACTAGAAGAACATTGCGTAAAGTCATGAATCAAGCAGGATTTGTTGTAAAAGATTTTCATTATATGAATATGTTCGGTATTCTCACCTGGTTTATCGCTGGACGTATTTTAAAACAAAAGAAGTTTCATAAAAATGCTTGTCGCATGTTAGACAAAATGGTGCCTATTTTACGAACTTTAGAGCGCGCGGGGCATCCTCCTGTAGGACAGTCCTTGATTATGGTTGGAGAATTAGAGTAATAAAGATATGTTCTTCTTTCTTCCTATACTTTTTTTTATTTCTTCTTTTGTTATTATCCGTAGGCATTGCCAAAGGGGATGGCGTATATCTGCTTTATTAGCAGCCATTGGCTCGGCTACAGTAGTAATTGTCTTTACGGAAATACTAAGCCTTTTTCATGCATTTTGTTTTTATCCAATTTTGTTAAGCTGGTTTCTTCTTACAATTATTGCTGTTATTCTTGCGAGGAGAAAGATCTCTATTAAATTACGGTTTAATGGGAACAACTTTCTTTTAAGCGAGAAGATATTTTTAAGTATTATTGTTTTTGTATGCTTGATCACAGCTATTACAGCTTTATTTGGAGTTCCAAATACGTGGGATTCTATGACCTATCATCTTTCTAGGGTAGAACATTGGATTCAAAATGGAACAGTAGCTCACTACCCAACAAATATTACCCGACAATTGTTTATTACTCCTTTTGCAGAATTTACGATAGCACATTTACGTCTTTTAGGAGGAGGAGAATCCTGTGCTAATTGGGTGCAATGGATGGCGATGTTAGGTTCATTGATAGGCGGGACATTGATTGCTCAGTTACTAGGATCTTCACGGAAAGGACAGCTCTTTACAGGTGTTCTTATTGTAACTATTCCTATGGGAATTTTACAAGCAGTTAGCACACAGACAGATTATATGTCTGCTTTTTGGTTGGTTTGTAGTGTAATTTTTTTGATTCAAAGCCAGCGCAATCCAATGTTTCTTTATAAGCTATCTGCGGGACTTAGCATTGGACTTGCCTTGTTAACAAAGGGGAATAATTATATTTTTATAGCACCATTTCTTATCTGGTATATTTTTAGTTCTTTGAAAGCTGGATTTCGCAAGGGTTTACTAACAGTCTTGATTATTTTTTCCTGTTCTTTAATGCTTAATGCGGGACAGTATTGGCGTAATATTCAAACCTTTGGATCTCCGTCATGGACCTGCGTTTCATTAATGAATGAATCTTTTGGTCTAAAGCTGTTATGGGTGAATGTATTGAGAAATGCTGGGTTGCATATGGGAACTCCATGGGATGACGTTAATCAGTTTTTGACACAAATCTTGATTGGGGCGGCACATTCTGTGGGCGCAGATATTAACGATCCTCGCGCAAGTTTTAGTTCTGAGCCGTTTGCTGTTCCAGCTTTATCTTATGATGAAGATGTGGCAGGCAATTTTCTTCATCTGTTTCTCGTTAGTATGGTTCTTATCTTGTGCTGGATATTTCCCAGTAAGGACAAAGGTGTTCGTTTTTATGTATTGGCGATCACAATTGCTTTTATATTATTTTGTCTTCTTGTTCGATATCAACCTTGGCACAGTCGTTTTCACCTCCCACTTTTTGTTTTGTTTTGTCCTGCTGTAGGAATTATTATGGAACGTTTCTTAAACAAGAAAATCATTGTTTGTTTAGGGATGATTCTTTTTGTTGCAGCTATCCCGTGGATGTTTTTTAATCATCAGCATCCTTGGGGGGGGTATTCGAGTATTTGGCGAACACCTAAACAAATCCAGTATTTTTACAAGCAATCAAGTACAGTTATGAGGTATGCCAGTATTAGCGCGTATCTTAAAGCTATTAAATGTAATCAAGTAGGACTCTTGATTGGTGAAGATACGTGGGAATATCCTTGGTGGGCATTTCTTAAATCGCCGAGGCTGCGTATAGAGCATGTGCATGTAGATAATCAGTCTGCTCAATTGAAATATCCTTTGGGAGATTTTCAGCCATGCGCTCTGATTTCTACAGAGACAGAACAGGGGTTCTTAATGGTAGGCAGCAATGTATACATTCCCGTTGTAAATCCCTATTTACCCAATGAGAAGAATGTGCTTTTTTTGAAAAAAGTTTAGAAATGGATATTTGATGAGAAAATTAGTTATTAAATTAGCTTTTATTATTCCTTTTGTATGGTGGATTTACTTATTCTTTACCACTCAGATTATTATTGTTTTTGATGCCGAAGGCTATGAACAGATTGGGAAAATGATTCATTTACAAGGTTGGCATGAATTCTTTCGTACGGGCCCACAACGGGAACCATTCTTTTCAGGCCTCATAGCGCTATCGATGTTGTTGGGAGATTTTTTTAAAATTTCTTACTTTTATCCTTTAAAGATTTTTGGGGCAGCGTTTTTATTTTTGACAATGGTTTTTTCTTACCGTTTGATGAAAAAACTTTCCGTACATCAAGTGATTGCTGCCGCTGTCATTTTTTATTTAGGAGTATCACCGGTAATGACCAATTCCAGCATGCGATTATGGTCAGAATTTGCAGCGTATCCTTGGATTGTTTTAGCTGTTTGGTGGACAATTCGTTCATGGCAGTCGATGAATCATTGGGCAGAAGATAGACAAGGATTCTGGGGAGCAGCTAGGAAAGGGGCAGTATTAGGAGGATTATTTTTATTAATAATGTCTGTTAAGGCGTCTGCAGAAGCGATTTTAATTGTCTATTTGTGGCCCTTTTATTGGCAGATATTAATCAGTTATCGTTCGAAGAATTATATTCAAATTAAGAGGCTTGTTATTTTTCTTGCTGCAATTTTCCTTGTATTTGAGGGTGGGGTAGGTAGTTATAAGTTAGCTAATTATATTTCTAACGGACACTACCAATACACTGGTCGATGGGATTGGGCGTTGTGGGGATATGTCAAAAGACGATCAGAGCCAATGACGTTCAGGAAAGTAGAAGCAGCTGTTGCCTTTGTTCCAGGGATGGATGTTTGTTCTAAGAATTTCACACCAGAGGAATGTAATTTTTGGTCAACAAGATACTCAGATGATTTAGATGCGGATAAAAGCAAGGAACTTTCTAATAAAAAGTTGGCAGAAGGAGAAACAACGAAGTTTTTTGTACAAGACAGCATAAGGCTATTGACTTCGAGCTTATTTCAACAGGTTGGATTAATGTTTATAGAAGCGCACAAGATCTTTTTTTGGGAATCACAGATAGCCTTTGTAGCGTATCCTAATTGGTTGGAGGCAATTCTTTATTCAAATCCATTAATGTATGGGTTGAAGACTATTTTGGCGCTGCTTTGTTGGGGAGCAGTTGTAATAACGATCTTTTGTCTTTGTCAAAGAAAGAGATGGTTCAATCAAAAAGGACAAGAACAGGCAGCTCTGTTGTTTGTTTTTAATTTTATTTTTTGGTACACAGCAGCTTATTCACTGTATTTTATTGTTGATCGTTATATTTTTCCTATTGTTTCCTTATTAATGATTCTGGTTGCCTTTGCAATTAATCAGATTTGGAGTACTTTTGGCAAGAAAGCAAAAAGATGATTAATAAGCTCAAAAATCAGGCTGGATGGGGAGTTCTAATCATTTTAGCAGCTTGTATTTTACCGTCTTTGATTAAGCATATGATTAAGGAACATCAATTGGTGAATGAGAAAAGTAAAATAATCACTATTAGTTATTATTTCCCGCACTTCCCATATTTTGCAGATATTGTATCAGGGGAAAAACAGCCTAATAAAGAATTAATGGATGGCTACCATTTTTCAAGACCATATATTTTTCATACATATTATCAAAGGGCAGTTGATTTGCTTACTGATAATGACTCAGCACGCTATTTATTAGGATTTTGTGACTATTACATGGGGCAAGGCAAGGAAGCTCAGAAACATTATGAGAAAGCCTTAGAGATTAATAAATATTTTTTTTGGGTTTACTACAATTTGGGGATTATTTATTTTCAAGAGCAGGATTATTTGAGAAGCGCTACGGTATTGACAAATGCACTAAGGCTTAATAAAAACATTACCTTGGAAATTTTGCATCAATCTGCCTTTTATCGTCAAATTTGGAGGAATTTACCTAATCCACCGCAGGTTTTAGAAAGCAATTTGCAAGAGGGGTTCCAAGATGCGGCTTTTTTACTAGCTAGCTGTTATTTAAAGGCAGGCGGATTTGATCCGGCACTGCAATTAGTAGGATCTCTAGGTCAAAATCAGTACCATCAGGATATCGGGAGGGTTGTACAAAAGATGGCTTTGTCGCATCAAAGATCTAGTGATGAATTAGAGCGTTTAATCAAGGTCTACATCCCTATCAGACTCTTTTAAGAAAGTAGAGTCTTCCCAATCAGGATAAGCTTAATTTTCAATTGCATTTTTAAATAAAAGAATATAAAATATCGCCCTTGTGTAAGAAAATGATTAAATGTTATTAATGGTTTAAAATCAACAGGTTTGGTCTCTAATGGAAAGTTATTACCCTCAACATCCTCGTAAACAAGGCCTCTTTGACCCTCAAGCAGAATATGATGCTTGTGGGGTTGGTTTTATTGTTAATGTAAAAAACAAGAAAACTCATGAGATTGTTCGTGGAGGTGTACAGATATTAGAGAATTTAGCGCATCGTGGTGCTTGTGGTTGTGATCCTGAAACAGGGGATGGTGCTGGTATTATGATTCAAATGCCAGATAGTTTTTTCCGTAAGGAATTAGCTAAAATAGAGATATCTTTGCCTTCCTTAGGCGATTATGGAGCAGGAATGGTGTTTTTGCCGCAAGACCTTTCCGATCGTAACATTATTGAGGAATGGACCGAGCATATTATCCATGAAGAAGGTCAAAAATTTTTAGGTTGGCGTCAGGTTCCTCATGAACCAACTAAGATAGGTAGAGTTGCTCGTTCGGTGATGCCTGCGTTTAAGCAATTGTTTATTGCTCGAGGAAAAAACACTCCTGTAGAAGAGTTTGATCGTAAGCTTTATGTGATTCGTAAGCGCTTATGGTCTAAGGTATATAGCTCAACACTTTCTCAGAGAAATTATTATTATTTCTGTTCACTAAACAGTAAAACCTTTGTTTATAAGGGGCAACTGATGAGTGAACAGGTCGATCATTTTTTTCCAGATCTTTCTAATTCAGAGATGACCTCTGCGATTGCTTTGGTACACTCACGTTATTCGACGAATACTTTTCCAAGTTGGGCTTTAGCTCATCCTTATCGCATGATTGCTCATAATGGGGAAATCAATACTTTACGTGGCAACATGAATTGGATGAATGCAAGAGAGAAGCAGTTTATTTCTAAAGCATTCGGTGATGATCTAAAGAAAGTTCTTCCTATTGTTGTTCCTCATGGATCGGATACGGCGACTTTTGATAATGTATTGGAAATGTTAGTTCTTTCAGGTCGTTCGCTTCCTCATGCTATTATGATGATGATTCCTGAAGCGTGGAGCGGACATCAGGAGATCGATCCTATTAAAAAAGCATTTTATGAATATCATTCTTGTTTAATTGAACCTTGGGATGGTCCAGCTGCCATTGCTTTTTGCGATGGTCGTTATGTAGGAGCTGTTCTTGATCGGAATGGTCTTCGTCCTTCTCGGTATGTACATACTAAGGATGACATGATTATCTTGGCTTCTGAAGCAGGAGTTTTGCCTGTTGATCCTGAGAATGTTCTAAAAAAGGGCCGTCTTCAACCAGGAAAAATGTTTTTAGTCGATACTCAAGAAGGTAGAGTCATTGATGATAAAGAAATTAAAGAGTTCTATTCTACCCAAAAACCTTATGGTCAATGGCTTAAGGAAAATGTGGTTGATCTGCGAAGCCTACCAAAGCCTAAGAAGGTTCAGGGGCTTAATGAAAAAACTATCTTAGAGCGTCAAAGAGCTTTTGGTTATACCTTAGAAGATTTAAAAATGATCTTAACGCCGATGGCTTACGGTGAAGAAGCTACAGGTTCCATGGGGACAGACACGCCTTTGGCTGTCTTGTCTCAAAAACCACAACTTCTTTATAATTACTTCAAACAGCTTTTTGCTCAGGTGACTAATCCTCCTATAGATGCTATTCGTGAAGAGATCATCATGGCTGAAGATATGATGCTTGGAGCTGAAGGCAATCTTCTGGATGAAACGGCAGCCCATTGTCATCGTCTATGGATTCAGCGTCCGATTTTAACTAATGAAGAGCTGGAGAAAATTGCACATATAAATATCGGCAGTTTTAAAAGCGTGACTTTATCGATTCTTTTTGAAAAAGAACATAAAGAAGAAGCTTTAGAAAACGCTTTAGAGAAGGTATTCAAAAAAGCTGATGAGGCGATTAAGGAGGGCATCAGTATTTTGATTCTCTCTGATCGTTCTTTGAATGCAAAACTAGTGCCTATTCCAGCGTTACTTGTTTGCGCAGGGCTTCATCATCATTTAATTCGACAAGGAACTAGAACCAAGGTTAGTCTTGTGGTTGAATCTGGTGAAGCTCGTGAGATGCATCATTTTGCTTGTTTGATTGGGTATGGGGCTAATGCGGTTAATCCTTATTTAGCTTTTGAATCTATTGAGAATTTGATTTTAGAAAACAGATTTGAAGAACCATTAACCTTCAAAGAAGCGGAGAAAAATTATCTTAAGGCTTGCCACAAAGGATTGTATAAGATTGTTTCCAAGATGGGAATATCGACGATTCAGTCTTATTGCGGGGCGCAGATATTTGAAGCAGTAGGGATTGGCTCAGCACTTATTGATAAATATTTCACAGAGACTCCTTCTAGAATTGGCGGGATTAATATTAAGATGGTGGCAGAAGAAGCGATTAAGCGTCATGAGAATGCGTATCCTCATATTCCAAGCACGGATCATATGCTTGAGCAAGGTGGAGATTATGCCTGGAGAAAAGAAGGAGAGTATCATCAATTAAATCCACAAACGATTGCTTTGTTGCAGCATTCAGTGAGAAGTGGCGATTATAAAATATTTAAGGCTTATGCGAAATCTGTAAATGAACAAAATAAACAAATTGCTAATATTAGGGGACTTTTGAAATTTAAAAGAGGACATCCTATACCCATAGAAGATGTCGAACCTGCTAGCGAAATTGTCAAACGTTTTGCAACCGGTGCGATGAGTTATGGGTCTATTTCCAAGGAAGCTCATGAAACCTTGGCCATTGCGATGAACCGTTTAGGTGGTTTTTCCAATACTGGCGAGGGAGGAGAAGATCCTTCTCGTTTTAAAAAAGATAGCAATGGCGATTGGCGCAGAAGCCGCATTAAGCAGGTGGCTCAAGGACGCTTTGGGGTGACCATTGATTATTTAGTGAATGCTGATCAGCTCCAAATCAAGATGGCTCAAGGGGCAAAACCTGGCGAAGGTGGTCAGCTTCCAGGACATAAGGTTTCTAAGGAAATTGCCGGTACGCGTTATACAACACCAGGAGTTACTCTTATTTCACCTCCCCCGCATCATGACATTTATTCGATTGAAGACTTAGCTCAATTGATTCACGATTTAAAGAATGCTAATTCTAAGGCTATGATTTCCGTTAAACTTGTTTCTGAGGTTGGTGTAGGAACGGTTGCAGCTGGTGTTTCTAAGGGGAAGGCTGATCATGTTCTCATTTCAGGATATGAAGGGGGAACAGGAGCTTCTCCTCAAACATCTATTAAGCATGCTGGTCTTCCTATGGAGTTGGGGATTGCGGAAACACAGCAGGTACTTGTGATGAATGATTTGCGTGGACGTATTCGTGTACAGACTGACGGACAGTTAAAAACAGGGCACGATGTGACGATTGCCGCTATGTTAGGGGCTGATGAGTTTGGTTTTGCAACAACAGCTTTAGTGACCATGGGTTGCATTTTGCTTCGGAAATGTCATTTAAATACTTGTTCGGTTGGAGTGGCAACTCAGGATCCAGAACTTCGAAAGAAGTTTGATGGTAAGCCAGAGTATGTGGTCAATTTTTTTACTTTTATTGCCCAAGAAGTTCGCGAGATTATGGCGGAACTAGGTTTTCGTAAATTTGAAGAGATGGTTGGCCGTGTTGACATGCTTGATACTAAAGATACGCTGGAGCAGTGGAAATCTAAAGGTATTGATTTAACTAATATTTTACATAAGGCGGACGTTCCTCCAGAGATTGCTATTCGTCATGTAGGTACACAAGATCATGGATTGGAAGTTGCTTTAGATAATCGTCTTATTGAAAGTTCACAGGAAGCGATTGAAAATAAAATACCAGTTAAGTTTGACAGTAAGATTAAAAATACTAACCGCACTGTTGGAACAATGCTTTCTTCGACTATTGCCAGAAAATATGGCTTAGCTGGTTTACCAGAAGATACTATTCAAATTAAATTTGAAGGTTCTGCAGGGCAGAGTTTTGGAGCTTTTTTATCTCACGGAGTGTTTCTTACAATTGAGGGAGAAGCCAATGATTATGTTGGTAAAGGATTGTCGGGGGGACGCATTGTGATTTATCCTCCAAAGAAATCCAGATTTGTTCCAGAAGAGAACATGATTGTTGGTAACGTGGTTCTTTATGGAGCCATTTCTGGCGAAGTTTATTTTAGAGGATTGGCAGGGGAGCGTTTTGCTGTCCGTAATTCTGGTGCCTTGGCTGTTGTTGAGGGAATCGGAGATCACGGTTGTGAATATATGACTGGTGGGTGCGTGGTTGTTTTAGGCCCTACAGGACGCAATTTTGCTGCAGGGATGAGCGGAGGAATTGCTTATGTGTGGGACAAGGATAATAATTTTCAAAAAAATTGTAATATGGGATTGGTAGAACTTTTTCCTGTCAAAGAGCCTAAAGATATTTTGGATTTGCGCTATTTAATTGAGAAGCATTTTAAATATACGAAAAGCACGGTTGCAGAAGATGTTTTAAAAAATTGGGATTCTGCTTTGCCTAGATTCGTTAAAGTTTATCCTCGCGATTTTCGTCTAGTTTTAGAAGAAGCTGAAGCCGTTAAAGAGGCGGATGAATCGTTGAAGGCGGGTCGATAATGGGTGATATTAAAGGGTTCATGAAGCATAAGCGTCAGGAGTACATCAAAGATCCTGTCGAGGAACGGATTAAGAGCTTTAAAGAATTTACACATCTTCCTGAAGAAAAAGATATTAAGATTCAAGGGGCTCGCTGCATGGATTGCGGAGTACCGTTTTGTCAAAACGGTTGTCCCATCGGTAATATTATTCCTGATTGGAATGATTTAGTTTATAAGGGTCGATGGGAAGAGGCTATTGAACGGTTGCATAAAACGAACAATTTTCCAGAATTTACAGGCCGAGTATGTCCAGCCCCTTGTGAAAATTCCTGTGTTTTAGCTATTAATGATCCTGCTGTTACCATTAAGAATATAGAGCTTTCCATTGTTGAACATGCGTATGATAAGGGCTTTATTGTTAATCAACCGCCTAAACATCGTACTGGTAAAAAGGTGGCCGTGATTGGTTCTGGTCCAGCAGGATTGGCATGCGCGGATCAGCTAAATAAAAAAGGACATAAGGTTACTGTCTATGAAAAAAATGAAGTCATAGGAGGACTGTTAACTTTAGGGATTCCTGATTTTAAATTAGAGAAATGGGTTGTTGAGCGTCGTGTTAAGAGAATGGCGGATGAAGGAGTTGTTTTTAAAACAGGACAGCATGTTGGAGAGAAAGTTTCTTCTAAAGAGTTAAAAGATAAATATGATGCAATTGTTCTTTGTGGCGGTGCTGAAACAGGGCGAGAACTTCCTATTTCTGGACGAGAACTTGAAGGTGTTTATCAGGCGATGCACTTCCTGCCGATGCAAAATCGTAAGGCATTAAATATTCCCGTTGAGAATTTTATTTCCGCTAAGGGAAAGAAGGTGGTTGTTCTAGGCGGTGGAGATACGGGATCGGATTGTGTGGGGACATCGAATCGTCAGGGAGCCCTTTCAGTTTCACAATTTGAATTGATGCCTAAGCCTCCGCAAATAAGAACTTCAGATAATCCATGGCCCAATTGGGCATTGGTGATGCGTACTTCAACTAGTCATGAAGAAGGAGTCTTGCGCGACTATTCTATTATGACGAAACGTTTGAGTGGAGAAAATGGGCAATTAAAGAAACTACATGCTGTTCGCCTAGAATGGATTAAAGATTCAGTTACAGGACAAATGAAAATGAGTGAAATTCTTGGTTCTGAGTTTGAAATCGAATGTGATTTATTGCTTTTAGCGATGGGTTTTAGCGGGCCTGTAAAAAAAGGAATGTTAGAAGAGTTGGGCGTTGAATTAGATGCGAGAGGCAATGTTAAAGCGGATGAAAACAAAATGACTTCTATTCCAGGAGTGTTTACGGCAGGAGATATGACTAGAGGACAGTCCTTAGTCGTTTGGGCTATTGCTGAGGGAAGAGCTGCTGGGGAAGGCGTTGATCAATATTTAATGGTTAAGGTTAAACAATAAGGAGATCTTGTGAAAAAATTAATTTTTATCTTATGTTTGGGTTTAATATTTGGTGGCTGTCAAAAAGCAACACAACAGGAGAGTGGAGCTAACAATGAGCGCAAGGAAGCAGCTAAAAAACTTTTTGCTCAAAGCATTTTGCAATTGCAGCAGAAAAATCTGGAAGGCGCTATTGCAAGTTTGGAAGCATCTATTAAAGTGGATCCAACCGATCCTAATCCATATTTAGTTTTGGGGCAAATTCTTATTAAGGCAGGGGAGTATCAACATGCGGTAGAATTTTTGGATCAAACAGCTAAGAATTTTCCTAATAATGGAACAGTTTTTTATATGTTAAGTATTAGTAATAGAATGGGTGGGTACAAATTACCAGCTGTTTTAGCTGCTCGCAGAAGTTATGAAATCTTCAATGCAGCTGGTGATACCGAAAGTGCTCAAACATCAGCACTTGTTTTAGAAGAGCTCATCAAAGAAGCCCAAGCGCAGGACAAGGTGCAAGCGACAGGTGCTGTTAAAAAAGGAATTCAAGAAGCTGTTGTTAAAAAGTAATGAGTTTTTTAAAAAAAATTATTGTTTTTAGCTTTCTTAGTTTTTCTTTCACTTCGAATGGTTTGGCAGAAATTATTCAATTAAAATCTGGTCAAATCATCGAGGGGAAGGTTCTCTCCCAGGATCAAAATTCCATCATTATTGATACAGGAAAAAGACATCGTGTATCCTATCCGTTAGCTCAAATTAAAGAAATATATTCTGACAGCTCTAAACAGTTTAAAGAGCAAATCATAGCTAAACAAAAAGCAAATGAATTAGAAAATCAAGCGATTGAGAGCATCGATAATAATAAGATGGCAGAAGGATTAATTTTGATGAAAAGAGCTCTTGAGGTGGATGCTACGCCTATGAGACATATGAATCTTGGAAGTATTCTTTTTGGAAATGGAGTAGCTGATTTTAAAGAAGGGAAGAAAGCCCAAGCCAAAGAAACTCTACGTCAATCAGAGGAGCAGTTGATGAGGGCTATTGCGGGTTTTGATCCCAGGACAGAAAAAATCTTTTTAGCTCAGGCGTATTTATTGTTAGGAGAAATATATTCCAACGCGTTTTTAGATAAAGAAAAAGCAAAAGATTTTTATAAAGAATCTCTTTCTTATTATGAAAACCAAGCAGCCAAAACAGCTTTAGAACTTTTGTAATAAGAAACAGTATTCTTTTTGTTATAATCATTTTATGGCTATCTTTTTACCTAGTTTTATTTTCCTCTTTTTTATCTCTCAATCAACAAATGTGTTTGCTTCTGGGGCTGTAAATCGTCAAAGGCAAATGAAGGATATGCGTGAACAAGCGATGCAGCAAGCATATGCTCAGCAAGCAGCGCAGCAACAACAGCAAGAGATAATTCAGCAACAACAAATCCAGGCTTATCAGCAACAACAAGTTCAAGCCTATCAGCAGCAGCAAGTTCAAGCTTATCAGCAGCAACAGGTTCAAGCCTATCAGCAGCAGCAAGTTCAAGCGGCTCAGCAACAAATAATTATGCAAGCTGTTCAACAGAAAATAGCAGAGCAGATGAAAGAGCAGCAGGTCTTGGCAGCAGCTCAACAGATGTTAATTCAAGTTAAACAGCAAAGGCAAGTGGTTGTAGAAGCTCAACAAATACAATATAAGAATGCTCAAGAACAAGCGATGGTTGTCTCAATAGCGGAACGGTATCAAGAAGCAGTTATGCAAGAGGCTGTAAAACAGAAAGTAATTTTAGAAGCTGCTCAAATGGCACAGATTCAACAAATGGCACAAGCTAAGGCTCAGGCGATTGCCATGCAAGCTTTTCAAGATAAAAAAGAAGCTGAGACTCTTCAAGTGGCAGGGGAAATGGTTCGAAAGAATCGTCCTTTTGAACCGGGACAGTCTGACAATGTTGAAGATGTGGTGGATATTACAGATGTATGGCGGAAGTTGGATATCGATAGTCGCGGTTGGACTTTATTGATTGATAATCAAGCTAAGGTGGCAACGGTCAGTGAATATCTGGATCGTTTCCGTAAACAGGGCATTAGAATTCAACAACTTCCTATTGACTATGTACAGATGATTGATGATATGGCTATTCAAAGTCCTACTTTATTAACGCGTCCATTCAAAGAGGTTTTGCAAATAATGGCTGTGATGCAATATGATCTTGATAACGGAGTGGATAAAGATGTCTTAGCTCAAAAGATGTTAGGACAACAACTGTATTTATCGAATAAGAAACGTTTAGGTCGTTAAAGAATGAATCAATATTTATTAGCTATTGATCAGGGGACAACAGGATCCCGTTGTTTCATTTTTGATTCTAAGGGGCAAGTTGTATCAAGTGCCTATCAGGAATTTTCGCAGTATTTCCCTAAGCCTGGATGGGTGGAACACGATGCTAATCAAATCTGGGCATCAGTGCAATCAGTTATAAAGAAGGCTGTAGGGAAGATTAGTAAGAGTCTTTACTTTAAACCAGAACAGATTATCGCTATTGGAATTACAAATCAGAGAGAGACGACAGTTCTTTGGGATCGTAAAACACATTTGCCTCTGGCTCGTGCGATTGTTTGGCAGGACAAACGGACTGCAGAGACCTGTGCTAAATTAAAAAAACATGAGTCAATAGTTCATAAGTTAACTGGCCTTGTCATAGATCCCTATTTTTCAGCTACCAAGATTTCTTGGATTTTAGATCATGTAAAAGGATTGCGGGTTAAAGCTCAAAGAGGTGACATTGCTTTTGGAACAATTGATAGTTGGCTTATTTTTAAACTGACCGGCGGCAAGGCTCATGTGACAGACATGACCAATGCCTCAAGGACTCTTCTTTATGATATTGTTAAGAAAAATTGGTCAGAGAAGCTTTTAAAATTATTCCGTGTGCCTAAAGAAATTTTGCCTCAGGTTAATTCTTCGGGTTCTTTTTTTGGACACACCATCAATATTGCAGGACTTCCACAAGGTATTCCCATAATGGCGGTGATGGGGGATCAACAATCAGCTTTGTATGGACAGGGATGTTTTACTCAGGGGACTGTTAAGAATACTTATGGAACAGGATGTTTTATGGTGTTTAATACAGGACAAAAAAGACAATTATCGAAGAATGGTCTCTTAACGACCTTGGCGTGTGATGTTAATGGTCAAGCGGTATATGCGCTGGAGGGATCGGTGTTTATTGCTGGAGCGGTTATTCAGTGGCTGAGGGATCAATTGAAGGTGATTCCTAATTCATCAGCGACGGAAGAGATCGGTAGAGTTCTTAAAGATAATGGGGGAGTTTATTTTGTTCCAGCCTTTAGTGGTTTGGGAGCTCCTTATTGGAACGCGAAAGCTAAAGGGAGTATTACAGGATTGACCCGCGGGAGTACTGTGCAGCATATTGTCCGTGCAGCGCTGGAATCGATGGCCTATCAAACCAAGGATGTTTTTGATTTGATGCAACAGGAATCAGGGATTAAGATTAAATCTTTAAGTGTTGATGGCGGCGCTTGTTGTAATAATTTTCTGATGCAGTTTCAGGCAGATATTTTAGCAACAGTAATTGTTCGTCCTGTGATGGTGGATTCAACCGTTGCTGGAGTGGCTTACTTAGCAGGAATTAGAGTGGGGCTTTGGAAGAAAAAAGATTTAGCTAAACTCCATAAGGTGGAGAAAATTTTTAAACCTCGAATGGGAAATAAACAAAGGCAAGAACTTTATCAGGGTTGGCAGAAGGCTGTCCGTCAAACACAGGTGATATGAAAAGAGACATTTCTCAGTTTTCCAAATCCCAATATGACCTTCTTATAGTTGGTGGAGGAATCAATGGAGCGGCCATTGCTTATATGGCCTCCCTAATTGGAGTTAAGGTCGCTTTGTTAGAAAAAAATGATTTTGCTTCTGGTACATCTAGCAAATCTACCAAGCTTCTTCATGGAGGTATTCGTTATTTAGAAAATCTGGAGTTTGATTTAGTCGCTGAATCTCTTAAAGAAAGATATATTCAATATAAAAATGCCCCGCATCTTGTTAAACGGCTTTCTTTTATTATTCCTGTTTATAAGAAAGACCCTCGTCCTTTATGGATGATGAAGCTAGGAGTTTGGTTGTATGATGTTTTAAGTGGTTCGTATAGCGTTGGTTCTTATCAAAACATTAGCCGTCAGAAATTAATTAATGTTGTTCCTCAAATTCGACAAGAAGGATTGGTGGGGGCTGTGTCCTATTTTGATGCGCAGATGGACGATATTCGTATTTGTTTAGAGAACGTTTTAATAGCAGAAGAAAAAGGTGCTCATGTTGCTAATCATGCAGAGGTTGTTGAGTTTTTAAAAGAAAATGGGAAATGTACAGGAGTTAAGGCTAGAGATGTCTTAACAGGAAAGAGTTTTGAAGTAAGAGCCAAGACCATTGTTGTTACAGCAGGCCCTTGGTCGGACATTTTGTTGCGTAAAGATTCTAAGAAAAGAGGCTCTCGGCTACGCGCTACCAAGGGAGTTCATATTCTTTATAAAGGTCAGATTTTCAACCAAGCATTTCTTATTCAATCGTATTCGGATAAAAGAATATTTTTTGTAATTCCTTTTAGAGGCCACTCATTGATTGGAACGACAGATACAGATTATGGAGGAAGTCCTGATGATGTCAAACCGGAGCAGGACGAAATCAACTATCTTTTTAAAGAAGCTTCTAGAGTTTTTCCTCAAATAGTATTTAAAAAAGAAAACATTATTACAACGTTCGCGGGCTTAAGGCCTCTGGTGCATGAAAAAGGATCTCCTTCAAAAATCTCTCGCAAACACAGTATTGAAAAATCTTTAGCAGGTATTTGGTATGTATTAGGAGGGAAATACACCACTTATCGGGCTATTGCCAAAGAGTGTGTACAAAAAATACTTCCTAATCTAGCTAGCAAATTACCTGATGATTTAAAGCATCCGCTTTATGGCAGCGGTGAGGTCAAAATAGATATTAGGCAGGTAGCTCTTCGATTCGGGGTCTCTCCAGAGGTTGTTACTTATTTAATAGGGTTTTATGGGATCCGTTATTGGGATGTTTTAAAACTGATTGATGAGGATTCATCTCTTCGAGTTAAGCTTTGTGAATGTTCTTTGAACATTCGAGCACAGGTGGCGTATGCCGTTCGAGTAGAGATGGCGCAGACCTTCGAAGATGTTTTTACCCGCCGATTGCAGCTGCAGTACAATGATTGTTCCACAAAACATTGCCACAAGAGTGTTGAGGAAGTTTTTAAAACATATGTCGTTTAATGGATCAACAAGGAATCTTTTAAAAGCTGCTTTAGCCAAAAGGCAGATTTTAAGTAAAAGCACCAAGGCGATCCGTTTGATTAATGGAATAGGCGATGGAATAGACGGCTTAATTTTGGAGCAGTACGACAAACATTTTGTCGCTCAGGTTTTTGATGACATTTGGCTCAAAGAGCTTGGATGTTTGAAAGGTTTTTTGATGGAGAATTTTGAAGTTGATTATTTAATTGTGAAAGATAGAACCAAAAGTTCTTCATCGAATCCTCAGGCCATTGGATTTCAAGTTTTGATTGCAAAGACAGAAAGTAGATGCATTGTATCTGAAAACAATCTTAATTTTGAGGTAGATTTAAATGATACGTTAAATACGGGTTTATTCTTGGATATGCGTGCTAATCGTTTTTTGGTTGCTAAGGAATGTTTGGGCAAAAGAGTTTTGAATTGTTTTTCCTATACCTGTTCTTTTGGTGTTTATGCTAGAGCCCATGGTGCTAAGGAAGTCGTTAATGTGGATGTCAGTCAAAAGATACTTAAAAAGGGAGAACAAAACTATCACTTAAACAAGATTACGCCAACAGGAGGAGAGTTTATTAAGGCGGATGCTGTTATTTATTTAGAAAAAGCGGTGAAGAAAAATAATTTCTTCGATGTAATTATCCTGGATCCTCCTTCTTTTTCCCGTGCGGGGGGTAATGTGTTTAGTGTAGAAAAGAATCTTCCTCAATTAATTGAATCAGCACTGAAAGTTTTAAAGGATAATGGAAAGATATTTGTATCTACCAATTTTAGCGGTATTTCACAGAAAGATCTAGAGCGGATATTTAAGAAGTCTAGTCAGGGTAGAAATTTTAGGAGCATTGTTACGTTAGGGCAGGGTTTAGATTTTGTAGGAAGCGGGAAATCCAAGGAAAGTCATTTAGCAGCTTTGTGGGCACAGTAGTTGATTAATCAGGGATGCTGTTTTATAATTGTAATTAAAAGGATACAATGTCTTAATTAAGAGGTTAAGGATTGCGTTCATTAATCGAAAGAGAGTTGTGATATGAGCAAGAAGATTATTAAAACAGATCAAGCCTCCTTACCTGTTGGCCCATACAATCAAGCGGTTGTTACGGGGAATTTGGTTTATACCGCTGGACAAATTCCTTTGGATAAGGATGGTCAAATGGTTTCTGGTGGTATCAAAGAACAAACTGAACAGGTTATTATTAATTTAATAGCCGTTCTTAGTGCTGCAGGTTCATCTTTAGATAAGGTTGTTAAAGCCACGGTTTTTTTAAAAGACCTTAACGATTTCTCTGGAATGAATGAGGTTTATGCTAAGTATTTTAAGGCAGAGAATGCTCCTGCCCGTTCCACCTTGCAGGTAGCCCGTATTCCTAAAGATTCTTTAGTCGAAATTGAAGTCGTTGCTTATATTTAAAGGACCTAAAAAATGAAAAATATTACTATTTTGTTAGTTGTTTTTGTTTGTGTTTTTTTCTTTATCAAGAAGGCTATAGCTGCTCAGGCTGATTTTTCAGTAAAGAATATTTACGATTTTAATGTTAAGACGATTGATGGTCAGGAGAAAAATTTAGGAGATTATAAGGGGAAGGTTCTTTTGATTGTTAACACAGCCAGCCATTGTGGATTCACTTCGCAATATAAGGGGCTTGAGTCTATTTATCAACAGTTTAAGGTCGAAGGTTTTGAAATATTAGCTTTCCCAGCTAATAATTTTTTAGGTCAGGAGCCTGGGGAGAATGGTGAGATAAAAAAGTTCTGCGAGTTAAAATATAAAATAACTTTTCCTCTGTTTGCTAAAATCAGTGTTAAAGGAGGAGATATAGCACCTTTATATCAATATTTGACTGTAAAAAGCGGTTTTAGTGGGGCTATTACCTGGAACTTTAACAAATTCTTGGTGGATAAAACAGGCAAGGTGGTGGCCCGTTTTAGCTCTAATGTTGAACCGCAGGCAGAGGAAATGACTAGTCAGATTCAAAAACAATTGTCTTTATAGTTTTCGACGATTTGCTAAATCTAAGAAGGCCAGATATACTCTAATTAAGTAGAAGAAGGAATCTTCAAAAATGAAGGGATGATTATGGCTGATGTTAAGACAATTCTTTTTATTGATGACAATCCAGTTGACAGAGTTCTCATGGATAGACTTTTAACGAAATGTAATTTCAATGTTCTTCTTGCTCCTTCTGCAAAAGAAGGAATGGAGTTGGCTGAAGAACATGTTCCAGATTTGATTCTTTTAGATATTCTTCTTCCAGGGATTAGCGGTATTGAGGTTTGCAAAAAACTTAAGAAGAAAGAACTGACAAAAGATATTCCAGTTATTTTTTATACGTCTATTGATACTCCTAAACATTTGATTGATTATCAGTCTTATGGAGCTGTTGATTATATTCAAAAAACAATGCCTTTGGATGTTCTTATTAAACAAATTAAAGCTGCTTTAGATGTAAAATAGCGACGATAACAGAGAAATAGCATTTTGCTTGACAACATAATAGCCTTCCACTATAGTGAGGGCGGTTTTTAAGGGAAACCTTAAATCCCACCAGTATAATTCCACTTGATTGCTTAAGCTTTAGGATTCATGAACGAGGCCATATTATATCTGCAGGATGGTACGATATTCCACGGCCGTACCTTAAATCAGACCGGAGAAAGTATAGGCGAAGCTGTCTTTAATACTGCTCTAACCGGTTATCAAGAAATCCTCACCGATCCTTCCTATTCTGGTCAAATTGTTGTTATGACGTATCCTTTAATTGGTAATTATGGAGTTAATGATGAAGACCAAGAATCGGATGCGATTCATGTTAAAGGTTTTGTAGTCAAAGAGTTTGCTCGCAGACCATCTAATTGGAGATCTAAACAGGGTATTATTGAATATCTAGATCAAAATAAAATCTTAGCAATTGAGGGGGTAGATACACGTGCTCTAACTCGTCATCTGCGAATTTCAGGGGCTATGAAAGCGATTATTTCTACGGAAGATTTTGATCCTAAGAGTCTTCAAGCTAAATTAGAGGTTTCTCCATCTATGGAAGGGGCTGATTTTGTTAAGGATGTCACTACACCTAAGAAATATGTTTGGAAGGCCAAAGGCCCTCGTAAGCATAAGATTGCTGCAATTGATTGTGGGATTAAGTGGAATATTTTGAGGATTTTTGCTCAATTGGGCTGTGAAGTTCATGTTTTTCCAGCGATGGCTAGCTTAAAAGATATCATGGGATGTAAGCCAGATGGTTTGTTTTTATCTAATGGTCCAGGGGATCCTTCCGTTGTGACCTATGTTATTGATACCGTCAAAGAGGCTTTAGGTAAGTTACCCATCTTTGGTATTTGCTTAGGCAATCAAATCTTAGGGTTAGCCTTAGGGGGAAAAACATATAAATTAAAATTTGGTCATCATGGAGCCAATCATCCGGTTAAAGATTTTGAGGGAAATCGCATTGGCATTACTTCTCAGAATCATGGGTTTTGTGTTGATATCAAGAGTTTAAATAAAGATGAGGTAGAAGTGATTCATGTTAATCTTAATGATCAAAGTGTTGAAGGAATCCGTCATAAGAAATACTCAGCATTTTCTATTCAATATCATCCGGAAGCTGCTCCTGGTCCACATGATTCAAAATATTTGTTTGAACAATTTATTGAAATGATTGAACAGAATAAGAAGTAATCATTATGCCTAAACGTGTCGATATAAAAAAGATTTTGATTATTGGGGCGGGGCCAATTGTGATTGGTCAGGCTTGCGAATTTGATTATTCCGGTTCACAAGCCTGTAAGGCTCTTAAAGAAGAAGGTTATGAAGTTATTTTGGTTAACTCGAATCCAGCGACGATTATGACCGATCCTGGTATTGCGGACGCTACCTATGTGGAGCCGTTGACTCCTGAATTTATCGAAAAGATCATTCAGAAAGAACGTCCGGATGCGATTCTTCCTACCCTTGGTGGACAGACAGGTCTTAACTTGGCGATGAAGCTTTATGAGCAAGGCATCTTAGAGAAATACGGTGTTGAGATGTTGGGTGCTAAGTATGAAGTTATTAAGAAAGCAGAAGACCGTTCGAAATTTAAAGAAGCCTCTATTAAAGTTGGTTTAGATTTGCCTAATAGTGTTTTTGCTTATAATCTTGAAGAGGCTAAGAAGGTCGTTGATCAAATAGGTTTTCCTTGTATTATCCGTGCTTCATTTACCTTAGGGGGTACCGGAGGAGGGATTGCTCGTAACAGGGAAGAGTTTGAGCGGATTGCAGCTTTAGGAATTGAAAGCAGTATGATTCATGAAATCTTGATTGAGGAGTCGATTGAAGGGTGGAAGGAATATGAGTTAGAACTCATGCGGGATAGGGCGGATAATGTGGTGATTGTTTGTTCTATCGAGAATTTAGATCCGATGGGAGTACATACGGGAGACAGTATTACGGTTGCACCTGCCCAGACGTTAACTGATGCTGAATATCAGACAATGAGGGATTGTTCTATTCGATTGATTCGTGAAATTGGCGTTGAAACTGGCGGAAGCAATATTCAATTTGCAGTGAACCCAGAAAATGGACGCATGGTTGTTATTGAAATGAATCCACGTGTTTCTCGTTCTTCTGCTCTTGCTTCCAAAGCCACAGGATTTCCTATTGCTAAGTTTGCAGCTAAGTTAGCGGTTGGGTACAGTCTTGATGAAATTCAAAACGATATTACTAAAGAAACACCTGCTTGTTTTGAACCTTCTATTGATTATGTTGTTGTTAAAATCCCAAGATTTACGTTTGAAAAGTTTCCTGAAGCTAAAGATATTTTAGGGATTCAAATGAAATCCGTGGGAGAGACGATGGCTATCGGCCGTAATTTTAAAGAGGCTCTTCAAAAAGGATTACGAGGGTTAGAGATTGATCATATTGGTTTGGATAATAAACAAGATTTTCGTTATATTGAGGATGAAAAAATTAAATTACGTTTAATAGAGCCTAATGCTTCGCGTATTTTTTATTTAAAGTATGCTTTGCAAAAAGGATACTCAATTGAACAAGTGGTGCAACTATCAAAGATTGATCCTTGGTTTATTGATCAAATTTCTCAAATCCTAGAATTAGAAGAAGAATTTAAAGCAGCTGTGGCAGCTACAGGAACGCTTAGCCCTGCTCTTTTAAGAAAGGCTAAGGAAAATGGTTTTTCTGATCCTCAATTAGCAGAGATTATGGATAAAAGTGAGAAAGATGTAAGAACTCTTAGAAAAGAGCAAGGCATTGTTGCAACGTTTAAGGTTGTAGATACCTGTGCGGCGGAGTTTGAAGCGTATACGCCTTATTATTATTCAACTTATGAAACTGAAGATGAAGCGATAATCAATAATTTAAAAAAAGCATCGAAGAAGAAAAAGATAATGATTCTAGGTGGCGGCCCTAATCGCATTGGGCAGGGGATTGAGTTTGATTATTGTTGTTGTCATGCTTCGTTTGCGCTTAAAGAAATGGGTTTTGAAACAATCATGGTTAATTCCAATCCAGAGACAGTTTCAACAGATTATGATACTTCGGATCGTTTGTATTTTGAACCATTGACCTTTGAAGATGTTATGAATATTTATGATATAGAAAAGCCAGATGGGGTGATTGTTCAATTTGGTGGACAGACGCCGCTAAATTTAGCTCGTCGTCTTTCTCAAGCAGGGGTTCCTATTATCGGGACTTCTGTAGATTCCATTGATTTAGCTGAGAATCGCGAACATTTTTCTAAGTTGATTACTGAATTAGGAATTTCTCAACCAGCGAATGCTTCAACAACAACCAAGGAAGATTCTCTTCTTCAGGCGCAGCGTATAGGATACCCTGTTTTGGTTCGTCCATCTTACGTTTTGGGCGGAAGGGCTATGCGTATTGTTTACGATGAAGAATCGTTAACATCATTTTTAGATGAAGTACATAGCGTTTCACGTGGGCATCCGGTGTTGATTGATAAATTCCTTGAAGATGCACAAGAAGTGGATGTCGATGCTATTTGCGATGGCAAGGATGTTTATATCGGCGGAATTATGGAACATATTGAAAATGCAGGGATTCATTCGGGAGATTCGGCCTGCGTTATTCCTCCCTATACGTTGAGGGAAGATGTTGTTAAAGAAATTAAAGAACATACGGTTAGATTAGCACTAGCTCTTAAAGTATTGGGATTATTAAATATTCAATTTGCAGTTAAGGGTCATCAAGTTTATGTCTTGGAAGTTAATCCAAGAGCGTCTAGAACTTCTCCATTTGTTTCAAAGGCGATAGGTGTTTCTCTTCCTAAGATTGCAGCTCAGATTATGGCAGGGAAGACTTTAAAAAACTTTGATTTACCTAATTTTGCTGATTTGAAATATTTTTGTGTTAAAGAATCTGTCTTACCTTTTAGTCGTTTTTCAGGGGTGGATATTATCCTAGGTCCCGAAATGAAGTCTACCGGCGAGGTGATGGGGACTGCCAGTACATTTGGAGCAGCTTTTGCTAAAGCTCAGATTGCAGCTAACCAGTATTTGCCTACTCGGGGGACGGTATTTATTAGTGTTAATGAATTTGATAAGAGACATGTGTCATTTATTGCTCAGAAGTTAGCAGATTTAAAATTTCATATTTTAGCGACTAAGGGGACAGCGCAGATGTTGCGTGCTAATGGCATTGATGCTTCGGTGGTAGATAAGCATCATGAAGGTCAGAATAATGCCTTGACGCTCCTCAAGAAAAATGAGATAAACTTAATTATCAACACGCCATCTGGAAAGAAAAGTCAGTCGGATATGCGTTCTATTCGTGCAGCCGCTATTTTGCACAATATTCCTTGCATCACCACCTTGCAGGGAGCATGGGCAGCCGTATACGGAATCGAATCTTCGATTCGAGAAGATTTCATAGTAGAATCGTTACAGAATTTATACCAAGATCAGATAGTGGTGGCCCCTCGTGGGCACCTAGGGCAGGCATCCCGCCCAAGTGGGATCGGGACAACAGGATAATTTTATGTGCGGTATTGTCGGGGTTAGTCATCATAAACAAGCAAGTCAAATAGCTTTTTTAGGTTTGTATGCATTGCAGCATAGAGGGGAAGAGGCTGGTGGGATTGTATCCTATGACGGTAAAGATACCCATGTTCTTAAGAAAAGCGGATTAGCTGTTGATAATTTTGATGAAGAAAGTATGAGCAAGCTTAAAGGTCATGTGGCTATTGCTCATACCAGGTATTCGACTACAGGCAGTTCTCATGTAAAAAACATACAACCGATTTTAGTGACGCATCGTAAAAAACCAATCGCTGTTGCGCATAATGGAAATTTAACAAATACCGAAGAGCTTTATACCAGGCTTGAAAATGAAGGTTCTATTTTTCAAACCTCAATGGATTCAGAGATTTTTGTTCATTTATTAGCTAAGAGTCCAAATGGTAATTTAGGTCAATGGGTCGTAGATGTGTTAGTTCAAGTTAAGGGAGCGTATTCGGTTGTTTTTTTAGTGGAAGACTCTCTTATTGGAGCTCGTGATCCGCAAGGATTTAGACCGTTGTGTTTAGGGAAACTTGGTGATGGGTATATCTTAGCGTCTGAAAGTTGTGCGCTTGACTTAATGAAGGCTGAATTTATTCGTGAGCTTGATCCAGGTGAAGTGGTTGTTATTAAAGGTAATAAAATCGAATCAGTGTATCTTCCAGGAGCTAAGGAAGCTAAAAGAGGCAGCTGTGTTTTTGAGAATATTTATTTTGCTAGACCAGACAGCCATATTTTTAATGACAATGTTTATCAAGTTAGAAAGCGTTTAGGTAATCAGTTAGCAATAGAACACCCAGCAAAGGCTGATTTTGTCATGGGTATTCCTGATTCAGGTAATTATGCGGCCATAGGGTATGCACAACAATTGAATATTCCTTTTGAAATAGGAATGATTCGTAATCACTATATTGGAAGAACATTTATTCAACCTAGTCAATTTTTACGTGAATTTCGAGTTCGTGTTAAACTTAATCCCATTCGTGATTTAATCAAGGGTAAGACGGTGATTGTTGTTGAAGACTCAATAGTGAGAGGAACAACTTCTAGAAATCGTATAGAGGAAATTAGGGAAGCAGGTGCCAAGGAAATTCATATGCGCATTTCTTGCCCGCCAATTGTTTCGCCTTGTTTTTATGGTATTGATTTTCCATCGACTAAAGAATTGATTGCCTATAATAAGACAGTTAAAGAAATCGCGGATTTTATTAAGGTGGACTCGTTAGGTTTTTTAAGTTTAGAAGGAATGATGTCTGTGATGAAGGACAAAGGGTTTTGTACAGCATGTTTTACAGGGAAGTATCCAGTTGAAATTCCAAAAAACACTGACAAATTAAAATTGGAGTAGGATTCTAAATGAGTAAGTTCATATTTGTAACAGGGGGAGTTGTTTCCAGTTTAGGTAAAGGGATTGCGGCAGCCTCGTTGGCTAAGTTACTTGAGAATAGAGGACTTAAGATTGCTATTATTAAATGTGATCCTTATCTTAATGTTGATCCAGGGACGATGAATCCTTATCAACATGGTGAAGTGTATGTGACTGATGACGGAGCAGAAACAGATTTGGATCTAGGGCACTATGAGCGTTTTACCAATGCGCGATTATCAAAAGATAGCAGCATCACCGCAGGGAAAGTGTACTATTCGGTTATTACTAAGGAACGTAGGGGTGATTATTTAGGAAAAACTGTTCAAATTATTCCGCATATTACGGATGAGATTAAAGAACGCATCAAGAAGGTGGCTAAGGCCAATGATGTTGATATTACTATTGTTGAAATTGGTGGGACGGTAGGTGATATTGAAAGCTTGCCGTTTTTAGAGGCAATTCGTCAGCTTCGTTGGGAATTGGGAGAGCATTACGCCATTAATATTCATGTCACACTTCTGCCGTATATTAAATCAGCGGGAGAACAAAAAACCAAACCAACGCAACATAGCGTCGGACGTCTTCGCGAAATTGGTATTATTCCTAACATTCTTTTATGCCGAACAGAAAAACCAATCACTCAGGAACAGCGTGAGAAAATTGCCCTTTTCTGCAATGTAGACGTGGATTCAGTTATTGAGGCTTCCGATGTTAGACATATTTACGAAGTTCCTTCAGCTCTCAAAAAGGAAAAATTAGACGAACTTGTGCTTAAGAAATTAAATATTAAACTTTCTGACAAAGGTTTGAAGTCTTGGGAAGAGGGAGTGGTTAAAAGGCTTCGATCGCCCACTCATGAAGTAAAGATTGCTGTTGTCGGTAAATATATTGCTCTGCAGGATGCGTATAAATCGATTTATGAGGCTTTGGTTCATGGTGGGATTGCCAATAACGCAAGAGTTAATATTGTCAAAATAGATTCGGAAAACATTACTAAAAGTGATCTTAAGAAAATATTTAAAGGAGTTAACGGGGTTTTAATTCCTGGTGGATTTGGCAGTCGGGGTATTGAAGGAAAAATAAGAGCTGTTCAGTATGTTCGTGAAGGGAAAATTCCATTTTTTGGTGTTTGTTTAGGAATGCAGATAGCGACTATTGAATTTGCCCGTAATGTTTGTGGTTTAAAGAATGCCAATTCGACAGAATTTGATAAGGAAACAAAATATCCTGTTATTAGTCTTTTAGAGGAACAAACGAAAGTAGAGAATTTAGGCGCTAGTATGCGTTTAGGGGTTTTTGCTTGTGATATTCAAAAGGGAACAAAGGCTTTTGAAGCATATAAATCAGCTAAGATTGCAGAGCGTCATCGTCATCGTTATGAATTTAATAATGAATACCGCAGTCAATTACAGAAACAAGGATTTGTGATTGCAGGCCGAAACGATGAAAAAGATTTAGTTGAGATTATTGAGATTAAAGACCATCCGTGGTTTGTGGGGTGTCAGTTCCATCCAGAGTTTAAATCTAAACCAGATGAAGCTCATCCATTATTTAAGGCCTTTGTAGCTGCAGCAATGCAGCAATCAAAAGGATAAATTTAAGTTGTATTATTGCGCGGGTGGTGGAATTGGTAGACACGTACGCCTGCCTGCCGGCAGGCAGGTTTGAGGGGCCCTATAGATGTATCAAGTTTATGTTCTCAAAAGCTTAAACCGAAATTATATTTATGTTGGGTTGACTAATAATTTAGAAAGAAGAATTAAAGAACATCAAGAAGGTAAAAGTTATACAACGCGCGCGTATAACCCATTTAATTTAATAATTACAGAGGAATTTGAATCAAGGTTGGAAGCTAGAAACAGAGAGAAATATTTAAAATCAGGTAGTGGGAAAGAATGGATTAAGCAGGAGATTAAATAGATTACGCGCGGGTGGTGGAATTGGTAGACACGTACGTTTGAGGGGCGTATGGCGAAAGCTATGAGGGTTCAAGTCCCTCCTCGCGCACTAACTTTCTTTAAAACATATGATTAAACCTATCGAAGTTTCTGCGAGCATTCTTTCAGCAGATTTTGCCAATTTATCTTCTGAAATCAGACGTTCCGTTGCCTTTGGAATAGATCGTTTCCACATTGATTGCATGGATGGTCATTTTGTTCCTAATTTAACCATTGGCCCAATTATTATTCAAGCTGTTCGTTCACACACGAATCTTCCTTTAGAAGCACATTTAATGATTGAACATCCCTGGGATTACATTGAAAGTTATGCTAAGGCAGGGGCTGATATTATCCAAATTCAGGTGGAATGTTACGGTAAGCGCCGTGCCAATGGTGATCAATATGGACATTGGCCTAAGGAAGTAGATACGGTTGATATCGATGCTCTCCGTCGAGATTTACAAAGAATTCGTCAGTTGGGTAAGAAGGCTTTTATTGTCATTAATCCAGGAACACCACTTGTTAAAGAAGTTTTGCCTGATTGCGATGGAGTTTTGATTATGTCGGTTAATCCAGGCTTTGCTGGTCAAAAATTTATCCTACCTGTTCTTTCAAAACTGGAAGAACTTAAGAAAATCTTTAGCGGTGACATTGCCATTGATGGGGGAATAAATGCCCAAACAGCCCCAGATGCCGTTAAGGCTGGAGCGCATGTTCTTATTACAGCTAGTTTTCTTTATGGCGCTCCTAATCCTTTAGAAGTAGTTAGTTTCCTTAAAAGTCTTGAGGGTTAGCTAACAGGCCTTTTGTGTGGTATATTTATAGTGTCTTATGAATATTCTATTTTTCAAAACATCCTCTCGCGGGCAGGGCGCCATAGAATATCTTATGATAGTCGCTGTGGTGGCTGTCATTGTTTTGATTTCTTTTAAAACTCTTCTTCCTTCTATCTCTAACAGCCAAAGACCTCAATACGATTCTCAAAGTAATTATATAGCTGATTCAGGGGGTTTTTATACAAAGGTTACGAGGTCTATTTTAGGTGGGGAAGGCAATGAACCGCAACCTATTAATGGCGGTTGGTGTCCTGTAGAATGTCCTCCTATTTCAGGTAATAGTGACTGTTTGAATAGTCTTCGCTATCGGACTTGTGAATGTCCAGCACCTGCCTTTGGGGGAGCATATTGTGTACCAGGGGGAGCTCCAACAGATTACCCCAATAATACACATTGTGTTGCTGTTACTTTACCAGATGGATCTCAAGGGGATCAATGTGCCTGTAATGGAGTTAATCCTGCAAAATGTACATTTACTTGTCAGCCTAATTGTATTGGGAAAGATTGTGGAAGCGATGGTTGCGGAGGTACGTGTGCAACATGTGTAGCTCCATTAACATGTAACATTCTAAATAAATGCGTTTGTATTCCTAACTGTACGGGCAAAGTTTGTGGAGATAATGGTTGTGGAGGTTCTTGTGGGGTTTGTTCAGCAGATAAGACTTGTAATTCATCAGGACAATGTGAGGATGTTCTTTGTTTGCCCTTATCAGATACCAACAATGGATGTCCTGTTTCGATAGGATCTGGGAGTGGTTCTGTAGCTGTAGCTTGTACAGGTGCTTGTACGGGGAGTGTAACATATGAGTGTACAGCTGGGGCATGGAATTATAAAAGTGGTAGTTGCACAAAGCAATCTCCTTGTCCAGCAGTAGACATGTATTGGTCCTATGCTCCTCCGTGTGGGAATATCTCAATGACTGTTGGACCTGCTAATTATTTACAATCAGTTGATAAGCCTTGTCCAGGCGTTTGCAGTGGAGCTGTAACATTTACATGCGGTACAGCGACAGAAGGACTTTTTACAAAAACAGGTCAAACGTGTGCTTTACCAGCTGGCGCATGCCCTGCTTTTGTAAGCGATTTCGGGTGTCTTCCTGCAGCGGTATTGATTGGCTCTACTAACAATGGCAGTACAGTAAGTCCTGGTAGTTGCAGTGGATGCCCATTAAGTCTTACATGTAATAATAGTACTTGGGGGCCAGTTTCTAGATCATGTTCTTGTCAAGGAACCGTGCCAGCGAACGCGGTGGTATGCTCTAATCTTGTTCCAATGAACAGTACAATTAGTTACACTTTAGCAGCTACTTGTGACGGAACAACTGCTTGCCAGACGGCATGCACAGGGAATTTTGTTTATGATAGTGCCAGTGCAAGCTGCAAGCCTAAATTAACATGTACGGATGGTATTCAAAATCAAGGTGAAACGGGTGTGGATTGCGGAGGACCTTGTGCAGCATGTCGTTGTGAGATCAGAACGGCAGGTGAGGGTAGTCCTTGTGCTGTATCATTGCCTGGAAATCCGGGGCCAAATCAGGTGTCTTGTCCAGCAGGATGTCTTAATACGGAAGGCAGTGAAGTGGCATTTGCGGCGACGTGTTTGAGTAATGGCACGTGGAGTCCATCTGGAGGTATTGGTAGTTGTTGTTATGGTTCTTTGTTGCCTGGGGCCACGATATGTCGTAGTGGAGGTTTTTTTGGCACTATTACTTATACAAGCACGCCTTGTTCTAATATGTCTCCTGGGTGTTCTGCAAATTGTCCTGCGGGTCAGATACCAACATTGGATGGGAGTTCTTGTGTAGTTCCAGTTGTTAATTGTGTTGGAGCATGGGGAGCATGTGCTAGCGGTTCTCAGACGTATGCAATTACAACACCAGCTTCGGGTGGTGGGACAGCATGTTCAGCAGTTAATGGAGCGACTCAGTCTTGCGGAGTTGCTGGAAATTGTGGAGTTATTCTTAATTCTTGTATAGCTGGAACATTAAATGATATTCCTGATTCACCTACACAGTATTTATGGAAATGTTCTGGAGCAGGGGGTGGGCCTTCTGCGGATAGCTGTTCTTTAGATAAACCAGTCAATGGTGTTTGCGGCATAGTAAACAATGCTTGTATAACAGGTGCGTTAAACGATATAGCAGATACAGCGACTAATTATTTATGGAATTGTAATGGAGTTAATGGAGGCGCTACTGCTAATTGTAGTTTAGCCATACCAGTCTGTCCTGCGATGTCATCTACGAATAATGGATGTCCTGTTTCGATAGGATCTGGGAGTGGTTCTGTAGCTGTAGCTTGTACAGGTGCTTGTACGGGGAGTGTAACCTATGAGTGTACAGCTGGGGCATGGAATTATAAAAGTGGTAGCTGCACATTACCACCTCCAAGCTGTTTAGTATGGAGTAGCTTTGGAGAATGTTCAGTTAGTGGATGTGGACAAACAGGAATTCAAACTCGAACGTGTACTACGTGTGGCCCTGGTGGATGTCCAGCAAATCAGACACAATCATGTTCGGGAACAATATGTGCACTAGGACGGACGTGCGTTAGTGGTATTTGTACTCCGATGCAGGCATGTAGTTCATATCCAGGTCAGAATGTGAGCTGGTCATGGACAGGTGACTGTGATCTTTTTAATAATGTTTGTAATTGGGAAACTGAAATTTGCGGAGAATGTAGCTCCTATTCCTCTCCAGGTGGAATTTGTGTTGCACCTCCAGCTACTTGCGGAAACACTTATTTAACACAGGAACTTACTAAATGTTGTCAGGATCAAGGTAAGACTTTACAGTGGACCGGGAGTGTGGGAGTAGTGAAAGGTTACAGTTGTGTTGGAACAGGTACTGGTACAGGAACAGGTACTGGAACAGGAACGGGTACAGGAACTGGTACAGGTACTGGAACGGGAACAGGTACAGGAACAGGAACAGGTACTGGTACAGGAACAGGTACAGGAACAGGTACTGGAACGGGAACAGGGACGGGAACTGGTGGTTGCCCCGTAGGAACGACGGATGAATGTTTTGGATGTTGTTGTCATGGTGGACAAGTTTGCGATCCTCAACCACAGAATTGTGCTTGTTATTGTCCTACGTGTACTGTAGATGATGGATTAGGTAATTGTACACCAAGTAATGATCCTGCTTGTACAGGGACAGGTACTGGTACAGGTACAGGTACTGGTACTGGGACAGGAACTGGCACCGGGACAGGTACGGGAACAGGATCCCCTTGTGTTTGTCCTGATTTATCTGGTTGTGAC
>JAYTXU010000078.1:0-5246 GCA_043742785.1 Candidatus Omnitrophota bacterium
GGTGCTTTGCTTACAGCCCAACTTAATAGTTTGGGCCGCAGGGGTACTGTCAAAAGTGACGAGTTCGCTGAAACGAGGGATAGGGCCTTTGATTTGACAACTACGTTTGATCCCTGGAAGGACGATCAATTAGGAAAATTTGAAGTTAATGGTTCTTATCGTAACCGCGATACCTATGGATATTATCCAACTTTATCTTCCAACACTAAATATAATATTGATACCTATGGAATAACGGGGAAATATATTTTATCGCGGGATGTGCTTGAGCGTAGTCTTGATCTTGTCACAGGGGTAGATTATTACCGTAATAATAATCGTATTACAGGCAGTGGTGCATTCAATGTGGATAATATCGTAATCTCCAAGGATGATATTGGTACATTTATCAATGCGGATTATCAGTTGGTCGATCATTTGTATTTAAATGCAGGAACCCGTTACCAGAAGTCCGCGTATACATTCGATATCACTAATGACAATTCATTCAGTGGTCCTTCGTATAAACGTACGAGTCCAGATGTTCAGATTTCCAAAACAGGACTGCGGTACCAATATGCAGAGGCTTCTAATGTGTTTGTAGATCTTGAGCAAACATTTCGTTTTCTAGCAACCGATGAAGTGTATAGCACCTTCTCAGGTTTGAATCCTGATCTCAAACAGCAAAAGGGCATACAGGTTCAAGGTGGTGTTAAGCATCAGTGGGGTAAGGCAGAAACAAAGGCGACTCTTTATTGGATTAATACCAAGAATGAAATCTTCCTTGATCCGAATTTGGGCGGCGGTTTTGGTGCCAATAGTAATTATGACCGAACGATAAGGCAGGGAATTGAATTGGAACAATCGTTCGACATTAAGAAGATATTTGACGTCAAATCATTAGAGGATTGGGAAATAGGAGCTGATTATACTTACCAGAACCCTGAGTTTGGCAAGGGGCCATTTAAGAGTAATCGTATTCCGTTAACTCCAGAGAATATGTTTGGAATATTTACAGATCTTTCTTTTTCCCATAATTGGCATTGGCGCTGGGATGGACGCTATGTAGGGGATCGTTACGCGTTAAACGATGAGTCTAATACTTTAGATCCTCTGGAGCCGTATTTTCTTGTGGATACACGCCTATCCTACACGTTTAAGAATGTTGAAATATTTAGTTCTATTGATAATTTGTTTGCGCAGAAATATTTTGCCTTTGGGGGCAGGGGAACCAATAGTACGAATCGTAATTATTATCCAGCTGTTCAGAGAATGCTGACGGCAGGGATGAAGGTTAAGTTTTAATTCTTTTAAGTATAATATCCGTAGGATGGATTTTGTTGAGGGTATAAAAATGCAGGCCAGGGGCTCCTTCTTTAAGGAGCTCTTGGGCCTGTTTGGTAGCAAAACGAATTCCTGCCTCTAGTACTTTTGTTGGATCATCCGCGATGGGTTTAAAGATATCATGCACTGCCTGAGGGATTGATGCTCCGCAAAGAGCGCAAAATCTAACCAAGGCATTGTAATCGGTGATGGGAAGTATTCCTGGAATAACAGGTGTTGTAACTCCAATTTTTTTAAGACGTTTGATATAGTCAAAGTAGTCTTGATTATTAAAGAATAGTTGTGTGATGACATAATCTGCCCCTGCCGTAATCTTTCCCTTTAGAATATGAGCATCAGTATCACGGTTAGAAGCGAGCACGTGCCCCTCAGGAAAACCAGCAACGCCAATTGTAAAATAAGAACCAAAATGTTCACGAATAAAGGCCACTAATTCGTAGCTGTATTTAAAATTATCTATTCCAGGCATCCAGTTAGGATTATCCCTAGGTGGATCACCGCGTAAAGCCAGGACATGGCTGATGCCGCGATTTTTCATATCTTCTAAAATAGTTTTAATTTCTTCTTTGGTGTGTAGGACACAGGTTAAATGAGCGATGGCGGTGACATGATGTTCTTTTTGAATGAGCTCAACGATATCGAGGGTTTTTCCACGGCTGCTGCCCCCAGCCCCATAGGTGCAGGAAATAAAAGTTGGTTTTAAATCACAGAGTTGTTTGATGGTTCCAAGCAGTTTTTGATGTCCTTCTTCAGTCTTAGGAGGAAAAAGTTCAAAAGAGACGCTGAATTCTTTATGTTTATGATTTTTCTGCATGGGCGATATTATAGCAAAATATTTTTATGAAGATTGATTTTTGTTTTTTCTTTGAGGCAAAAGCTGTTGCAGGGCATAACCAATGCAGATTAAATATAGGGGGGCAATGGGTAATGCCCATCGAGTAACGGTATTAAAAAGTGCATGAAAAGAAGTGTAGGATAGAATAATGATAAAAATAGTGAAACGTAAATAGGACTCTTGGGTTGAGAGATGATTCAGGTTAGCTAGAGCTAAAGGTTTCTTTATAAATCTTAGAAGAAGAAGGAATGAGCTTAATGATAATAATGATAGGAACAGTCGAAGCCCATCTTTAAATAATCCTATGTTATAGATTTTTGAAATAAATAGAGGATAGCTAACGAAACCAATACTCGTAGATTCCCAGAAAAACATTTTAAGCCAGTCAAAGGTAGATAAGAAAAAGAATTGGAAAGGATGCTCAAGGATTCTTTTTTTACAGGATAATAGAATAACATTGTCGACATCTTTTGCAGGTGTATGTGCTGAAACCTCACCTCGTATTGTCATTCCGAAAAAATCGCTGGCATTTTGGGGCTCCCAGTAATCACATTGGTCTACAGGAAAAAATCGATAACAAGCGCCTATTCCAGGAACATGAGCTAAGTCCGTTAATAATTTTTGGGTTGTTAGCGGCTCTGTCTTTAAAGCACAGCTACCATAGAGAGCCCAGCTTCCTCTGTTAGTAATGGTGTAATGATCATTATAAATCTTATTTAGCATTTTATAGGTTGTTATGGATACTTCATAAACGGTGCAAAACGTTAGAAGAAAAATAAGTGAGTTAAGAACTATTCTCCTATTTTTTTGTAACAGCGCAGTTATGAAGAAAAAGAAGTAAAGACCAATAAAGACAAAGAAAATAATTTCGAAAGGAGATTTAATTAGTGTAGCGCACAAAAAAAGAAGGCTAAGCCCTAGTCCGGAAAGAAAGTTCTGGAAAGTTCTTTTAACTCTTATCGTTTCAAAAGAGTTTGCGATTGTTAAAATAAGTAAGAGAACAAAAGGAAGAGAGGAGACTTCAGAGTATAAACTAAAGGCAGTATTGTTCAAGGCGGGCGATAAAGAAAAATAACCAAGGATGATCGTACAGATGAAAGATCGAACATTAAGTTTACGTAAGATAAGATATACTAATATTTGACTCAACAGTAGGATGGCTACACCAAAAAAGGCCATAATTCTAGTGTAGGCAATTCCAGTGAAGCTTGCTACATGCATAGATAAAGCCACTAACGATGGGTAAATTGGTTCACGGTTTGGGCCAGTTTGGAAATAAGGAAGGAAACCATTTTCTTTAAGGAGTCTTCCAAGGTTTTGATACCCGATGGCATCACAGGAAATGTGCATGCTTGTTGAACAGGCAAGGTATATCCAATAACATAGGGATAAAAAAAAGATAATTAAGATGGCTCGTGGCAGGGGAAATAGTTTCATTTTAAAGAATATGTTATGCCTCTTTTCTAATTGAATTATTGGGGGATATCTTTTAATATGACCTAGTTTATCAATAGTACTGAGGAAAGGCAAATGATTCGATTGGAAAATAAAGATTCTATAATTAGTGTTATGAGGGGGATTGCAATTATTCTGGTTGTTTATGGCCATTTTATTCAACGGACCCTCTCTGTTTATGGCGTAGACTTCTACCTTAATCCAATTTTTAAATTGATTTATACTTTTCATATGCCCTTGTTTGTGTTTCTTAGCGGATATCTGATGGCGCATAGTTTAAACAGAAAGAACATAGGGGATGTTTTTAAATCTAGATGTAAAAGTTTGCTTGTTCCATTTCTTTCTTGGGGGATTCTTGGGGTTTTGACGTTGCTTGCTTTAGGTAAGATAAATTCTCTCATGGAGAATCTTCCCATATGGTTTATATGGTTTTTGTTTACACTTTTTATGTCAAGCATTCTTTTATTATGTTCCATTGAACTAGAGAAAAAATGGGGGATGATTGCTTTTTTACTGGTTTATTTAGGATTGATGTTTATTCCATACAATAGTTTCTGTTCTCTGTATTATGTTCAATGGTTTTACTTATTTTATTTAGCAGGGTATTTTCTCAACAAGAAGAGATTGGCTATTAAAAAGAAATCTATCCATGCGGTTATATTTTTTATTTCACTGATTCTATTTGTCCTGCTTGCTTCTTACTGGACTAAAGGTGATTACATTTATATTAATCAAATGAATTTCTTGAAGGTAAATTATTTTGCAGAGAGTTTACGATGGATTTACAGGTACGCGGTTGCTTTTTTAGGGATTACAGTTGTGTTTTATATAGCAAAGGCTCTGTCTAAGACAAGAATCAGGGAATCTTTAGAGATGATTGGTGTTTTTTCTTTGGATATTTATCTCATTCAAAGGTATATTGTCGAAGGACTTTATCCAAGGCTTTTATCTAAAATGCCCGCAGATTTTTATGTACCGTTTTTTCTTTGGCCGCTACTTGTTTTATTTTTTGTAGGTTTATGCATGACGATTTCCAAGCTGTTGATTAGAAAGAATGTTTTATTAACTCAAGTATTGTTAGGTGGCAGGGTTTAGGAGATATGTTGAATTTGAAGAAATATTATTATGAATTACTTAATAAGCAATACCGTTACTTTATTCCAGAAGGTAAGAAGGTTCTGCGCATTGATTCCGTCAAGGGTATTAATCAGGCTGTTTTTAAAGAAAAGTTTGATTATATTGTTCTCTCTGGGGTGTTAGGAGAGACAGAGGATGTCCAGCAGTATTTAGAACAATTGCGTCAATGTTCCCATTCGGATACTCGTATCATTATTGAGTACTATAGTTATCTTTGGCAGTATATTTTGAAATTGGGTGAGAAAATTGGATTTAAAACTCCAACCTGTATTCAAAACTGGTTGACCTGGCAGGATATTTTTAATTTTTTAGCGCTTGCAGGATATGAGCCAGTTAAGAGAGAGAGAATTATTCTTTTTCCATTTAATATTTGGGTTCTTAGTTGCTTGATTAACCGCTATATTGCTAAATTGCCTTTTTTCAATTCTTTGACCCTTAATCATTTTATCATTGCCCGTCCTATATTTGAAACAACAAAACAATATTCAGTGACTAT
>JAYTXU010000079.1:0-22542 GCA_043742785.1 Candidatus Omnitrophota bacterium
TCTTAATAGGTAACGCCTTAATCTTCTCTCCTCTGCCCTCCCCCAGGGCATAAGGAATATCATACAAAAAGAAAACCACATCACTACCCACCCCGGAAGCATATTCAACCAACTTCTTTTGTCCTAAGTTCAAATTCCACAATTGGTTTAATCCCTTCAAAACAGTGGCTGCATTACTAGAACCTCCAGCTAACCCAGCAGCTACAGGAATCCTTTTTTGAATGGTAATTTCTACCCCCCCTTTGACACCGAAATCGTTCTTCAATTGTTGAGCAATTTTATAAACCAAATTCTTAGGCCCTAAAGGAACATGAGGATGAGAACAATGAATACGAATCTCTCCCGAAGTCTTTTTCAGAGTAATCGTATCAAATAAATCAATCCGCTCAAAAATAGTTCTTAATTGATGATACCCATCTGGTCTCTTCCCTATCACATTTAAAGCAAGGTTTATTTTTGCGTAAGATTTAAAAGTTAATGACTTCATGAGGATTATTTTGCAGATTGATGCTTTGCACCTTGATTAGCTGCAGAAGTTCTACTTAAAAGTTCCATCTTCTGAGATATTTTTACTTGTTTAGGATCTAAATCTAATGATTTAAGCCAAGATTTTCGAGCCAAAGCTGGTTCATTACTTGCTTGATAAACATCTCCCATATGATCAAAAATAATTGAATCTGTCAGATAACTTTGTGCTTTTTCTAAAACCATTAAACTTTCTGCCTTTAACCCCTGCTTAAACAAAACCCATCCTAAAGTATCATAATAAGCTCCATTAGAAGGATCTAGATTAACTGCCTTACGCGCCATCTTCAAAGCCTCATCTAAATTGACCCCTTCCTCCGCATAAGTATACGCTAAAGAATTTAATACTCCATCATGATCAGGCTCTAAACTCAGCGCTTTTCGAAAATCTTCCTTAGCTTTTTCTTTTTGACCCAATTCTAAATAAACGCTACCTTCAAGATACAAAACAGAAACATTTTTAGGTTGAAATTGCAAAACTTGAGCTAATTGCTCCTTGGCCTGTGGATATTTTTGCAAAGCAAAATACAATTGCGCTAAATAAAGATGAACATCTGCGTTATCTGGATTATTATTTGTAGCGATTTTTAAAATCAATTCGTACTCAAGAGCGGCTAAATCGTACTTTTTCTGGGAAGAATAAATAAGCGCCAACAAATAATGAGCTTCGGGTAAATTGGATTGCAGTTTAATTGCAGACTTTAATTGATCAATAGCCCTCTGAGTAGACCCAAGGCGAGCGTAATAAGAACCCAATCTCAAATGCGTCATCGGCTGAGAGCGATCAAGTTTAGCTGATTTCTCATACTCATTCACCGCTTGACTGTTATCGCCATTTAAATCATCGATAACCGCCATAATGTAATGTGCCAACGCCTTAGATTTAGCCTGAATTTGAACTTCTTCTGCCAGACATAAATTTGTAAGAACTGTAAACCACAAACCAGCGGCTATAAGAATAACTCGCTGGTGATGCTGTTTAAGCATGACTACCTTTCACTAAAGTAAGGCATTAAATAAATTGCTTAGCCCCACCTCATCCTAAGATTTTAATATTAAGACCTAGCAGGGCTTCGCAAAATTATCTTGTAGTGCGCTTCTTTAAATGACGTAAGCCTTACGTAATTTCTTACGTTTGTGCGTGCGAATCTTTACGCGTTTTCTTTTTTTACCGCAGGGCATAATGCTCCTTTGTTTGTTTTTTATACCTTAATATATTAATTTATTAAGTGAATACTCAATGATTCCCTCAGCACCAGCATCTTTAAGCTCAGGGATGATCTTACGAACAGTTGATTCATCGATCACGGTCTCTAGCGCCACCCAACCATCCTTGGATAAAGGCGATACAGTGGGATTTCTTAAAGCCGTTAACACTTCAAGAACCTTATCCAAATTCTTACGAGAAACATTCATCTTAAGACCAACCATATTCTTAGCAGCCAATGCTCCACGCAGAAGCATAATCACCTGTTCCATCTTCTTTTTCTTCCAAGGATCTTTAGCTGCTTTTTTATTAGCTATAAACTGAGTACTAGATTCACATAAAGTTTCAATAATACGAAGCTTATTAGCCTGTAAAGAAGAACCTGTCTCGGTTAACTCGACAATGGCATCTACTAAACCAGAAGCCACCTTAGCTTCGGTCGCTCCCCAAGAAAATTCTACATCTGCCTTAACCTTGTGCTTAACTAAATATTTTTTAGTAATACTAACAACTTCAGTTGCAATTTTCTTTCCTTCTAAATCTTTAGGCGTCTTAATCGATGAAGCTTCGGGAACAGCTAAGACCCAACGGACTTTATTAGTTGTTGCCTTGGCATATTGCAATTCCGCTAAACGTTCTACATGTGAAGAATTTTCTTCAATCCAATCATTACCGGTAATGCCGCAATCTAATGTCTCATCCTCGACGTAACGAGACATTTCTTGAGCACGTAGAAGCACCGGAGAAATTTCTTCATCATCAATTTGAGGGAAATAAGAACGAGAAGACACTACTACTCTAAAACCCGCCTTTTCAAAAAGAGCGACAGTCGCATCTTGTAAACTACCCTTTGGCAAACCAAGTTTAAGCTTTTTCATAGCGGCAATTATAGCAATGGGTTATTAAATGTAAAGCAGTAAAAACAATGTTGGTTTCTTTTCTAATTGAACACCCTCTTTTTTCCATTGTCCAACCGCAGTAGTTTTAATCTTCTGCGAGGCACCGGTAATATCGGATGCTACACACAATAAGGTCTTTGAATTACAAACGTTAAGAAAATCTTCCAGTAAATGTTGGTTTCGATATGGCGTCTCCATAATAATCTGCGTCTGTCCCTCCGTGAAGGATCGATGCTCTAAATCTTTAATCTTCTTTAATCTTAGGTCTTTATCCTTAGGTAAATACCCATTAAAAGCAAAATTTTGCCCGCCAAGTCCAGAAGCAGCCAATGCTAATATGAGAGAAGAAGCCCCAACCAGGGGAATCACATCGATTCCCCGTTCATGGGCTAAACGAACTAAATCTGCACCTGGATCAGCCACACAAGGATATCCTGCTTCAGAGATAATAGCCATATCAAAAGAACCTGCCTCTTTTAATTGTTCTTCAATATCCTTCATAGAGGTGTGTTCGTTCAAATCAATGTAGGTACATTCAGAAAGAGGAAATCCTGGAATTAACTTCTTTAATAAAGCTCTAGCTGATTTAGGCTCTTCCACAAAAAATATACGCACATCCTTGATTGCTTGAGCTACAAAACTTGGAATCGAATCTACTCTTACTTCATCAGTTAATGTATTGGGAATTAAATATAATTTAGATGCCATAACGTTTATCGGCCACGAATCCCTTCATAAAGTTTAGCGGTTGCATCCGACTGCCAAAATTGTTTGCTGTTAATATCCATAATGGTCAAACATTCTCCATAACCAGCGCCAGTGTCTAGCGCCCAAACATTACAAAAATGAACAGGCACAGTAGAAGAGAAATTTTTTATTGTAGGCGTATGCCCCACAAAAATCTCTTTATATTTACTAAACTTGAACTGCTTATCTTCCCAAGATTTCTTTTGAGCATTAAAAAGAAGCTCCCTATCCCAAGCAAATTTATTAAGACCTTGGATCTTTAAAGGAAAATTTGGATCAAAGCCCCCGTGAACAAATACTTTTTCATCCCATACAAAACATGGGTGAGCCTTCTCCAAGAATTGAATATGCTCCTTAGGCATAGGGTCATTCCCATAAGAAAATATAGTAGCCAAACCACCCTGAGTGGTCCAAACCTCTGGCTCCTTACCTTCTTTAGCCCAATCCAGCACCCATAAATCGTGATTACCGATAACATACTCACAATGTTTAATTTTCAAAAGCTCATTGATACAGCGGTCAACCTCTGGATAGCCATCACAAACATCACCTAAAACAATTAAGAGATCCTTCCCTGCATCAAAACCCGAACGCTCTAAACACTGTAACAAGGCTCGATGGGTTCCATGGATATCACCAATCACGAAAGTATTCATTGGCACAGTATATAAGCAGGGTTTGCTCTTGTCAAAGACTGCGACCTCATATATAATCACGGCATTTCTAAAAACATTATTTTTTATTTAAGGAAACTGTCTATGCTAAGCGTTCTTCGCCACAAAGGTGTTGCCAAAAAAGTTCTCTGGTTTACAACCATCATCATTGTTCTCTCTTTCGGATTTTTCGGCATAGCCAATCGTCTGGACCATTCCATCAATAGCGCGGGCAAAATGTACGGGCACAATATATCCCCCCAAGATTTTCAAAAAGCCTACTATGACACCCGTGATGCCGCTATTCTCATGTACGGAGACAATTTCTTTAAATATGGCAATCGCCTCAATCTTGAAAGCCAAACCTGGGATCGTTTAATCTTATTAAAAGAGGCTAAACAACGTAACATTAAAGCCTCTGACCAAGAAGTCGTTGATCTTATTGCCACTATGCCCTTCTTCCAATCGGAAGGAAAATTCGATCAATTCAAATATCAAAATATTATTCAAGATCCTCGTGGTTTTGACCGCAAGACCCAAGAATTTGAAGAAGGCATCCGTTCTCAAATCATCATTAAAAAACTAATGGAACAAATAACCATCTCTCTATCAATAACAGATAATGATATTAAAAAAGAATATACCCTCAAAAATGAAAAAATTAAATTAACATATGCCCTATTTGAACCTCTCAAAGCTGCTAAAGATTTAAAAGTCTCTGATGATGAAATTAAACAATATTTCGAAAGCAATAGAGAATCTTTTCGCAAACCAATCATGGTCAATGTTGAATATGCCTCGTTAAATTATCCTGCTAAAGCAACAGATGAACAAAAAGCAGCCGTAAAGAAACAAGTGCAAGATTTAACCAAAAAACTATCCAAAGATAGCAACTTCATTTCAATCGCTAAAGAAAATAAAATTGATGTCAAAGAAAGCGGAGACTTTTCTCAATCTCAACCCTTACTAACCTTTGCATGGTCACCAGAATTGGTAGAAAAGATATTTGCCATGAAACAAGGTGAATATAGCCCTGCATTGGAAACTCCTGATGGTTGGGAAATCTTAAAAATTAAAGAACGTAAAGATTCCTTTATTCCTGAATTAGATAAAGTTAGAGATGAAGTTAAAACCGCTCTATTAACAGATAAAGGATTTACCATAGCTAAAACTAAAGCTGATGCAGCTTTAAAAATCCTCACTGAAGGATTAAAAACTAACAAGACATTCAAAGACTTAACTCAAGGATTAGAAGCAAAGGTTGACCAAACGGCTGCCTTTGGAAGAGGAGAATACATCGCCAATATGGGACTTATTGCAGAATTTCAAGAAATTACCATGAAACTAACTATGCAAAACCGCTTAAGCGAGGTTATCTCAACCTCTCAAGGACCTGCTATTGTTTATCTGGATAATATTGAAGCTATCGATGAAAAGCAATTTGAAGAAGACAAACCAAATTTTAAAGAAATGTTTTTCGCACAAAAAAGAAATCAAATGATTATGGAATTTCTAACACAGCTACGTATTAGAGCCAACGTACAAAGCAATTTAGATAAGAATAAAACAAAGTAATAAAATTATTTTTAGTTGAATTTAGTTTCGTAATTGACAGAAAGGCCGTGTTCAATAGCACGAATAACACCCTTTTCATCAATAAAGAATAAAGAAGGGATGCCTACAACGCCATATAAACCTGCCACCGTATTATCTTCATCAATAAAACTATCCAAAGATATTTCCTGATGATTCAAAAAAGCTTTAGCCTCTTCCTTTGTTTCCCCCACATTAACTAAAACAATCTCAATATTCTGTTTCTTTATCCCATCAAGTTTTTGTCTAATTGTTTCTAATTCTTCATGACAGTGAGGACACCAAGTAGCCCAGAAAAACAATATTGCCTTCTTACCCACTCTTGCTTGAACTAAACTCTGGCTCACCCCAGAAATTTTCTCTAAGGTAAATTCCGGAGCTGTCTTGCTTATTAAATTATCCGACACTTCAGATGAAGGTAACGAGCTCATCGCAAAAGATAAACTAGAAAAAGTTAAAAATAAAATTGTAAAAAAGGCGCGTTTCATACGGACTCATCAATCCATTTTAAATAATCTTTGCTGCCAGCCATAATCGGTAATGCAATAATCTCTGGTGTTTGATAACTATGCAGCAGCTTAACTTGAGAAATAATCTTCTCAAAGAGTTTTTGTTGGGTTTTTATAATCATTAAAACTTCTTTAGATTGATCAACCTTCCCTTTCCAAACAAAAATTGACTCAATATTGCTAATAATATTCGCACAGGCAATTAATTTAGTCTTAAGAAGAGCATTGGCTATTTTCTTAGCTTCAGTTTTATTCTTAGCTGTAATTAAAACAACAATGTGTTGATTCATAATATTTCTTTATTGTCATCCCCGTGTAAAAGGGGATCCATATTAGAATTAATTTTATTATGGATTCCCGCTTTCGCGGGAATGACATTAATTAAACAAGTGTCATCAACGAAATCATTCGCCCAGATTCTTCTGCATCCCTGCGAAATGAGTGATATTTAGGGTTGCAATGCGTACAAATGCCTGTATTTTGAATATGTTCCTTCTTTATCCCTGCTCTTAGAAGCTGCTTATAATTATTCTTTGTCACATCAACATATAATTTACCCGCACGCTCAATGATTTCATTAGGGAAATACTGACGAAACTCTTCTCCTACTTCATAACAGCAAGGTTGAATAGAAGGACCTAAGACTGCATGAATATCTTCTGGGTTGCTGCCAAAAGATTCCTGCATACGAAGTACTGTTTTATAAGCTATCTCTTGATGAGTTCCCTTCCATCCTGCATGGGCTAAACCAATTGCCCTTTTAATAGGATCGAATAAAAAAACGGGGACACAATCAGCAGTACGAATAGCGATGGGTAAATTCTTTCGATTGGTAATATAGGCATCTGCATCTGGACAACCTTTAGAAGAATAGGATGAATCCTTGGCGACCAACACATCATCCCCGTGCACTTGCTTGCGCCAAAAGACATGAGGAAGATCCAAGCCACATTCCTTTTTCAAATAATCTCTCTGCTCTACAGTTAATGGCGCATTAAAGTCGGTGGGCTGAAAGTCCATTGAATGATCACTTATAAAAACAACAACATCTTGGCCTTCAAAAAACCTCATACTTCCTCCAACAAAAGATTATTAACAGCGGCAGGTAGGTCATCCTGCACATCACGAAGCTTGCGTTCAATCGTTCGAGATTTAGTTGTGGCAAGTTCAATATTCTTGCTAGCTAAATCTAATTTTTCTTTTGTTTTATCCAGCAGATCTCCAAACTTACCAAACTCGCCCTTAACAACACCTAAGAGCTCCCATACTTGTGAAGCTCTCTTTTCTACAGCAAGGGTGCGAAATCCCATTTGTAAACTATTAAGCAACGCTGCAATCGTTGTAGGACCTGCAACGCTGATTCTGTATTCTCTTTGTAAAAATTCACAAAGTCCTGTTCTACGCAACACTTCCGCATACAATCCTTCAATAGGTAAATAAAGGATAGCAAAATCTGTTGTATATGGAGGATCGATGTATTTATCTTTGATTTTCTTAGCTTCCAATTTTATTCTGTTTTCTATTGCCTTGGTACATTCTTCCACCAATGCATAATTACCCTCTTCTTGAGCCTGTAATAATCGTTCATAATCCTCTTTAGGAAACTTGGCATCAATGGGAATATAAACGCCTTCTTCTCGGGGAAGTTTTATCGCAAATTCAACAGGATCGTTACTACCCTTTTTGGTAATAAAATTCTTCTCGTATTGGCTAGGAATAAGAATTTGCTCTAACAAATTGCCTAACTGAATTTCTCCCCAGGTTCCCCTTGTCTTCACATTAGTCAAAACCTTCTTTAAATCGCCCACACCGACTGCTAAATTCTGCATCTCCCCTAAACCTTGATGCACTTTTTCCAAACGGTCAGAAACCATCTTAAATGATTCACCCAAGCGTTTCTCAAGAGTCGATTGTAGTTTTTCATCAACCGTCTCTCTCATCTTTTCTAATTTTATATTATTATCGTGCTGAATCTCACCCAGTTTCTTCTCAACCGATTCCCGAATACGTTCAAGCTTCTGTTCATGCATTTGAGAAAATGAGTTCAGATTCTGTATCATCACTTGCTGAGAACGGTCTTGGTTTTTTTCCAATGCCCCCTGACGCATCAAAAGCATAACCAATAACACAACAATGACGACGATTGAAACAATAAGAACAACAATTACCATTGGATTTTTTCCTGAGTATATTTAATTAATTGACCCTGAGCATCAAAATATAAATAAACCTTATCTTTGGCTTTCTGAAGGATACCCTCACAATAGAGCCACTGTTCTTGAGTTTCTAAACCCACAGCTATTCTTTTCTTAGCGATAGGTTGGCCAAAATTTCTGAGTATCGCTGCCTGATCAGAATAGTCTTTAATTTTACCAGAATTAATAACTACCACTAAAGCGTTATAATGATCATTCACCTGATCAACCAACTTAGACTGACTATTTTTATCTCTAGAATAATCAGCCATAGTTAGAAGTTGATCCTTATGCTGAATAATCTCACAACCACAAAGGCTAATCAACAAAGCTACAATAAGCAGTTTTCTTGTCATAAAAATTATTTTGAAATATCGATTTTTTCCTGCTGTAATCGATCTAATACTACCGTAATTTCCCTTAACCGTCTCTGAATTTCTTTCAAACGAATTCCGCATTCTTTAATCATATTCTGATCACGGCCAAAGGAATCATTTAAGAATCGGGCTTTCACATAACTCTCTGTTTCAAGATCAGCTTTTTCTTTTTCTATGGATTTAAGTTCCTTCTTTATATCTTCCAAACGACGAAGAGCTAAATTATGTTTTTCGTGAGCATCTTGCACATGCGAAGGAACTTTAGTCTTTTCTTCTTTTTGTTTCTGTTTTTTAGCCTGTTCTAACGCTATGGCTATTTGATCTTGGGATTTTTGCTTCTGGTTAATATCAATACCCGCCTTCTTCTCTAAATAATAATCCAACCCCCCGTGATAATGTTTTAATCCCCCGTTATCCACTTCGATCATATGTGTAGCAATTTCTTTCATAAAAAATAAATCGTGACTGATAAACAAAAGGGTTCCTTCATAAGTCTTAAAACACGTTGTTAAAGCTTCTACTCCATCAATATCCAAGTGGGTCGTTGGCTCATCAAGACAAATAAAATTAGGAGGATTAACAAGTAACTTGGCTAGAATCAAGCGACTCTTCTCCCCCCCTGAGAGCACATTGACTGGCTTAAAAACATCATCACCCCTAAAGTTAAATACACCCAGCAGTGTTCTTGCCTGAGTTTGAGGAACACTTTTATCACTAGCAGACATCAATTCTTCCATAGCTGTGCGATTTGGATTAAGAACATCCAAACGCGTCTGAGAGAAATAACCCAAATCCACCTGATGACCTAGCTTTCTTTCTCCAGTATCAAAAGGCACCACTCCGGCAGCTATTTTCAAAAGAGTTGATTTACCAGCACCATTTGGTCCAACCAAACAGATTTTTTGACCACGAGTAATCTCAAGATCGACATTTTCATAAACCTTTTTATCTTTATAGGACTTAGATATATTTGTCATTGTCAAAACGGTATAACCACTTTCACGAGTGGCTGGAAATTGAAAATCACGAATAGAATGTTTTTCCTGAGGTATATCAATCTCATCCAATCGCTCCAACTGACGGCGTTTATTACGAACAGCCCCAGAAAAATTAGGTTGGGCATGAAAACGTTCGGCAAATCTCTCGAGCTGTTCTCGTTTCTTATCAACTACCTTGGCCTGTTTCTCCAAAGATTTTAAACGAACTTGTTTAGCCTCTTCATACTCTTCATAATTACCTTTAATCTTGATGGCTTTTCCGTCATCTAGAACCATAGTGTAGTTGGTAACATCATTAAGAAAAACTTTATCGTGAGAAATCATTAAGAAGGTGCCTGGATATTGGGCTAAAAATCCTTTTAACCAAAGAGTAGCTTCTAAATCTAAATAGTTAGTTGGCTCATCGAGCATCAAAACATCGTACTGGTAAACTAAAAGCTTAGCCAATTGAACGCGCATTTGCCAACCGCCAGAAAAAGTAGCAATAGGTTTGTGGAATTCTGCTTCTTTAAATCCTAAACCACTTAAAATCTTCTCAGCTTTATGTTCCAGATCATAAATACCATTCTTCTCTAACAGCTCTAAAATATCACCGTATCGAGGAGAATCTGCTTTATTATCGTCTTCTAATTTATGTTTTTCCTCTAAAAGTTTGCGGATTTCATCATTACCGGAAGTCATTTCATCCATGACCGTACGATCGGATGGATGTTGAGACTCTTGGGCCATATAACCAATTTTTATTCCTTTTTGAATTTGAACGCTTCCTGAAGAAGGATCTGTCTGACCTAATATAATTTTAAATATTGTCGTTTTACCTGCTCCATTTGGACCAGTCAAACCAATACGTTCATTCGCAAAAATGCTTAACGTAATATTTTTGAGTAATAAACGTGCATCAAAATTTTTCGAAACATTCAACAAAGTAATCATAATTTAAATTTTCTTTAAACTTTCTACCTCTTGTTTAGTAAGTGCTCGCCACTGACCAATGGTTAAAGCCCCTAAATTTAAAGGGCCAATACTAATTCGTTTTAAGAAAAATACTTTATGCCCCACACTCCACAACATCCGACGAATTTGTCGCTTTTTTCCTTCATGGATACTAATTTGAAGCTCAGTATCCGGGTCATTATAGCGAACTTGAGCGATACGGCAAGGAGCAGTTTTTTCATTTTCAATGGTTCGACCTTGCTCACCACTTATCACAACGCCCTGCTCCAATTTCTTTCGATTCTCAAGACTTAATTTTCCCTGAGCACGAACAATATAGGTTTTATCTAAATGGAACTTTGGATGAGTCAAACCGTAGGCCCAAGGGCCATTATTAGTTAACAGCAAAAGCCCTTCACTATCACGATCTAGACGTCCAACCGGCGATAAATAATACATCTCTTTTGGAATTAATTCTAAGATTGTCTTATCCGCATGAGGATCGTCTTTAGTTGTGGTGTACCCTGGCGGTTTATGAAGCATGATATATATGTACGCCTGTACCACAACCTTTTTGCCATTCACCGTAATCTCTTCAGTGCCTGTCACATCCATTGACGGTTCTCTTTCAATACGGCCATTGACCTTCACACGGCTGGACTGAATAATATCCATTGCCTCTCGCCTAGAACAAACACCGTTGTGGGAAAGAAAAACTTGAAGACGCATGATTAAGACTTCTTTACTGAGCGGCGCATCACGGGAGAATTGCCAGCCAAGCTGCGCTGGCGCAAGGCTTCATAAATAACAATGGCACCGCAGGCAGAAACATTTAAAGAATCGGCCTGTCCATTCATGGGTATTTTCATATCGACGCTTGTATTTTTCTGCCAAAAATCACTTAAACCCTGATCTTCACTTCCCAATACTATAGCCAATGGACCTGTTAAATCTACCTCTGTATAAATACGGCTACTTTGGGGAAAGAGGCTACAGGTCTTTATTTTATAACGATTCAGAAAATCTAAAACAGCCTGACTATCAGAAACAGCTGTAGGAACACTGAAAACAGTTCCTGTACTCGCCCTAATCACATTAGGATTATATAAATCTGTCTTCGCATCAACCAGTAAAAGACCGTCAATACCTGCCGCATCGCAGGTACGTAAAATAGCTCCGATATTACCAGGTTTTTCCAAAGCCTGCGCAATCACATACAAAGAAGCCCCTTCTGGTTTAAAATCAGATAAGGATGTTTGGGGAATGCGAGCAACAGCCAACAATCCTTCTAATCGTTGACCAAAAGCAATTTTCTCGAAAACAGCAACCGTCACTTCAATGGCTTTAATTTTCTCTTTTATGATAATGGCTAAAGTTTTTTCCGCTTCACGACCAGCTAAGAGAGATGGACAAACAAAAACTTTCTCTAATCTTACCTTAGCTAAAAGAGCTCTTTCAATCTCACGAACTCCATCAATTAATGTTAAACCGTGTTCCCGACGATCCTTGGCATCACGCAAAGCTACCGCCTGCTTGATCGCAACATTAGTTAAACTTGTAATAGTTTCTTTAAACATTCATCAAAGCTTTCTTAATCGATGGATTCATCTCAAATGATTTTGTCAACCAGGAAGTAATCATCTCTTTTTTCTTTGTAGGCCACAATGAACTCCAAGTCTCCCATCCGCTTTTGGGGCCAGGACGGTTCACCCAAGGACTATTAGGATAATAACTAAAAATCCCATCAGGGAACATATGATTCTTGATAGCTTTGTATGTCCAATAAGTACGATGAAAACCAAATTCATCAAAGCAATCTAAAACATCCGAAACCCATCTGTTTTCCCCGTAAAGCCCCCCACGATGATGCACCCCATACTCACCTACAAAAATTGGACGTTCTAGGGTTTTAGCTAACTTAGCATAATTAGATAAGAACTGACGCATCTCTTTTTTACCCCAAGCTCCATTGGGAGATTTCAAAGGATAATGAAGCCCTGGAATAAAATTAAATGTGAATTCCAAAGGCCCATAAAAATGAATGCTTAACGATAAATTATCATCTTCAAAATTGTCTAAGACAGCAATATCCTGAGACCATCTTGTTCCTTCCACAAAAAGAATATGCTTCTTATCGATGCGGCGTATCTTCTTAATTAATTCTTTATAAAAACGATTTAAAAGATCCGTATCATTTAAAACAGGTTCATTAAGAAGATCATACCCAGCGACCGCAGACTCATCTTTAAAATGATCCACCAAGAATTCCCAAAGAGCATAAGTTCGATTCTGATTTGTCTTGTTCATCCACAGTTCTGCCTTCCCTAAACTATCCGAATGCCAATCGTGATTCTGCGCCCCTGGAGCTGCGTGCAAATCCAAGATAACCCATAAACCATATTTCTTAGCTAAACACACAGACCTATCTAAATAAGCTAATCCTTCCTTACTATATTGATACGGCTTTGTTTCAATGAGGCGATAATTAAATGGCAATCGAATAACATTCATGCCTAATTTAGCAACATTCTTAAAATCTTCCTCTGTAATAAACGATTTTCTAAACTCAAATTCGAATTCTTTCAAAACTTTCTGACCTAAAACCTTTGCGAAGTTCTTCTTAAAAATCTGCTCAGCCAAATTAGGGGCATGCATAAAATAAGCTTCCATCATCAGCCAACCGCCAAAATTAAGGCCATGCAATAAGACAGAACTGTTCTCTGCATCAACAATAGAAGTTTTCTTTGTTTTTAAAAAAGCCTGCTTCATAGTAAAGAATAATCCTTTAAAAATTGACTAAACCCATTTCGCACCCTGGCGTCATTAATTAATATTCCGTCATTATGACCACCATAACTCAAAAGAAAAATTTTTGGATCACAAGCTGTTTGATAAAGCTTCTTCCCCATACTAAATGGAACTGTCCTGTCTTCTTTAGAATGAATAAAAAGTTTTGGAATTGCAATATGACCAATTTTAGAAATAGTATCCAATTGAATACCCATCATAAAAGTCGGCAAGAAAGGATAGATACGACGAGCCATATCTTTAGCAGAAGTTAATGTTGATTCCACGATCAAAGCCGCTAATTTTCTTTTGGTCGCTAAATCAACCATCACAACTCCTCCCAAAGACGCCCCATAAGCAACAATACGGCTATGATCTATGTCTTTCCTTGTCAGCAAATAATCATAAGCTCCTTGAGCATCCAAATATATCCCTTTTTCTGTAGGATGTCCTTGACTGTTTCCATATCCTCGATAATCAAAGATTAATACATTGAGACCTAAATCATGCCAAAATTTCACCTTCATAATTCTCTCCCCCATAGTTCCAGCATTACCATGAGCGAAGATAATGATGGAAGCCCGCGGAGATCCTTTAACCAACCACGCATTAATCTTTAAGCCATCCAAGGTTTCTATATACAAATCTTCATAGGACATCCCCATCTGATTAGGAGTGGAATGAATAATCTTTCCAGGAAAAAAAACCGAGGTGTGCTCTAAAAATCTAACCAGAAGAAAAAGACCAATAAACAAAATTAAGAGGGAGCTAGTGAGAACTATCATCAAACGACGCAACATGTTTAAGTATTTCTTAAAGGAATTAAAGAAACCATCAGCCTTATCGCTTTTTGAATATCTTCAATCGTACAAGGCTTTGTTAAATAATGATCTGCTTGAAGATCAAAAGTCTTTTGCATATTCTGCACTTCATCATTGGCAGAGATAATAATGGCTGGAACCCACTTAACTGAAGGAGGAGATTTACGTAAGTGACTTAACACTTCAAATCCATCCATCTTTGGCATCACTAAATCTAAAAGAACAAGATCAGGTTCTTGACTTTGAATTTTCTCCCAAGCCTCAAGACCATCACGAGCCATGATCACTTGAAACTCAGAAGAAGCCACCTTGCGAGCCATAATTTCAAGCACAGCTGGCTCATCGTCAGCGATTAAAATCTTAATAGGAAACATAATGAAACCTTACCGTGCTGATGAATATTGCTTTAAATCATAACGAATTTCTTTTTGAGGCATGGCAATTCGCTCAATCGCTACTCCTGCTTTTGCAAAGAACGTTTCAGCCATGGTGTCGTGATAATCAGAGAAGATGACTACTCGTTTAATTCCAGCGGTGATTAAAGATTTAGAGCAAGTGGTGCATGGCATATTGGTGACATAGGCGGTTGCTCCATCCACCGAATTTCCTCGACGAGCTGCTTGAACAAGAGCGTTCATTTCTGCATGTACAGTACGTACACAATGATTATCCACCATTAAACAGCCGATATCTTCACAATGCTCATCTCCTGGAATAGAGCCATTATAGCCTGTCGAAATAACATTTTTATTCTTAACTAATACGCAGCCGCAATGCATGCGCGGGCAGGTAGCCCGCTCTGAGGCTAACATAGCTAATTTTAAAAAATATTCATCCCAATTAGGTCTTTTCATAAATTTTATTCTACTACAAAATTTGCATCTTCCGAGAAATTCTTTTTATGGCTTCCTTAAAGATTTCCAACTTAGGTAAAAGGCTCAAAATAAGGTACCCTTCCCTATTAAAATCAAAGAAATACCCTGGATGTACAAGCACGTGCTCTTTTTCTAATAATCCTAAAATAAAATCTTCTTCTGATGAAAGGAAAGGTTCATCAATAACAGCGTACCAGCCGCCCTCAACAGATAAAACATTAAAATCACTTTTGCGTAAAGTCTCCAAATTAATTTTAACTCGTTCTAAAATTTGCTTCTGAATCTTATCAGCTTCCGGCAGCCATTTAACAAGAGCATTTTGAACAGGTGTATTGACCGATAAATAAGTGTCTGCAATAATTTCTAATCGCTCTAGCGCTTCCTCTGCCATCTCTGGCAGGCCACTCACTGCAATCCAAGATAATTTCATTTGAGGAAGACCTAAAATCTTAGATATTCCACTTAATGTAAAGGTCAAAGCAGATTTATTTTGCACTAAACTATGAACTATTGTCTTATCCTTTAATGGATAATCCAAAAATACTTCATCAGAAATAATGGCCGCTTTATTCTTAATACACTGTTCATTTAAGAAATCCATATCTTCAACGCTCAGATAAGAACAAGTAGGATTATTGGGATTAACCACAATCACAGCACGGGTTTTTGGTGTTACTAAGTCCTTGAACGCCTCTCTATCGATTTTCCAGCGACGATCATACACTAAGGGATAATAATCAAAATTCACATCATGAAGCTCTAATAAAAATTGAAACAAAGGATAGCTGGGCTTAGGGATTAGGACATGATCGCCCGGATTAGTTAAAAGCTTCAATAAAAACGAATACCCTTCCGAAGTGCTGGAAGTTAATACAATATCCTTAGCTTCCATTCTTAAGCTTCTCTGTGCATAATAACCGACAATGGCTTCCCGTGTCTTTTGCATACCTTTAGATTCTGGCGTATAATTTAAAGTGTTCTTATCTGATAAACCCTCCAACCATGCCATAGGATAATCAAAACCGCAGCGTGTCGGATTAGACTCAGTTAAATCTAGAATGGGAACGCCTTGAGAAAGCATCTTCTCTAAAGCAAGGCTCAAAGGATTATTCTCTAGCGACCAATTAGTACGTCTTGCGAAAGGAAAGGAGTCCATAGTTTAAGAAGAGTCTTGAGAATCTTTAAGACGGGTTATTTCTAATTCCTTCTGTTTAAACTGTTTCTTTAATTCTTCAAAATCTGACTTTGCCACCCATTGAATATCTTCCTTCTTACGGGACAGCTCCCTGTTTTGACTCTTTAGTTCTTTTAATTCTTTATTGGTAACATCTAAAGTCGTTTCTAAACTCATCGCCTTTGTATTAGCAACTCTCTTTTCCTCTTGGGAAGAATCAAATTTCGATTTTAATTCCTGCACTTGCTGCTCTAACCGAATCCGTTGAGAATGTTCTTTCTCCAAATCAGATTCGGTACGTATAATCTGTGCTTTTAATTCTTTTTCATGAGTTTTAACCTTATCCAAATTAACTTGTTCCTTCTCTCGCCAACTCTTTTCTTGAGAAAGCTTATCCAGTATATCTTTTTCGTGACCCTTTTGGCTCTCCAATTGCTTTTCCAAATCTCTCTCTCGCATCTTTAATTTTTCAACATCACCTAAGAGACTATTATTCTGTTTCTCCCTACGTTCAGAAATAATCTTCCAATCCTTACTAGCCTCTGCTACAGACGCCACTTCAGCTGCCATTTGAGCTCTTGACTCCTTAGTCTTCTTCTTGATCTTTGCAGGAGATGAATCCGATGAAGGCATGGTGTAAATAATGATTGCTAAGGCAATCAACACAATAAAACCTAAAACAATAATCCAAAACATACAATCTCCTAACAAAAGTTAATATTAAAAATCAGTATATCATATTCCTATTTTTCATTAACAAGACTATTAAGATTGTCACGAGCAGGAATATAGGCAGGATTTATACCAAGAGCTAATTTAAGAATCCCTTCAGCTTGAATTTTATCCCCTTGATTGATATAACATATAGCCATATTATTAAGAATACTTACATCTTGAGGATCAATTCTTAACGCTTCTTTATAATAAGACAAAGCTCCTTCAAAATTCCTCTTAATCAAAAGAGATTGAGCTAAATCGCAATTAATTCCTTTAATAAAGCCATCATAAAACATGCTAGCTTTAAGATTAGTGGATTTTTGCCGATACCCCTTCATGATCTCCAAAGCCCTCTGGTAATGAGGCATAGCTAAATCTTCTTCTTTATTAGAACGATAGGCATTAGCTAAAAGTAGCTGACCTCTGGCAAAATTGGGCTCAAACTGAACCATTCTTTCAAACAAGGGAATTTCTCCCTTCCAAAAAGAGTTTTGATAAATACTTTGTAATCCTAGAGCTAAACAAAGAACAATCCCAACAATGACTAATTTCTGAGCAGGAACAAATCTTTGAACAATTAAACCCACGATCATAACAATTCCTACCATAGGCAAGTAAAGAAAATGCTCTGCCGTTAAAATAAACGAATACTCATTAACCAAAGGCACAATATTTAAGACGGGGAAAACACAAATCATAAACCATGCCACGCCAAAAACAATGTCCCTAGCGTTCATTTGCGCCTTCTTTACAAGCCAAAATAAACCTGCTAACAATGATCCTAAGATAACAAATCCAAGACTATTGGCCGCCAAAATATCAGTGTTGCGATAATAATGCAGCCCATACGGCAAGCCAATCAAACGTAAATACATTACAATAGTTCTTGGGATAGCTAAAATTCTCAAACGCAGTTCACCAGGTGATTGAAGAATATCTTCCAACATATGTGCTCCGGTAATATGAGCTCTTAACCATAGAAATCCTGCTGTAATCAAGAAAAAACAAGCCCACCATCCATATCTATTTCTCTTTTTTGCATACCAATCCAATAAAACCAATAAAATCGGAACGATAACCACCTGCTCCTTAGTTAACAGAGCCAAAATAAAACTAAGAATAGCCCAAAGATATTTTTCTTTCTTGTAGGTAAAAAGAACCAACAAAACCAGCATTGTACTCAATAAATTAGAAATGCCAGCAATGCAAGCAACGGCCTCAGTTTGAACTGGATGAATTAAAAATACCGCGCTTATACTAAAAGCTAGCCAGGAGGAGAAAAGCAAGGAAGATAATAATGCAAAAACTAATAATCCATTAATAATATGAATGAAAATATTAACAAAATGGAAACCGGCGGGATTAAAACCAAAAAGAACATACTCTAACCGATAAAAGACTTCTAAAATCGGTCTATAGTAAGAATTAATTCCAACATTAACACCTAGATTACTTGAATTCAGAAAAACACCCCCAAGTTGATCTAAATGAGCAATGTGGGGGTTTTGAACAATAAAAACAACATCATCATGAACAAAAGGATGATTAATCGCATTAAAGAAAACAAGAAAGGCGATACCAGCCAAACTGATCAACAGCCAAGAAATTTTATGCTGCAAATTGTTGCTTAAGTTTGATAGCATTAACTTTAACTTCTTCAAATTGGCCATCAACAATTTTTAATAAATCTTCTAAACCAGCAGAATTATTTTCTTTGGCTTGTGCTTCTAGCTGCAGACATGTGGCATAAAGACGTTTAGCTGAAATATTTCCCGATGAACCCTTCATCGAATGAGCAGCTTCTTTAATTTTATTAAAATCCTTTTTTGCAATACCATCAGCCAAAGCACCACGCTTAATTACAAAATCTTCCTGATAAATATCTAATAATTCCAACAAAAGTTCTTTATCATCTTGAACTCTTTCAAGCACATCTGGTAAATCAATAATATCATCGGCCATAATATCCCCTTCTTCAATTATATATTTTATTTAATTATTAATTCTCTGTGAGACCAAGGTTACAATCTCATTATATAGCAAACTGCGATCGATAGGTTTAGAAACATATCCATCCATCCCCGACTGTAAATACCGCTCACGATCACCCGCCATAGCATTGGCCGTCATTGCAATAATAGGAAGATGTAAACCAGTCTGCTTCTCTTCCCGACGAATCACTTGAGTGGCAGCAACGCCATCTAATATCGGCATCTGATCATCCATAAGAATAACATCAAAAGTTTGTTTATTAAGAATATCTAGAACTTCCTGTCCATTAACAACTGTCGTGCTCTTCCAGCCAAATTTCTCTAAAATCTTAACTGTAATTTTTTGATTAATCATATTATCTTCAGCTACTAAAATACGTAAATTCTTAACTTCCTCAGGTAAGGCATTGCTAAGAACTTGATCATTACTGTTTTCTTTAAACTTAGAAGCAACATGCGGTTTATACCCAAAGATAATTGTAAAATGAAATATACTGCCCTTACCCTCAACACTATCAACCCATATTTGCCCTTTCATCATCTCTACTATCTTCTTGCAAATAGCCAACCCTAAACCTGTCCCCCCATAGCGACGGGCTGTTGTATTATGAGCTTCTGTAAATACATCGAAGATATTAGCTAAGTTTCCAGATGGAATACCAATCCCCTGATCAATAACCTCAAATTTAACTACACAGTCTTTATCGGTTATAGCTTCCATCTTAGCATAAACCTCCACCTTGCCCTTATGGGTGAATTTGATCGCATTGCTTACTAAATTCATAAAAACCTGACGCAGGCGAACGGCATCTCCTATAAGAATACGAGGAATTTGAGGATCAATCGTCCAGAGGATATCAATTTGTTTAGCACGAGCTAAAACAGCTAGACCTTTGCAAACATTTTTAACAATATCAGGCACTTGAATTTCCATCTCCTCAATGGTCACCTTGCCAGCTTCTGCACGTGAAAGATCCAAGATATCATTAATAAGACTTAAAAGATTTTGGGCAGAATCTTTAGCTACAATCAAATTATCTTTCTGCTCCTCAGTCAAGGTTGTATCTAAAGTTAAATCCAACATCCCTAAGACAGCATTCATTGGAGTTCGAACTTCATGCGACATTTTAGCTAAAAAAACACTTTTTGCATGATTAGCTTCCTCTGCTATTAACTTGGCTTGAACCAATTCCTGTTTCACAATCTTCTGTTGAGAAATATCATATAGAATTCCAATAGAACCTATAATTTTACCAGCACTATTTTTAAGCACAGAGATAGAAGCATTCACATCCAAAACAGTCCCATCACGGCGAATAACTTGAGTAACAATATCCGCAAGCATTCCTTTCTTTCGAATATCTAAAGAGCGCATACGTTTCCACTCTTCAACCGAGTAAAGCTCCTGAATCGATTTGTTAAAAAGATCTTTCTTAGACATCCCCAACATTTTCTCAGCCATATGATTCCAAGCCACAATGCGTTCCTGAGAATCCGTTACCGTAATGGCCAATGGTGAATTTTCGAAAATAACACGAAACATCTCTTTTTGTTCTAAGAGATCTCCTGCAGACTGAAGTGGAAGATTTTCTTTCTTAATCATAATTTAGATTTTAATTTAACATTCTTCAATATAACAGCAACGGTCAAAAGACCAATAAGAATTCCTAGAATTGTTAGACAAACTCTAAAAACATCTAGCCATGCTTGTTGATTAACCGATGGTAGAAGATGCACTAACATCAAAGACAATAAAAATATCGCGAGAGCAATTAAAAATCCACATACTAAAAATAAGAAAACAGAGAAAAAAGAAGAAATTAAAATCACTAAAACATGATAAAGCCAAATATTCCCTTGAGAAATCTTACTAGCTGCTAAACCAATACGTTTCATAGTAATGAATGCTTCTGTTTTATTTCTTCTATTTCTTTCTTTATAGCTTCAATTCGATCCTTAATATACGGGTGAGTTCTTAATATCAATGGAACATAGTCCCCTTTAGAATTCTCTTGTAAAATATCAAACGCTTTTATCATAGCATCTAACTGAAACCCAGCCAAATAGAGATATTTAATTCCTAAACGGTCTGCTTCATACTCGTCATGGCGACTATACGCACTCATAGCTAATTGAGCAATAGAGTTTGCCCCCATATTGATCACAGGCGCAATACCAGGAGCTTTAGTCGATAAGACCTCTCCTAATATTTGACCAATCCAACTGTACCCTAAAGTAGCCTGGAACCTCTTAACGGTGTGCTTAGCTGAACAATGTCCAATTTCATGAGCTAAAACGGCAGCAATCTGATCATCACTTGTTAATGCTCTAAAAAGACCGGTATAAAAATAAATATACCCCCCTGGAATAGTAAACGCATTAAAATCATTACTTTCAACAAGATTAAAATGATAAACATAATCCTGTCTATCCGAGTGGCGTACAACAGTTTGACCAATACGATCAAGCCTTTTTGCTTCCTCTGTTCCAGTAATAATTTTATTCTTTAAAGACAATTCTTTATGAGCTTGCTGCCCCATGGACACTTCTTGAGAGGTGGGAATAAGAATTACTTCATTACGATTGGTAGCTGGATTAAAGGTAGAACATCCGCTAAAGAAGAAAATAACACAAAATAAAATCCATCGTTTAATTATCATCGTTCAAATTTAACTACATTCTGCCACCAAGCATGACTATCCCATGTAAGAGCAGTCTTCCATAGTTCTTTAGCAGTTTTGGTCTTAAGATGATCTGGCGCTCGTTTAAAAAATGTTTTTGCTACAGGATATCCATTGTCTACGTATTCTTTAGCTTGAAGAAGACACTCTAGAATATCCGCATCACGCGCAACAATGCTTTCAGGACTTGATTGTTTATTATACGATTGACGCATCTGGGCTAAATCAGCCTTAACCTTGCTATTTAATTTTTCAATCTGATCACCAAACGCTTTTTGCTCCGCTTGACGAAAATCAATATAGTAGTGACCCATCTTATGGAGATCATTAATGCGCGCTTCATGAATATCATTAAAAAGCCCCATAGCCATGACTTGATACGGATTAACTCCCTCACAATGAGCCAAATAATACCCAATTAAGGCGCAACGAAAGCAATGCTCTGCCACGGTCTCAGGATTCTCAATACCAGCCACCCACCAGCCGCTTCTTTTGACACGTTTCAATAAACCCGCCTCCGCAAAAAAGTCGAGAGCAGACTTTGATTGATTTGGTTGAGTCTTTTTCTTAACTCGAGATTTATCTTTTATTTTGACGGATGATTTCATAGCATAAAATAGAAGCAGCATGAGCTACGTTGAGCGACATACGTTCCGCCTTCATAGGAATCATGACTTCCTGATCTAATTTTTTTCGAATAATATCCCTAACACCTTTTTCTTCAGAACCTAAAACCAATCCCACAGGATATTGAATGGTAACATCTAAAATTGATTTTGCATTTTCAACCGCTGTACCTATCATCCAGAAACCTAACTTCTTTGCTTTCTCAATAGCATTAGCTAAATTAGATACGCGAG
>JAYTXU010000080.1:0-19849 GCA_043742785.1 Candidatus Omnitrophota bacterium
GCCTCAAGTCTCTGCTAAATTTAAAGCCAATGTGTTTTGGATGGGCAAGCAGCCTTTAGTTAAAAACAAAATCTATAAGTTAAAAATTGCCACTCAACAAGTCCCTGTCGTTGTTTTTGAGATTGTCCAAGTCTTGAATGCGGTTGAATTAGCAGCCAGTAACAAGCCTCACGTAGATCGTCACGAGGTAGGGGAAGTAATTTTTGAAACCATGAAACCCATTGCCTTTGATTTAGTGGGGGACATTGCAGAGACAGGACGCTTTGTCATTGTGGATCATTATGAAATTGCTGGTGGCGGGATAATTCTGGCACCAGTTTTTGATAATGAAAGTTCTATTGGAAGCCATATCAAAAAGCGTGAGTATGGCTGGGAGAGAAGTCATATCACTCCAGATAATCGTGCCCAGAAGTATCAGCATAAGTCTGCGTTGATCGTTATTACAGGTAAGGTGGACACCGGTAAACAGCGCATCGCCAAGGCTTTGGAAGAGCAATTGTTTAATTTAGAAAAGAATGTTTATTTCTTGGGAGTTTCCAATCGTTTGACCTTAGCTACTCATGATTCTAAAGATCGAACCTTAGGTAAATATGAAGCCCTTGTTCAATTAGGCGAGTTGGCTCACTTGATGACCGATGCCGGGCTTATTTTGATTACATCTGTGACTGATATCGATCAATACGAATTGGATTTACTAAAGAAACTCAATAGTCCCAACCGCACCTTTGTGGTGAATGTAGGAGAGAATCGGTTCCTGGAATCCAGCATTGATTTGAATCTGATTGAAAATGAAGACTCTTCCAAAGCCGTTTCCAAAATAGTTGACCTTTTAGTACAAGCCGTTGTTTTAGATCCGGAGTATATGATTTAATGCGAATTCTGTTGACCAATGACGATGGCATTTACGCTCCAGGTATTTACGCTATTTATAAAGAGTTGATTAAATTTGCTAATGTTACGGTAGTTGCTCCAGAATTGGAACAAAGTTCGGTAGGTCATGGAATTACCTTGTACTATCCTTTGTTTGTTCGTAAGGTTAGCCGCAAAGATAAGTTTTTTGGATATTCAGTGAGTGGTAAACCAGCAGATTGCGTCAAATGGGGTATCGAAGTTCTTCTTAAAGGGCAAAAACCTGATCTGGTAGTTTCAGGAATTAATTATGGCGGTAATGATGGCTGTAGTGTTTTTTATTCGGGAACAGTAGCGGGCGCTCGTGAAGGGGCTTTAAATAATGTTGATTCGATAGCTTTGTCTTTAGATTGTTATAATAATCCCAATTTTACTCAATCCGCTAAGATAGGAGCTAGACTGGCTAAGCTAGTTGCCAAGAATAAATTATCCCTAGGAACTTTTCTTAATGTCAATATCCCACCCGGAAAGATTAAAGGAATTTTGCCAACTCGTCAAGGAATCGAACCTATTCATGGACAATTCAAAGAGCGTAAGAATCCTCATGAAAAAACGTATTATTGGATGACCGGTAAGAACCCAATACATGTGAATGATAATACGATTGATACCTATGCATTAAAAAATGGTTATGTCACCGTAACTGCTGTGCATTGCAGCTTGACCGATGAAACATTCTTGGATAAACTGCGTACTTGGAAGTTCTAATAAAGGGATGCACGTGATTTCTGAAGAAAATATACTAAGCGCTAAGATTTTAGCCATTGACGATAATATTCTTAATCTTCAAGTCCTAAAAAAAATCCTGATAACCGCTGGTTTTGTTAATCTCACCATTAATACCGATTCTACTAAAGCGAAAGATCTTTACGATCAAATCAAACCAGATTTACTTCTTTTAGATTTGAACATGCCTGTGATGACTGGTTTTGATGTGATGGCGCTCTTAACTTCTCATAATCCTAATGATTATTTGCCAATTCTTATCCTTTCTGCTGAAGATGAGGCCTCTCGATTAAAAGCTTTAGGATGTGGGGCTAAAGATTTCTTACATAAGCCGTATCAACCAAGTGAAGTTGTATTGCGTAGTCGTAATATCATTGAAGTGAGGCTTTTATACAAACAAATTAAGATAGATAATTCTTCTTTAGAGGCTCAAATTGAGGATAGAACTAAGGAATTAAAACAAACTAGGTTCGATGTTGTTCGACGTTTAGCTTCTGCCGCGGAACTCCGTGATACAGATACAGGTGAACATATTATTCGTATGAGTCATTATTGTGAAAAATTGGCTTTGGTTGTTGCTCCTTCTTTTGCGGAAGTAATTTTGAATACTTCTCCTTTGCATGATATTGGAAAAATTGCTATTTCTGATTCTATTTTACTTAAACCTGGTAAGTTGGATACTCAAGAAATTGAAGTGATGAAAGCTCATACAACGGTGGGTGCAAAAATTCTTTCTGGAAGTAATTCAGTGTTTTTAAATATGGCGGAAACCATTGCTTTGACTCATCATGAACGTTTTGATGGCCTTGGATACCCAAGAGGATTAAAAGGAGATGAAATTCCTTTGGTAGGACAAATTTGTTCAATAGCGGATGTTTTTGATGCATTAACCTCAGAAAGGCCTTATAAAAAAGCCTGGACTATAGAAGAAGCCATAACAGAAATACAAAACTGTAGATCAAAGAATTTTGATCCGAAAATTGTTGATGCTTTTTGTGACATTCAAAAAGATATCCGCGCTGTTCATAAGCAGTATCATTATCCCGCCTAGAAGAATTAATCATGTTTTAAAAATTATAGCGAATTTTGTGGAAGATTTTAAGCATGCTTGATAGAATAAAACAAATTTAAAAAATAACCCAACTCATTCAATGCTAAAAAGTTCCGTCATATTAGTATTTCTTCTTTCTTTTTCCAATTTTGCTTGTTTAAAAGCTTATTGTGAAGAGAATTCATCTTCCTTGCAAACCTTTAATACTACTTATTTGGATGATTTGCATAGATTAGTTGATGAATCTCAAAGCAATATTAAAGAACTTAATCAACAAGTTAAAGAAGTATCGGTTACTAAAAAATCCAAACAACGCGAAGACGAGGCTAATGCTTATTATAAGAAAGGTTTGGATTTAACTGAACAGGGAAATTTTAGTGAAGCTCGTGAATATTTTGATAAAGCAATCCACGTAACAGAACGCGAAGATACTACAAGAAATATTAAAGTAGGCAAAGAACGCTTAAAAATACAGGAAGCTGCTTTAAAAAAAGCTAAAAGAGAATTTGATTCTGAAAAGCTTAAAAAACAAGAAAATATAGGACAAAACCGTAAACAAGTAGAAGAAGTAGATAAAAAACAACAAGAACGCAAAGCGCTAGAAGAACAAAAACAGAAAATTCTTAAAGAAAAACAACAAAGAATAGAAGAAAATCGTCAGCAAAAGAAAGAGCAATTGGTTAAGATTAAAGAAGAAAAGTTCAAACGACAGGAAGATTTACGTAAGAAGAGTGATTCTAATAAATTACTACTTAAGCAAAGACGCGAAGAATTAGAAAAGCAAAAAGTTTTTGAACAACAACGTAAACAAGAAGATCAAGAACATAAGAATCAAGAGAAGTTGGCAGTAATTAAAGACAAACAAGAAGGACAACAAAAACTTCAGGAAGAAAGGAAAAGGAATTTAGAGCAGCAACAGAAATTGGAAGAGAATAAGAAAATTAAGGGTTTTGATAGACAGAAGATTTTAGAACAAGAAAAGCAAACGGTTGTAGAGAAAGATCGTGAACAAAAAACGATTTTAAAACAAAAAAAAGAGACTGAACCTCAACAAAAAGAAGTTCAACTAGCTAAAGCAAAAGAAGATAGAAATAAAAGACAGGTGTTTTTTCGTACAGACAGAGAAGCTAAAGGATATATAGTAGATTCTGATTATGAAACAGCCATTGATTTCTATAAAGAGAAGAAATTTAATGAATCCAAGTTAAAATTTGAAGCTGTTAATAAAGAGCTTCCTGGTTATAAGGCCACAGATTCTTATTTAAGAAAAATTGATAGGGCTATTGCTGATAAGCAAAAACGTGAAGAAAAAGAAAAACAAAAAATTTTAGAACAGCAAAGAAATAAAGAAGAAGAAACTAAAAAAATTCAAAAAGCCCATCAAAAGTGGGTTGAAACTCAAAAAACAACTACTTTAGAAACAAAACAAAAAGAAGTTCCTTATCAAGAATCAAATTCTAATCTTCCTTCTTCTAAAAAACAACAAACTGAAGAACCTCAACTAGCTAAAGCAAATGAAGAAGAAATTAAACGACAAGTATTTTTGCATGCAGACAAAGAAGCAAAAGAATATATAGCGGATTCTGATTATAAAACAGCTCTTGATTTCTATAAAGAGAAGAAATTTAATGAATCCAAGTTAAAATTTGAAGCTGTTAATAAAGAGCTTCCTGGATATAAAGCTACAGATTCGTATTTACGAAAGATTAATAAAGCTATTGGTAATAAGCCAAAGCAAGAGATTTCTCATCAAGCAATGAATCCTAATCTTGCTTCTTCTAAAGAACAGCGGGCCGAAGAAGCTCAACTACTAAATGATTTAGCAAAGAAATCATCTAAACTTTATCGTGATATTACTTATCTAGCTGATGATAACAATACAGTTATTGCAAAGAGAAAATTAGCCAAAGTAGATCAAGTTATCAGTAATTTGAAACAAGAGAAGGAAAAAGAGTTGATTCAAATGAGAGAAAATGAACAACGTCAACATCAGCAAGAACTTAGAAATAAAGAACAGCTTAGAATGCAGGAAGCTGAAAAGAATTACAATGAAGCTCTTTCTTTAGTAAGTTCTAGAAATTTTGATAATGCTAAACTGAAATTTCTTGAAGTAGAGAGTATTTTACCTAATTTCAAATCAACTCATAAATATTTAAGTCATCTTGATGAAGATCAAAGAAAAGCTCAAGAAGATGCAATTGAAGAACGAACTCTCGAAGAAAAGAGAAAGTTTCAAGAGAAAAAAGATAAAGAAAGGTTAGAAAAAGAAAAGCAACGTAATGAGAAAATAGCCCAACAGAAGAATCACTTAGCTCAAATTGCTAAGAAAGCAGCAAATATTAATGATGAAATATTAAAAATGACGAATGAGAGAAATTATCTTGGAGCAAAAGGAAAGTTTGATGAGCTTGAAGAAACAATGCTTGAGTTAAAGAAGATTAAAGATAGTATTGCGGCTCAAAAAGAATATAACCAGTTAGCTGAATCTCAAGCGAAGGAACAAAAACAATATAATCAAGAAATTCATAAGGTTTTTGAAGAAAAGCGTCTTAAAAAGAATCAGCAGAATATAAATCCTGATATTAGAAAGTTTCAGAAAAAAGATCTTAGGGAAGATGTTTCTTTTAAGAATAAGGAAGAAACACGACAAAGAAATGTTATCTTTGATCAAGGAATTGAATTATATAGAGTTAAAGAATACGCAAAAGCTAAGATTATATTTAGTGAATTAGCTTCTAAGGGTGATGCAGGTGCTCGTGTTTATTTAAGAAAGATCGAACATTTAACGGAAGAAAAAACAGTTACTCTTGTTAAAAAGGACGTAGGTTATGATCGTTCTTATTATTTAGCTGATAAACTTCAACAATTACGCATTAAAGAAAAACTTGATATTCAAGACCAAGAACGACAAAGAAAGTTGTCTAGAGAGTTAGAAAGACAAAAACAACATTCAGAAGAAGCGGATCAAGTAGATCGTCGTCGAATGGAAACCTTAAAATATCAGGAAAAGAATCGACAGATTTTTGAAGAGAGTCGACATCATTTAGAAAATAAAAATAAAGCACAGGAGGAAGAATATCGTTTTAGAAAACTTAAACCGGATTATCGTAAAAAACAGAATCAGTTGCAAAATAACATTCAATTAGATAAAAATAGTAGAGAACTAGAAAAAGAACGGAAAGTTGTCCGTAAGCAATTAGAAGTTGGAGTTGCAATAATGTATACAGAAGCGGTAAAATTGTATAAGTCTAGAAATTATCAAGCTGCTTTTAATCGTTTTTCCGATATTCAAGTTTTAATTCCAGATTACAAAAATATCAACGATTATCTTAAAAAGACTAACAATCACATTCAGATGGCTCCACCTTTGCCCAGTATTTCAAATGAAAATTTATCAACTTCTGTTGTATTTCATAAATTACAAAAAACTTCTAATCTTCGAGAAGACCAAATTTCTAAAACATTGGATTTATTTGATTCAAATCTTAAATAGATGTCTTCTAATCCCAATCATCTAGTTGGCCAACGAAATCCTTATCTACTTCAGCATATCCATAATCCTGTTGATTGGTATCCTTGGGAAGAAGAGGCTTTAAATAAAGCGATTAAGGAGCAAAAACCTATTTTACTTTCTATAGGTTATTCAACTTGTCATTGGTGTCATGTGATGGCCCATGAAAGTTTTGAAAATGAAGATATTGCTAAAATCATTAATGAAAGTTTTATAGCTATTAAGGTGGATCGAGAAGATAGGCCTGATTTAGATCAAATTTATATGGCAGCTGTTACGGCTATGACTGGTCAAGGAGGATGGCCTTTAACAGTTTTCTTAACGTCTGAAGGAAAACCTTTTTTTGGAGGAACTTATTTTCCTCCTTTTGCTAAGTGGGGAAGCCCAGGTTTTATGGATTTACTTCAAACGATTAGTCAAGCCTGGCAAAATCAACGAGCAGAAATTTTATCTTCTAGTAATCAAATTACTCAAGCTTTACTTGAACAAACCCAAAGATTTACTCAAACCACTCAATTGCCTCAATTATCCTTACTAGAGAGAGCTTTTCAATCGATATCTAGTCAATTCGATCGTTTAAACGGAGGTTTTGGTGGAACTCCTAAATTTCCTATGGGTCATTATTTATCCTTTTTGCTTCGCTTTTATAAACGCAGTGGAGATAAAAATATTTTAAGTATGGTTGAATCCACTTTAAGGGCTATTGCTTCTGGTGGTATTTATGATCATTTAGGTGGAGGTTTTCATCGTTATTCAACAGACGCATATTGGCATGTGCCCCATTTTGAGAAAATGCTCTATGATCAAGCTCTTTTGGTTAAAGCGTATTTAGAATGCTATCAAGTGACAGGAGATTTACAATATGCTTTAATAGTTAGAGAAACCTTAGATTATGTTTTAAGAGAAATGCAGCATCCAGAAGGTGGTTTTTATTGTGCTCAAGATGCTGATAGCTTATCTCTGGAGGTTGGACATACTATTGAAGGAGCTTTCTATGTATGGTCAAAGAAAGAAATTACTGAGATATTAGGAGAAGAAAATGCGTCCATATTTTGTTATGCATTTGGAGTAGAAGATGAGGGCAATGCTAAGCAGGATCCTCATGGAGAATTTGTGGGTAAAAATATTTTATATATAGCTCATTCCTTTATAGATGTCGCCGTTCATTTTAAAAAAGATATTGATCAAATTAACCAAATCATTAAGAAAGCAAAATATCAATTATTTAATGTTCGTAAGAGTAGACCTAGTCCTCATTTAGACAACAAGATTTTAAGTGATTGGAATGGATTAATGTTAGGTGTTTTTTCTTTTGCTGGAGTAGTTTTAGATGAGCCACGTTATATTTTTGAAGCAAAGAGATCTGCTGATTTTATTTTAACTCACATGAAATTAAAAAACCGCCTATTACACTCTTGGTGTCAGAATCAGTCTAATATTTTAGGGACATTGGAAGACTATTCTTTCTTTATTAATGGTCTTTTAGATTTATATGAAGCGAGTTTGGAAGATCAATATTTATTGGAAGCTAAAAAATTCACTGATGATATGATTCTTTTGTTTGAAGATAAGTCTCAAGGTGGATTCTTCCTAACGGCCAATGATGTTCAAAATTTAATTATTAGACCTAAAGATATTTACGATGGGGCTATTCCTTCAGGAAACTCTGTAGCAGCCCATCTATTAATAAGAATTTATTTAATGAGTTCTGAACAAAAATGGTTTGATTCTCTCGAGAGATTATTTAAAGCTTTCGCTGAAATCATTGAAACATCACCTTCAGCTTACAGCTTTGCTCTTTGTGCTTTGGATTTCTATTTAGGCCCCTCTATTAATGTGGTTTTAGAAGGAAAGAAGACAGACCCAATTCTTTCACAAATGCAAAAAGTTATATATAAACATTTTATACCTAATAAATCGTTAGTTTTTCGTTCTAATCAAACGACTTCTCAAGCCTATGTTTGCAAACAAAATGTTTGTCAGAAATCAACTCAAGATCTAGCTGAATTAGAAAAACAATTACATCTATAAGAGGTTAATTTAGTGCATATCTTATTAATTACGATACTTGTTATCGCTATATTTTTTGGCGTTCTGACTAAAGAAGATTCAAATCATCAAAGTATTGGAAGCGGTTTCTTTAGTTTGTTAGGGTTTAAATCTAGAGAAGAGCTTCAAAAAGATGAAATGAATAAATTAGTTAGTAAATATTTAAAAGAACAATCTCAATATTTAGGAGACACTCAAGAAGTCTTGGGTCCACTATCAAAAATGGTAGAAGATTCCTATGGGAAAGGTAAAGATGGGGATTTCCTAATGATTAAATCTATTATGAAAAAGTTTGAAGATCAGAATTTCCTTATGGTGCAAAACGGGAAAGAGTTGATGGCTTTAAAAGAAAAACAAAAGAAAATAAATCAAAAATTAGCTGATGACGCGGAATTAGCTTTAATTTTATCCCAAAGTAGTCAAAAAGATATGTTTCAAAAGCAGCAAGATCTGTTAAAAGAGTTAAACGAGAAGATGCAACAGATGAAAAATGATTCAATTTTAGTTAAAGATTCTCAATTGGTTGATAAATTAAAAACAGCTTCTAACAAGACAATATCTTCTCTAGAGAATCTTAAAGAGCAAAAAAATAGAATAAATAATTTAAATTCAAACAAAGACACTTCAATTAGAGATAAAATAGAAGAGCAAAACAGAAGAAATAAAGATTTAATAGAATCTAATCGCTCACATATACAAGATCAACAGCGTGATTTAAAAGATCGTATGCGTGACCAATTAGATCGAGCTAAAGATAGAAGATAACATTTGTACTTTTAAAGTGAATGGAGTAAATAGGATGAAAGTCTTTAAAATTATCATTATTAGTTTATTGGTATTAATTGTGTTGCTTTTTATAGGAATCTTTGTTTTTATTAAAACATTTGATGCCAATAAATATTTACCTCAAATGACTAGCCAAATCAGCCAAGTTATTGGTAGAGACGTTAGAATCAAAAGTGTTCATTTAGATTTTAATTTATTAAAGGGTTTTTCATTGAATTTAAAAGAACTTGTTGTTTCTGATGATATACGTTTTAGTAGAAATAACTTTCTTTCTATTGGTAAAACATTTTTAAGAATAGATACGCTTGCTTTACTATTAGAAAGAAAATTAATTATCAATAGTGTTGTTATTTCTTCTCCTAAGATTTCGATTGTCCGTTCTTCTGATGGAACGATTAATGCAACGACCATCGGAGCAGAGAAAACTTCAGAAAAATCTTCAAAATCTGTTGAATCAAAACAATCTTCTTTGACAAATTCTTCTTCATCTGCGGTAGTTTTACCTGAAATCTTAATAAAATCCATTTTAATTGAACATGCAGAACTATCCTTTGAAGATCGTAATTTTCAATTACCTTTAAGTGTTCATTTAAATAATATCGAAGCTAAAATTAATGGTTTTTCATTAACTAAGACATTTGATTTCATAGTTTATGTAAATGCATGGAGTAAGATTCCAAATAATATTGATATCAGTGGTCGTTGTTCTTTAGATTTACCCAAAAACTCTGTTTCGTTAAGTGATCTTAAAATATTAACTAATTTAAACCAATGGGATTGGACTAGGGTCAAATCAATCTCTTCAGTTTTAGAGAAAATTTCCATTTGGCCTCAAGATATTAAAGGAATTGTCTTAATTAAGATTCCTCAATTAAATGCTTCCGCAAAAGGTTTAGAAAAGGTTGCTTTAACAGTTTCTTTAAAGGAAGGTTATATCAAATTTAATGAATTGCTGGGTCCTATTACAAATATTAACATTAATATTGAATCTGACTTAAATGAGCTTGTTCTGAAAGAATTTAAAGGGGGCATTGGTTTAGGAGAGTTTAATTCTAAAGGTAATATTCATAATTTATTAGTTAATCCTCAGTATGATTTTCAAATTGTATTAAAAGGTATTAACATAGAAGAACTTTTAAATGAATCACTTTGGCCTGTAGAATTAAAAGGATATCTAAATGGAAATCTTTCATTAAAAAGTGAAAGTTTTGATTCGGAAGCAATACTCAAGAACTTAAAAGGGGAAGGTGATCTTTATTTAACAGATGCTAAGATTGATAAATTGAATATTTTCAATCTTATTTCCGATAAGTTAAGTTTTATTCCTGGATTAGTTCAAAAACTAGATTCAAAACTATCTCCTAGAATTAAAGAGAAACTTAATAGAGATACAACCCTTTTAGATAAGGTTCAATCTACGTTTAGATTGCAAGATAAAGTTTTATCGATTACAGATGCAAAAGTAGAATCGAATATATTTTCTATTAAAGCTCAAGGAACCCTTACTTTTAATTTAATAGCTGATATTGATGTAAATACTTATTTACCACCGGATTTATCAGATGAGTTAGTTGGCACTGTAGAATCTTTGAACGGTTTATTAGATAATGAAAAACGTCTTTATATTCCAGGAAAGGTTTCTGGACAAGGAACGTCTATTAAATACATGCCTAATGTTGACGATATTACTAAAAAAGCTCTTTTGATAGAAGGCGTTAATCAATTAGAAAAGGTCTTAGATAAAAATCCTAAGATTAAAAATATATTAAATTCAATATTAGGAGGAAGTCAAGAGCCCTCTTCAGGAGATGAATTAACTTCTACAGATAATCAAACCAAACCAAAAGAGGATTCTTCTAAAAAACTTATTAGTGATGTTTTGAATAAGATCTTACGTTAAGTAAGATAGAAAACTTGCCTTTATTAAGTTTTAATGTTACTTTTAACCCTATGCCTTGTTCCGATTCTTCTTCAGGTCTTAATATTCGTTTTGATTCTCAAGAGAAACTCTTAAGTTTTGAATTTGCAAAAATCACTTGTTCGAGTGAAATTAGTGCAGAGACAGGATTGTCTGCTTTTTGTTATCAAAGATCTTTACCTGAAATTCTAGACCTAGATTTCAACATGATCGTGTCTGTTCTTGGTTTAAATGAAGATCAGGAAAAACAATTTATCATGTATTTAGAGCTTGAAGCATTGAAATCGGGGATTGCTCAGTATTTAGGGATTGATCATCCGTCATGTGATTCTGATCGCTGCCGGATTACGGCCATTGAACATACAGAAGAGTTTATTGAAATTGCTTTAGTGATTCTGCCGCCGAAAGAACTTCCTAAAATTGTCTCTTGTTCTAAGTCGACTCCTGGCCTTTAGCCATTAAAACCTTACCTGTACGAACCATTTCCACTAATCCGTATTTTTTGAGTAGAACTTCAAATTCGTCAACTTCAGAAGTAGTGCCTGTCTGTTCGATGATTAAATGATTCTGAGAGCTATCATCAACAGCAACATTATATTTACGGCTATGTTTAGCAACAAAGGCCTTTGATACCGCAGAGGACTTAATCTTAAACAAAGCTAATTCTTTTTCCACAGAATTAGCCACGGTATGTTCTCCGCAATGAATAACATCAACCAATTTATCCACATTCTTAATGATTTGTTCCAAGGTTTCTGGATCACCTTGAGCGGTGATGGTCATGCGTGAATATTTTGGGTTAACTGTAGGAGAGACCACCAGGGAATCGATGTTATAAGCACGGCGTGCAAAAACTAAGGCAATGCGCACTAAAACACCTGGTTTATTAGCCATTAAAACACTGATTGTATGAGTATTAGATTTATTCATATTTATGTTGATCCTGTTGGTTTTTCTAATTTTTCAGTTGGAGCTTCAATAATCATATGATGAGCACTTTTACCAGCTGGAACCATGGGAAATACGTTTCCTTCTTTAATAACTTCTGCATGAATCACACAAGGCCCTTTATATTTCATAGCTTCTTTCATAACATCCAGACAATGACTAACATGATCAATATGAAAAGCTTTGATTCCATAAGCTTCTGCTAATTTTACAAAATCTGGATTACCTTCTAAATCCACACCAGAGAGGCGATTATCAAAAAATAACTCCTGCCATTGACGAACCATTCCTAAATACTTGTTATCAATAATAAGTACTTTTACGGGTAGTTTATTCACAAAAACGGTAGATAATTCAGCTAAGGTCATTTGAAAACCGCCGTCTCCTACTATAGCGATAACTAGATCTTTAGGTCGTCCAAATTGAGCGCCAATAGCTGCAGGGAAGCCAAAGCCCATGGTGCCGGCTCCACCAGAAGAAAGCCAATCATTTCCTCTGTCGCTTAAATAGAATTGAGCCGCCCACATTTGATGTTGCCCCACATCTGTCGTCACAATTGCCTTACCTTTTGTTGCTTTATAGCAGGAATCAATAACATGTTGAGCCGTAAGACCTTTATCATCGGAATATTTTAAAGGAAACTCTTTACGATAGAAATCTAACTCTTTGAGCCATTCTTTTGTATCTAACGGTTCCACATGTTTAATTAATTCTTCGACAGCATCCTTAGCATCTGCAACAATCCAGGCATCAGGTTTAACAATTTTATCAATTTCTGCAAAATCGATATCAATGTGAAGTTTTTTAGCCCCGACACAGAATTCTTTGTTATTACCATTAATACGATCATCCCAACGAGAGCCAATCGATAGGATCAAATCGCAGTTAATTAAAGCTTTATTTGAATAAGCTGTCCCATGCATTCCCAACATGCCTAAGGATAGACGATGTGTTTCAGGGAAGGCGCCTTTACCAAGCAGAGTATTTGTCACAGGCGCATTTAATTTTTCTGCTAATTTCTTTATAGCATCGGAAGCTCTTGCTATAACCGCTCCATGACCTACTAGAAGTAGGGGTTTCTTAGATCCTTTAAAGAGTTTAGCCATTTTTAAAATATCTGTTTTTTTAGGTTTAGCAGGTATTTTATAGCCGGGTATATCCATTTCCGGATCCAAGCTTGTTCCTGTAAAAGGGGCAGAGGTGATATCTTTAGGTAAATCTAAAAGTACAGGACCAGGTCTGCCGGTTTGAGTAATATGCCAGGCTTCTTTAACAACACGAGGAATCGTGTTGGTATCTTTAACTAAATAACTGTGTTTTACAATAGGCATACTGATACCTGAAATATCAGCTTCTTGAAAAGCGTCTTTACCAAGCATAGGGGAAATAGTTTGTCCGCAAAGAATAATCATCGGCACAGAATCCATTAATGCTGTGAGAATACCGGTGATGGTATTGGTAGCTCCTGGACCAGAGGTGACAAGAACAACGCCTGGTTTTCCAGTTGCTCTAGCATAACCATCAGCCATGTGGGTAGCTCCTTGTTCGTGACGAACAAGAATCAGTTTAATTTTAGATCCTACTAAGGCGTCAAAGATAGGAATGGCAGCTCCACCAGAGAGACCAAAAATATATTCAACACCAAAATTCTCTAAACATTTAATAAGCGCCTGCGCGCCGTTCATTGATGTCATTAATGCTGCTTTTGAAATTTTCTTCGTCATAAATGTTCCTCCGCACCTGTTTCTTAGCAGGTTGAAATTAAAAGAGCTGATATAATACCATAAAGATTTTGACGTGCAAATGAAAATACATTACAATGCAGAACTTAAGTAAATGATTCTTTGTCGTTATTTCAAGGCATTTATATAATTAATTTGTATGAAGATGCCAGTTTGCCGTCTAAGCAAGGGGTAAAAAATCAGGAGGGGTTAATGTTTCAAGATAAAAGTATTTTTGAAATTATTCATGCAGGTGGGTTTACGATGTATATATTGGTTTTGTGTTCAATTTTATCGATTGCTGTCATTATCGAGCGTTTATGGTATTTTAAACGTCGTTCATCGGTTTCTCGTATTCATTTAATTGAAGAAATTAGTAAAAGTACTAGTCGTAATCAATTTTCAACAGCTATTGATTATTGCAAGAATACAGATACGCCATCTTCAAAAGTTGCTTTAGCTGGATTAAATCACAACAGTCATGATGAAAAAATGATTTATAACGCAATGGAAAGAGAAATTACTATTGAAACAGTTAAGTTAGAGCGATTTACTAGTATTGTCGGTACTATTGGAGGAATAGCTGTTTATATTGGTTTATTTGGTACAGTTCTTGGTATTATCCGTGCCTTTCACGATGTTTCCAAAACGGCTTCCGGTGGAATGGATGTAGTAACCGCTGGTATTTCAGAAGCTCTGGTTTGTACAGCCGCAGGCCTTCTGGTAGCTATCCCTGCTGTTGTTAGCTACAATTATTTTGTACGTAAAGTAGATAATTTTGTTTTGGACATGGAATTAACTGCTTCTGAACTTTCTGATTTGTGTGTAAAGAAGAAATAATATGAAAAGACGCGAAAGAAATTCCCGGCTGATTGCGGATATTAATATAGCTCCTTTTACAGATGTTATTTTAGTTTTGTTAATCATCTTTATGGTAACAACACCATTTATTTATCGCTCTAGTATCAAGATAGCTCTTCCACAAGTTTCCCATAATGAAGGTCAAATAGAAAATAAAGATATTAATATTACCATTACTTCTAGCGGAGATGTTTATTTAGAAAATCAGCGTTATAATTTACGTTTTGATATGAATATTTTTAAATTCAAGCTGCAAACTTTAGCTAAGAAATATTCAGATCCTTCTATTATTATTAATGGGGATCGTACTGTTAAATATGATTATGTGGTTCAAGTGGTTGATATGGCCTCTAGAGTAGGGATTAAACATTTAATCTTAGCAACGGAAGTAAAACGATAGAAAAGAGATTTTTATGGTATCTTTTGGAACCTTGGAACGACCTTTGCGTGTAGCTATTATTGGCAGTGGTCCTAGCGGCTTTTATGCAGCAGACGATTTACTTAAACAAAATATCAAGATCAAGGTTGATATGTTTGAGAAACTCCCTGTTCCTTATGGTTTAGTCCGTTACGGGGTTGCTCCAGATCATTTAAAAATTAAGAATGTCACCAAGGTTTTTGAAAAAATTGCTGAGAATCCTAATTTTACATTCTTAGGTAATGTGACCATTGGGAAGAATATTACGGTTTTTGATCTTCAGAAATTTTACGATGCCATTATTTTCTCTATTGGAGCAGAGTCGGACAGACATTTAGGTATTGATGGAGAAGACTTAGTAGGAAGCTACACAGCTACTGAATTTGTAGCTTGGTATAATGGCCATCCTGATTTTCAGGAACATCATTTTGATTTTTCTCAGGAGGTGGCCGTCATTATTGGCCAGGGGAATGTAGCCATGGATGTGGCGCGAATTTTGTGCAAAACTCCTGAGGAACTCAAAAAAACAGATATCAATCAGCATTCCTTAGAAATATTATCAGAGAGTAAGATTAGGGAAGTTCATGTGTATGGTCGTCGAGGTCCAATTCAAGCATCTTTTACTTCTCATGAAATGAAAGAAATGGGAGATTTGGCTGATTGCTATCCTGTCATTGACCCTGAAGATTTAAATCTCAATGAGGCAAGTCTCAAAGAATTAGAAGACCCTCATAATGCTGGACGTAAGAAGAATTTTGAGATTTTAACTCATTTTAATACCATTAAACCCAATAACCGCAAACTTAGGTTTGTTCTGCATTTTAGACGTTCTCCAGTGGAAATCATCGGTAAAGGGCGGGTTCAAAAGATTCGCTTTGAAATTAATGAATTGTTGGGTGAAGCTAATCATCAAAAGGTGAGAGGTACAGGGAAATTCGAAGAAATTGACTGTGGGGTTCTATTTAGAAGTGTTGGCTACCGGGGCATTCCTATCAAAGGTTTACCTTTTTCTGATCAATTTGGAATTATTCCTAATAAAGCAGGCCGCGTGGTGGATTCTGAACAAATTTTTACTGGTTGGTATGTAGCGGGCTGGATTAAACGCGGAGCCACAGGAATTATTGGGACTAATAAACCATGTTCTGAAGAAACAGTTAGAAGTCTTATGGAAGATTTAGAACATCTAAATCCTTGTGAAAATCCCAGTACAGATGCTGTTATAAAGCTCTTAAAAGATAGGGAAGTCCGTGTCGTGTCTTTTGCAGATTGGAAGAAAATCGATGCGGCTGAAATTCAACGCGGAGTAGTTTTTGAGAAACCTCGTGAAAAGTTTACCCGTATTACGGGAATGTTATCGGTTCTATAATGATTTCTAAACATCGTTTCCATTCTGTTTATAATAGGGCTTTATATGCCTTCTCATTAATCAGTACGATTATGGCTATTGGTACTATTGGTCTGCACTTTATAGAGAAAATGAATTTTTTAGATGCTTTTTATTTTATGAGCATGGTGGCAACCGCTCAAGGGCCTACCTATCTTCCAATTTCAGCTTTAGGAAAAATTTTTGTTGCTTTAATGTCCTTTATTTCCGTAGGGGCAGTCGTAGGCGCTTTGGGATTCTTGTTTGGACCATTTTGGGGCCGAATTTGGCATATTGGGGTCATCAAATTAGAAGAAGAACTACATATTATTAAGAGAAATCCTTCCAAAAACGACTCTTCAGACTCTACTTAAACAATTATTAATAGTGTAGACTAGCTTAAAAAAAGACTTGGCATTTTAAGCAAAATAGAGTATATTTACCTTATTCTATTTCCCAAGAGAAAGGGTCAAAGTGCCCTATGGGAGTTCTAAGGAGGTATTATCTTATGATCGGTCCACATAACGAAGAGTCCAATCAAAAAGGACAAGAAGAAGATGAGGCAACATTTGCTTGGGATGAAGCAAACGTTCTTCTTTAACTTTCTAGTCTGATAGTATAATAAATAAACAACCCCGTTCTAATTGAGCGGGGTTTTTCTTTTAATACCAAGCATTTCCATCAAATCAAATTATTCAACAATACAATCTGCAGAGGCTGGTTTAGCTGCAAGATCAGCAGTTGCAGGGTCATTCTTGAAGAGATTGATGATGGCTTCCATACCAATACGGCGATTAAAATAGCCTAAACCTTCTCCAGGTTTAGCATTAGCCTTCCAATGTTTTAATAATACATCAATAACCGTAGCTACTCGTTCGCGGGGAATCGATCGCATATAAATTTTATCATCACTTGTTGAAATAAGGGCTAATCCTTGATGTTTGGCATCTTCAGAGCCCATTAATTTCATTTGATAACGGTTTAAGCCTGATCCAACTAAACCAATCGTTTTGGTGGCAGGTCTAAAACACTGACGTTCACAACCAGTCATACCTATGGATTCATGAATATCTCCCCAACCTAAAGCTTCCAGTTCATCAATAAGTAAAGGTTCAAATTTCTCTGAATCCGTATAGGTTAAACGACAAGTATCACGGCCGACACAAGCCCCTGAAAGTAAGCGAAGGGTAGAATAGACTTTACCATTTCTTTTTCCGAATTTAAATTTAAGCAAATCGGCTTCAAAAGCTGATTTAGAGGCTTCGGGAATATTACAAAACAAAGCATCCTGATTAGGTGTAATCATAAATTCAATAGGGTAGGTGTTCATTAAATGGCGACACATAGATTTTAACTTACCGTTGGGGCTGTTATCAATTAGACGCCCGTTTTCAATGAAGGCACCAAATGTCCAGCGGCCATCTGACTGTTTAAACCAGCCGTGATGCATATGACGATGCCCAATATCCAAATTAGGATTAGGTAATGTTAGTTTTTGACCTAAAATTTCTTCAACTTGAGCGCGGTACCAGTCAACACCCATTTTCTTAATAACAAATTTAAGTCTTGCCCAAATGCGGTTTTGACGATCTCCCCATTGTTGATGAACTTTAACAACAGCATCCATAACCTTTAAAAGATTAGCTTCATTAGTTTGACACAGGGCTTGACCTAAGCAAGCCATGGAGGGTTTACCATTGCGTTCACCTTGACCGCCGCCAACATAAATCTGAAATTTTGTAACTTTATTACCTTCAATGATAGGGATAATCCCTAGATCATCTGTTAAAACTTCAGTACAATTATCAACAGTTAATTGACCTGAAGAATTTTCTAAAACAGAAGCAAACCCAATCTTGAATTTACGGTTAAGCAATTTAGGGGCATATTGAAAAGATTCGCCTGGCTTACGCACCTTAGTAGGATCAATTTCCCAAACAGAAATAAAAGGTTCTAAAGGTAATTGGAAATAATCGCCTGCTTTTCTTGCCCAGGCGTTACTATCAAATGCCTTTGAAAAACGAGCCATAGGACAGCCCATCACATTACGAGTATTGTCTCCGCAACCGTTGAGTGTATTTAATCCTGACTCAGCAAAAGCTTTGATAATCGGCTGAACATTAGCTTTTTTAACCCAATGCAGTTGAACATTTTGTCTATTGGTTAAACGAATAGAAGGCATTCCATCCGGATCCTTGGTATATTGATTTGTTAAATCATCGATCACATTGTATTGCTCACGATTTAAAGGTCCTCCGCCAGGGATGGAGATACGAAACATATAGATCCATTCCTTGGCTTCCGTGGTTTCTTTAGCACGGTTAAATTCTAAATAGATTCCGTGTGATTTAGCCAAAGCTTCGGATTCCCAAGGCAGATCATCACGTGAGCTATCTCGGATATCAGCTTTAAGATTGCCTTCATAAACGCCTTTAGCAGAAAGTTTATTCAACTCTTCTTTACAGAAGGCTTCAGGAGGTGTATTCAGATTTATGTCTACTGGTTTTCTATTTGCCATAGGAACTAATATTAATGTCGTAAAAATGAAAGTCAATAATAAAAAAATTCATATTCAAAGAAAATCTTTAATGCTAATATAGCCCATCTTATGAAAAGTACATTCAAAAATGTTTTTGTTCATCTTCGTATTTATATTCTCCGCGGCCTATTGGCTATTATTCCTATTTTATTAACAACGATTGCTATCACATTACTTTATAAACTCATTGATAAGAGAGTGATGAGTTTTTTAGATCAATACATTGAAATTCATCAAATCCCAGGTATGGGTATTGTTTTGGTGTTATTGAGTTTGTATTTAATAGGACTTATTGTCAGTAATGTTATCGGCCGGCAAGTTTTACATTTTATTGGACGTGTCAGCGAGAAGATTCCTTTCATTAAGTTTATTTATCAAATAGGTAAAGAATTATCTGAAAGTTTTTCTGCTGCTTCTGATAAACAAGCTTTTCAGAAAGTCCTTTTAGTTAGAAATCTCGTTCATGACGGATGGATGGTTGGTTTTTTAACTGGAAAAGTTAAAGATAATGCTACGGGAGAAGACCTGCTAAGAATTCTCATCCCTGCTACACACAACCCTTTGTTAGGCTATATTATAATTGTCAAACTTGATCAAACCAGGGATCCAGGTTGGACAGTTGAAGAAACAATCAAGGCTATGGTATCGGTAGGTATTATTTTCCCAATGGAAATTAAGAAATGAAGCTGTTGTCATTTAATGTCAACGGTATAAGAGCTAGTGAGAAAAAAGGGTTTTTCGATTGGCTTGAAAAAGAATCTCCAGACATCATCGGTTTACAAGAAACAAAAGCCCACCCTGAACAATTAAACGACTCTATCTTAAAACCTAAAGGTTATAAATCTTTTTGGTCATCCGCTGAGAAGAAAGGTTACAGCGGAGTTGTTATCTATACAAAGAAAGAACCTAAATCGGTCATTGAAGGTTTGGGTATTAAAGAATTTGATAGTGAAGGCAGAACCTTAATTGCCGAGTACGATGATTTTATTCTTTTTAATATTTATTATCCTAATGGTAGCACAGGTAATAAACGAGTGCCTTTCAAAATG
>JAYTXU010000081.1:0-13721 GCA_043742785.1 Candidatus Omnitrophota bacterium
TTTTAAAAATAAGCATTATTTGCCGTCAGAGATTAAACCTGAAGATTTGGTAGAATTTGAAGGTTTTGAGGTTCGTTTTGATCAAGAGAAGAAACAGGCTTTTTTATTTAGAGAAGAAGAGCTTCAGCCTAAAGAGAAGAAAAAATATTCGATAGGCATTCGAGATATTTGGTTTATTGCACAAAGAGATATTGATTATTTACGTAATCGTTCAAATCTTGCTTATGGGGTCTTACAAACATCTAAATTTGGGGAAAGTGCGAAGATTCTCTTTGATCATATTGTTGATCTTCTTAAGAATCTTGAGACTTCACAAGCACAAAAAAGAGATAATATTTTAGATCATATCAGTGCTTTTCGTGACAATCAGAAGACTTATGATACTGTAAAGACATATGTTGAGAGTTTAGAGAAACTGTTGGCTGTTTATCGTGAAGACTTGCAAAAGAGTAAGGTTCAGAATGTCTTAGAAAAGCTTCGTTCTTTAAAAGGGATATCTGATATTTCTAAAGCAATTTTTAATACACCTCCTACAGAAAGTGCAACTTGGAAGTTTATCAGTTGGGTTCTGATTTTTGTGGTATTTTTAACAACAATTAATTTTATTGTTTGGTTTATGCGTTCAAAAGATAAAGTAAAGGTTGATCAAGAAAAGAATCGTAGTGAAATAGATAATAAATCAACAGCAGGAAAGAACTAATTCTAACTAGTGAGGGTCAATGAGTTCAAAGCAGTTGCAATACACAGAAGTTGGAATTGTTAAAGCTATTCGTGGATGTATTATTATTGTTAGAGGCTTTCACAATTGTATCAATGGTCAACTGATTAAATTTGGTTATGGGAGTATGGGTATGATACTTGGTTTTAATGAAGAAGAAGCCCAAGTTCTTATGATTAAGGAAACTGAAAAAATTAAAACAGGGGATAAAGCGATTGCATCTATTGAACCTTTTGAAATGCCAGTTGGAGAAAAATTTATTGGTCGTATTGTTAATGTCTTAGCTGAGCCAATAGACGGTCTAGGGCTTATAGAAAATGAAAAGATGTATCCTATTTTTCCTGATGCTCCCCCTATTCTTTCTCGTCAACCTTTAAAGAAAACATTGGAAACAGGGATTAAAGTTCTTGATGCTATGATTCCTATAGGTTTTGGTCAGCGAGAATTAATATTGGGGGATAAAGGAACAGGTAAGACAACGTTTGTAACAGATACAATAATTAATCAAAAGAATACGGATGTTATTTGTATTTATGTGGCTATTGGGAAACCTAAATCAGCTTTAGCTAAGATCGTGCAGTTATTTAAGGATCATGAGTGTTTTAAATATAGTATGATGGTTTGTGCAGGAGCTTCATCTCCCCCAGGACAACAATACTTAGCTCCGTATGTGGCTTGTTCATTAGCAGAATTCTTTTTACATCAAGGTAAAAATGTATTTGTTGGATTTGATGATTTCACGAAACATGCTTGGGCTTATCGTGAAATTTCGCTTTTGATTGGCCGTCCCCCTGGTCGTGATTCGTATCCTGGCGATATCTTTTATTTACATTCAAAGATGATTGAACGAGCTTGTTATTTAGATGAGAAGCATGGGGGAGGTTCCATTACATTCTTTCCAATTGTAGAAATTCTTGAAGGTGATTTAACAGCGTTTGTACCTTCTAATTTAGTTTCAATGACGGATGGACAAATTTTATTGAGTAGTTCACTCTTTGGAGAAGGACAAAAACCTGCCTTAGATCTAGGATTATCTGTTTCTCGTGTTGGATCAAAAGTACAATGGCCGGCAATTAAATCTCTTTCAGGGCCATTACGTTTGGAATACTTACAATATCGTGAATTATTACGTCTTTCTAAATTAAAAACTTCCGGTCACTCTGATGAAACTTTAGAGAAGCTTAAGCGTGGAGCTATCTTAACTGAGATTTTACGTCAAGATAAAGATAAGCCTGTTATGCAGGAAATTCAGGTAATAATTTTTTATGCTTATAATAAGAAAATGCTTAATGAGTTAACTATTCCAGAAGTTAAGATCTTTCAAGAAGAGATTTTAGAATATACTAGGAAGAGTAATTCTGATTTATTGAAATTGTTACGAGAAAAGAGAAAACTTGAAGCAGATATTGAAAAAGGTATCGTAGAAGTTGTTGATGCTTTTGTGAAAATTCTAATGAGTCGTCGTAAGAAGGAGACACCGGATCATTTAGATGAGTATGTGGAACAGTCAAAACTTCAACCAGAAGCGGCTAATGCAGAGTAAAAAGAATGTTTAAATCTAGATTGAATTTTAAATGTACAATTCTTAGCCCTAAGAATTTAGTTTTTGAGAGCGATGTGATGAGTTTATTCATTCTTGGAGATAGAACTGAGTATGAGCTTTTAGCTTATCATTATCCGTTAGTTGGTTTAGTTCAAAAAGGAAATATCATTATAGATTGGAGAAGGCAGATACCTATTCGTTCAGGTATTCTAAGATTTTTTGCCAATGAGTGTACTATATTAATAGAGGAAGCCGAAAACACATATATTTCTGCTCAGAATCCTTTAGATAAGATCATTAAAGAAAAGTAATTCTACTATAAGGGTGGTTACATGTTAGCTGAAACATTTTTAATTTTGACTGTTATGTTTATTTCGGTTATGGGGCCTTCAGTAGTAATTGCGATTTTAGGCTATGCAGTCATTAAAGCATTAAGTCGTAATCCATCAGCAGCTTCAAAGATCTTTATGGGAATGGCTATTATGTTGGTTTTTGTTGAAGCTATATCGATTGTTGCTATTTTGATTATATTCCAATTGTTTAAGAAATAAGGTAAGGAATATGGGTTTTCATGATTGGAAGGAAGGACTTATACTCATTTCTGGAGCGTTTATATGGATAGGAACGTTTTGTTTTTTAGTTGCCTTTTTTGGATCTAGAATGATTAACGATATGGGGAATTTTCCTAGTAAGATAGCAGATATTCAAAAGCGCGGAGTTTGGATCTTTGCTGTTGAGATTAGTTTTTTCTTGGTAACTTTGGTTGTTTATCGTTTGTTAGTTTAATATTTAAGGAGAATATTTATGGGATGGAATTTAATTATCCAGTTCTTGATTCTAACTACAATTATATCAGGGGCAATTATTTTTGCTTTGTATATGGTATTAATTAAGACTGTTGATGGTGCAAAACAACGTCTGGATCGAGATGCTGAGGCAGCTCGTGAACGTGAACGAGAACTTAATTTAAAGATTAAGGAGGCTGATGCTGAATTGCAGCGTAGACAGAAAGAATTGGATATTATGGAACGTAAAATGCGCCAAGAATTAGAAGAAAAGGCGGCTGAACAAAAAGATGAGATCATTCAAAAAGCTCGTACAGAGGCAGAAGAGATTATTCAAAAAGCTCAAAACGCTAAAGAAACTATTCGTCGAGATATTGAAAAGAATATGGAGATTAAGATTGTTGACTATTCCATGCGTGTTATGAATGATGTCTTTGGTAATACGGTAAAAGGTGTTATTGATCATCAGTTATTTGTTGAATTCATAGAACAATTAAGAAGTGTTGATATGGGGCGTTTAGGCCCGGATGTTAAAAGTGTTGATGTGATAACATCTAATCCTTTAGATCAATCTGCTTTAAACGAGATTATTAAGGTTTTTAAAGAAAAAGCTTCTCGTGATATAGAACTTAATCCTAAGATTGATAGAACTATTGTTGGCGGTGTTATTTTGCAATTCGGTAGTTTATTATTAGATGGTAGTTTGCAAAATTCATTTAAGACATCTGCTAATGCTATAAAAACCCAGGTAGAAAAACAATATACGGTTTAAAATCCTCTTATGGGTAAAGCAAGTAAGGTTAAGGTTGAGCTTTCTGAAGTAAAAGAGCTGGTTGATTTGATCCAGGTTCTGAAAGATGTTGCAGATATGAAGTATCATGCCCTTTTTTCACAAAAAACAAAATTTAATCGTTTTAGCGAGTCATTTGTGGAATTCTTTAGTTTGGTTAGTTTCTCTCAGGTTCGGCACCCGTTAGTTAATAATGATAATTCTAGAACAGCAATTGTTATTATATCTACAGAGAAAAGTTTTATTGGCGACTTAAATAGTCGTGTGATTGCTCGAGCTATGGAAGAGTTAGAGAAAGCTCCGGATGCCTTACTTGTGACCGTAGGTAAAAAAGGTGTAGCAAAATTAGAAGGTATGGGGAAGAAAAGTGCCAAAATTTGGGAAGATGTGGAAGAACGCGGATTTTATGAAGTATCCCTTGAGATTAAAGACTATTTAGTTAAAGAAGTTATGGAAGGTAGAATAGGAAAGGTTGTTGTTATTTATCCTTGGCCTAAAGATTATACAGTTATAAAACCACGAGTAGTTAAGCTTTTGCCTTGTGAAGATTTGCTTCCTAAGAATAAACAAAGCATTGTACGGTTTAAACAAATTCTTGAGGAATCTGATTCTGTAGATATGATAGGGTATCTTTCTAATCTTTGGCTATCTTCTAGAATTTTTGAAATATTTTATGATACAAATTTAGCAGCTGCTTCTGCTCAAACACAGCAATTAGATAGTAGTTTAGGTAAAATGCGTAAAGAAAGAGATGTGGTTAAACTAAAATATCGGAAAGCTCGTCGAGGAGATATTGATAAGAGTTTAAGGGAAGTCTTTTCAGCTAGGATGATGGTTAAAAATTAAGAATACGAGAGAAACTATGGAAAATAATGCTTCTGTAACATCTGCTAATTCAGATATAAAGAAAAATACTGGTCGTGTATCTGCTGTTCAGGGGCCAGTTGTTGATGTGCGTTTTCCTGAAGATGAAGAGGCTCCCGCTGTTTATGATTGTATTGAGACATTTGCCTTTGATGGACGTCGTATTGTTTTACAAACAGCAGAACATTTGGGGCCTGGTCTAGTTAGATGTGTTTCTTTTATGGAAACACTAAACCTTCAGTTAGGTGCACCTTGCACGAATACAAATAAACCTATTTCTATTCCTATTGGGGATGGTTGTTTTGGTCGAGTTATGGATGCTTCTGGAAAACCTTTGGATAATGCAGGTCCTTATGATTGTCCAACGACAATTCCTATTCGTCGTCCTGTAGATCAGTTATTATTTAATTTGAAGAAAACAGGTCGTGAAATACCAGAGCTTTTGGAAACTGGGATTAAGTATATTGATCTTTTGTATCCAATGATTAAAGGAAGTAAGACAGGAGTCTTAGGAGGGGCTGGATGCGGGAAGACCGTTGTTATATTGGAATTGATTCATAATATTGTTAAAGCTCATGGAGGCGCTTGCGTGTTTACTGGTATTGGAGAACGTATACGTGAAGGTAATGAGCTTTTTTATGAATTAGAAGAAGCCCATCTTTTACCTAAGGTTATGTTGGCTTTTGGTCAAATGGATCAGCCCCCAGGGGCTCGTGCTGAGGTTGTTAATGCGGGATTGACAATGGCAGAGTATCTTTTAGCTAAGAATAAAGATGTTCTTTTGTTTATGGATAATTTGTATCGTTTTATCCAGGCGGGTCAGGAAGTCTCCACTTTGTTGGGACGAGTTCCTGCTGAAACTGGTTATCAGCCGACCTTAGCTTCAGAGGTTAATATGGTTCAAGAACGAATTCGTTCTATTGAAGGGGGGGGGTCTATCACGGCTTTCCAAGCTGTTTATGTTCCAGCTGATGATATGACAGATCCGGCGGTTGTTTCTATTTTCGCAACTCTCGATGGGGTTGTTGTTCTTTCTCGTGATTTAGTTCAGCGTGGTATGTATCCTGCAATTGATCCGTTACAGAGTTCTTGTACCAATTTGGATACTAATGTTGTTGGTCGTCGTCATTATGAAATTTCCCAACAAGTTATTCAGCATTTCAATAAACACAATTCTCTCAAACGTATTGTAGCTGTTATTGGTCTTGAAGAATTAAGTAAAGAAGATCAGAAGGTTTTTAAACGTGCAGAAAAGCTTTATAACTTTATGACCCAGCCTTTTACGGTTAGTGAAGTTTTTACCGGTAAGAAGGGTGAATATGTTCCTTTGGAAGATAATATTGTGGGTTGTGAACGTATTTTACGTGGCGATTATGACCATATGGAATCGCAAGATTTCTATATGATAGGCTGTGCTCCTAAGGTTTGATTCTATTCTTTTACAATTTCTAGGCTATGTATAAACCTGTTGCTAATAAAATTCTCGTTGATGTGTTGGTTAAGGCTGATCTTTTAACAGCCGATGATGCTTCGCATTATATTGATCTAGCTAAGGAGGATCGCAGAAATCTTCATAGTTATTTGATTCGACATGATATTTTAACAGACAGACAGATTATTGAAGCTCTTTCTAAGCAATTAAAATTAGAAGTTGTTGATTTAAAGCAATTAGAAATTCCTGCCAGTGTTATTGAAAGAGTTCCCGTTAAGTTTGCATCGTTCTACGAGTTTATGCCTATTGCAATTGAAGGGAATAATCTAAAATTAGCTATATCGACACCTCTAGATATACGAGTAGGAGATGATCTTAGAGTTCATTTAGGATTAGAACCAAAAGAAGTGTTAGCTTTAAAGTCGGATATTAAAGAAGCATTAAAGAAGTATTATGGTTTAGCTTCAGAGACCATCGATAAGATCTTAACAAAAGAACCAAAACATAAGAATCAGGTCCATACTCAGGCATGGGTGGAAGATATTGAGAAAAAGAGTGAAGACCCTTCTGTTGCTAAATTAGTTAATCAGATTATTCTAGAAGCTTACCAAAAAAGAGCGACAGATATTCATTTGGAGCCATATCGTGATAAAGTACGGTTACGTTATCGTATTGATGGGATTTTGATCGATGGTAATTTACCTTCGGAGGCAAAGCTTTTTCTTTTACCGATACTTTCACGTATTAAAATTATGTCTAATTTGAGTATTACTGAGAAGAGGCTGCCGCAGGATGGAAGTGCGGTTGTTCGTACTAATGATCAGGATTTGGATTTGCGCATTTCTACAATTCCAACGCCACGAGGGGAAAGTATGGTTATTCGTATTTTACCTACTAAGAGTATGCGAACAACTTTAGAAAGTTTAGGTTTTAATAAATATAATGCAGGACAATTTCGTAGTCTTATTACTAAACCTCATGGCATCATTTTTGTTACAGGTCCCACAGGAAGCGGTAAGACAACAACTCTTTATGCTTGTTTGAATGAACTTAATAGGGATGAACATAAGATTATTACTATCGAAGATCCTATAGAGTATGAAATGGAAGGTATTACACAGATTCAAATTAATTCTCGTCTTAATTTTAGTTTTGCTGAAGGTTTGCGCAGTATTTTACGTCATGATCCAGATATCATTATGGTAGGAGAGGTTCGAGATCTAGAAACCGCAGAAATTGCTATTCGAACTGCATTGACAGGACATTTGGTTTTTTCTACCTTACATACTAATGATGCAGCTAGTGGTATTTCTCGCTTAATTGATATGGGGGTTGAACCTTATCTGGTGGCGTCTTCTGTAGAAGCCTTTGTAGCACAACGTTTGGTGCGTATCATTTGTCCAAAATGTAAGACGTTAGATCATGAAATTGTTCCTGTTATTCAAGAAGAAATAGCTCGTTCGCTATCTTTATCGTCAATAGATTTTAAAATATACAAAGGTAGCGGATGCGAACATTGTCATAATACGGGTTATTGGGGGCGTACTGCTATTTATGAAATTCTAATATTGAATGAGAGAATTCGAGCTATGTTAACTTCTCAGCCTAGTGTAGAAGCTATTAAAACAGCAGCCATTGCTACTGGAATGCAGACATTGCGTCAAAATGGCTGGCAATGTGTTATTAATGGGATAACAACACCTTCAGAAGTCATGCATGTTTCTGGTAAAGATAATTTACATATTTTACCTGCCTCGGTAATGCCTTAAATCTATGCCTTCATATTTTTATAAAGCTAAGAGAAGTAATGCTGAAACGGTGACTGGTCGCTTAGAAGCCCAGAATCATGAGGATGCTTTGGAATTATTTAATCAAATGGGATTAGTCCCTGTTTCTATAGAAGAAGTAACTCAAGATATTTTAGTTAGTAAGATTCATCCTCGAAAGATTAAATCAAATGAAATTTTTCAATTTACGAAACAAATTGGGGGGCTCGTTAAATCTGGAGTTTCTTTGTTAAAGGCTTTAGAGGTAATTAGCGCTCAGACTAAGAACCCTTATTTAGCTAAGATTATTAGGGAGATTGCTTTATCTGTAAAAAGCGGTCGTTCTTTTTCCTTAGCTTTGAGTGAGTACCCGCAAGCTTTCTCTCCTTTATATGTAGCCATGGTTCAGGCTGGGGAAGAAATTGGACATTTACGGGATGTTCTTTTAGATGTTGCTGAATTTCAGAAGAAACAACAGGAGCTGTTTTCAAAAGTTACAGGAGCAATGGTTTATCCGTTTGTTATGTTGTCGGTAGGACTTTTAACTATTTTCTTTATTCTTACCTTTGTTTTACCAAAGATTGCAATTATTTATGTGGATACGTCTCAGTCTTTACCAATGCCAACCTTGATTGTTATGAATATCAGTAATTTCTTAAAGATCTTTTGGATTCCTATTGTTATTTGTGTTTTTCTAGCTATTTTTATTATTAATCGATGGCGTAAGACAGTTTTAGCAAAGGTTTTAATTGGTTATTGGCTTTTACGAACACCTTTTTTAAGAGATTTAGTTCTAAAAACAGATTTTGCTCGTTTTACGCGTACAACGTATTTGTTGATTAATAGCGGTTTGACATTAGTGAGGTCTATGGAAGTAGCAATACCTACTGTCTCTAATCCTCAATTAAGAGATGATTTGTCTCGTTGTGTTACAGATTTAAAGTCTGGAGAAAGTTTAGGAAATTGTTTAAGCCAGTCATTATTAGTGCCAGATATGATGCAGCAAATGTTAACTGTTGCAGAAGAGTCAGGCTCTTTACAGGAATCACTGAAAGATGTTGCAGAATCTTATGAATCAGATATTAATGAAACTATTCGTGTGATGACTACGCTTTTAGAGCCAATTATGATTTTATCAGTAGGTTTAATTGTTGGTTTTATTGTTTTTGCGATGTTGCTTCCTATTTTTTCAATGGATATTCTTGCGCATTAATTGTGGGAAAACTCTCTTAGTTTTATTAATCTCCTTTATTTTTCAGGCTTATTCATTTGCTCTTACTCTTAATTTAAGTAGTTGGCAGCAAATTAGCGATAAGCATTTTAAGGTATATTTTAAAGAAGAAGTAGGGGAGGGGGAATCTAGACAGATTCTAAATAAAGCTGAAGAATATTATTCATCAATTGCTGATCGTATAGGATATACTCGATATCGGAATTTTTGGACATGGGATGAAAGGGTTCCTATCGTCTATTTCTCTTCTCAAAAAGAATATGCTCGTATAACGGAACGACCAGTTTGGTCCAAGGGTTTTTCTGTTAGCCATTTAGCATCGGTTAACCTACGTATGATAGTTACTTTTAAAGGACAGGATGATTTCTTAAACAGTACCTTACCACATGAAATTAGTCATCTAATTCTACATGATTTTATAGGACCTAAACGAATAATTCCTTTATGGTTTGATGAGGGGGTTGCTCAATTAGAAGAGCAAAGGGAAGATCAAAATAATGCAACAATACTGGCTCATGTGGTTGCTAATGGTCAAAGCTTGCCTTTGGTTGTTTTGAAAAATTTAACTTCTGCAGTTCAATTTGACAATAGGTATGCATCAATATTTTATGCAGAAAGCCTTTACATTGTTGATTTTTTGATTAAAACTTATGGTAAGGAGAATTTTGTTAAATTATGTCGTAGTTTGCGTGATGATAAGAAGTTCGAAGAAGCTTTGAGAAGTTCTTACTATCCGTCCATTGATTCTATCGAAAAATTACATGATGCATGGGTCAAATATATGATGCAGTATTTATGAGAAGTTTCCCTTTGGGGATAAATTCACACAGATAAGTTGGGTCGTTATACTTCTTAACTTATGTGTTCATTTAAAGGCCAGGAGGCAATTATGTTTAATAAAAATAAAAGAGGTTTTACATTAGTAGAAATTATGCTGGTGGTGATTATTATTGGAGCGCTTTCAGCGATGATTATCCCTCGTTTAGCAGGTCGGGGAGATCAGGCAAAGGTTAAAATCACGAAAAGTGATATCGAGGCTAATATCGCTACTGCTTTAAAATTATATGAATTAGATAGTAGTTCTTATCCAACAACTACACAGGGTTTAAATGCATTACGGATAAAACCTACGACATCTCCTGTCCCGCAAAGTTGGAATGGTCCTTATCTTGAAAAAGAACCTATCGATCCTTGGGGACGGCCGTATATTTATAGCTCTCCTGGCGAACACCGTTCTGACTATGACCTTTCCTCTAAAGGTAAAGATGAAGCTTCCGATAAGGATGACATCGTTAACTGGCAATAATAGACAAGGTTTTACCTTTGTTGAAATTATGATTACCTTGATTATTCTATCAGGGGGTATTGTCATGATTTATAAGAGCTTTTTTCATTGTGTTGATTATTTGTCTTATATGACTTGTCGACTTTACGCTTCTCAGATGATTGAAAGTAAAATCACTAATATTAGTCGTTCTTATCGAGAAAGCCAAGACGCTACTTTTGACCGGGGGGCTACAACGGAAACTGTAGAGGTAAATCGCAAATGGGTTGATTTTAATTATGGGATTGAAACAATTCCTGTGAATGATTTGGATTATGTTTATCGTTTAAAAATTACTTTAGCTTGGTACGACGGCAAACGTCTTATGAAATTATCTAGAGAAAGCTTGTTATCTAAAATATGAGATTTAAAGTTAAGGCATTTACCTTAGTTGAGGTATTGTTGGTTTCTAGCTTGTTAGCTATTGTAGGAATAGTTATTTTTCGATCTTTTAATAATGGTCTTAAATTATGGGCTAAGGCGCAGCGTCTTAATAGAGAAACAGAAGTAGCTATTTTTTTAGATAAAATAGCCGAAGATTTAAGATCAACGATTGTTATTTCTGGGCTTGATTATAAAGGCACTAATTCACAAGTTTCTTTTCCAGCTATTGTATTGACTAAAGCTGATACAAAATCTTCTAGGGCTTCTGAAGGAATTATTGATCAAATTGGCGCTGTGCAATATCGTTTTGATCCAAGTCAACATGTTATTTTTCGTCGACAAGCTAATTATAGTCAAGCGCTTAGAGCTAAATGGATACAAGAAGAAATGTCATTGGCTGTGGGGATTGATGATTTGAGTTTTCATTATGAAGTTTCTTTAGATAAAGGGTTTACATTTAAATCTGAGATTAAAGAAGGTTTTCCTTCGGGGATTATGGTGGAGGTTCGTTTTACTGATGATAGTGGGGAGCATCAGTTGAAGCGTTATTTACCAATATTGGCAGGAGGATAATTGATAGTAGGTTTGCTATTTAACAGGCGTAAGGGATTTATTCTTATATTTGTGTTATGGGTTTTAGGATTTCTTACTGTCTTAGCTGTAGGCCTCGCCTCTGGTATTCGTCAGAAAATTATTCTCCTTGAAAAACTCGATCAAAGAGACCGTAGTAGACACCTATTGGAAGCGGTTGTTAAATATTCTGTTAGTTATATTAGTAGTCAATTAAACACTTCAGGGCAACTTTACAATATTAATTTAAAGATGAAGGTTCACAATAATTCAGAGAATTTCGGTCAATTTAATCTAGCAGGAGATAGTGCTTTCATTAGTTACAAGTTTCCAGGTCAGGATGAATATTTTGGTGCAGTTGATGAAGAAAGAAAAATTAATATTAATGTAACAAATACAACTATTCTCACACGTTTAATTGAAAGGGTTTTATCCCAGAAACCTGAAGATGCAAGAAGATTTGCAGAAGCTATTCTAGATTGGCGCCAGTTTGGGGAGAGTCAAGCGAGAGGCTTCTTTAGTGATGAATATTATAGCAATTTAGAATATCCTTATGTTAAGAAGGATGCAAGCTATGAGATTCTTGACGAATTACTATTGGTTAAAGGGATGACTAAAGATAGATATGAAAAACTTCTTAATTATTTGACGATTTATGGGGAGGGGAAGATTAATATTAATACAGCTTCAGCTGAGGTTTTGTATGCTTTAGGTCTAGATGATTCTTTAATTGAGAAGATTTTAGAATTTCGTCAAGGGAAAGATAGAATTGAGGCTACAGTTGATGACTATGTATTTTTGAAGACGTTTGATATTGCTACTGAAATTAATAAGGTCATTAAGGTTCAACCAGAAGAAATTCATGCTATTGAGAGTTTAAATCAAAAGAACTTCTTAACAACTAATTCTTATTATTTTTGTTTAATTGCTCATGCGCATCTGGCGCATAGTTTATTCTCTAAAATGGTAGAGGCGGTCATTTATTCAAGAGAGAATAAGATTGTCTATTGGAAAGAAAGAATATAGTAAAAATAATCATTTTTTGCATGGTGAGGCATGTTTTTTTTCATTATAATAAATCTAATAAAAGAGGAAAAAATAGATGTTAGGAACTGATAAACGATATTTGAGTTTTTCACTTAGTGATACAGTTATTAAGATTATTCAGGCCAAATCTTCTGGAATCATTGAGAAGATTGCCCGTGTTTCTGCAGTGGATAACTCAGTGGATTCATTAGGGCAAGCTTTGAAGACTTTACTTAATGGATTTGATCGCAAAGCTCCAGTGATTTGTGTAATTCCAGCCAGTGCGGTTATTTCAAAGATTATTGAAGTTCCTTCTACGGATCCTCAAGAAATAAAATCAATCATTAATCTTCAAGTTAATCGTCATACCCCTTATTCAAAGGAAGAGGTTCTCATTGATTATGTGAATCTAGGCCCTGGAATATCTAATCATACAAAGGTGCTTTTAATCATTGTTCATCGTGATGTTGTAAAAGATCGGCTAAAGATTCTAGAAAAGGCATCTTTGAGTCCAGATAAAATTCTTTTTGCTCCAGAAGCTGTAGGGCGATTATATTCAAAAGGTTTGATTTTAAAAAAAGATGCATCACCGGTGGGTCTTATTGATGTTACTTTAAATTCTGTTAATTTTATGGTTGTCTCTTGCGGTTCAGTCATCTTCTGTCGAAGTATGCCTATTGGTATAAAACAACTTATTCAAAATCAAGATGCAGTAAATAGTCTTTTGGAAGAAATTAATAAATCTATCGCTGCATATAGTAGTGAAGATATTAATGGGCCAATTGTTTCTTACGTGCTTACTACAGATCATGAGGTTGTAAAAAATATATTGCCAGCTTTGAAAGAAGGATTAAAGGCAGAGGTCTTGGTTAGCTCTTATATCGGTTTTGTTAAAGCAGAATCTGTAAAGAATAAATTACAAAAAGACTTTGCTGATGATTCATTCTTAGATGTTATTGCACCCGTGGTTACTGTTTCAAAATGTGAAGTTAATTTAATGCCTGATGAAATGATTGCAAAGAAAGTAGTAGAAAGGCAAAGTAAGGAAGCTATAAAGACTGTTGTTGCAGCGTTGATAATTCTGGTTTTACTTGGTGGTACAATCATGAGCAATATTTATTTTAAGGACACCTACCTTAATCAAAATTTAAGAGCTCAATATGCGCCACAAAAAGAAGAAGTGCAGAAACTTCAAGAACGTTTTAATAAGGTCAAGATTGTTAAGAAGTATCTACAGGGTCGAATGATTAGTCTGGATATTCTTCATGAGTTGTATATTGTAACTCCT
>JAYTXU010000082.1:0-34140 GCA_043742785.1 Candidatus Omnitrophota bacterium
ACGCATTGAGATTACGTAAGTTGTGACCGCGCACATTTTACGTAAAAACAGTTTTTAAAAATACGTGTAGAAAATTATTTTTTTACCAAAGTACAGATAGTAAAAAATATGAAACAAGTACAAACATATTCTAGCAATTTTGCTTCAACCAACCGTACGGATCTTTGGTGGATTGAACCATTAGCTACAGGTTTTGGTTTTCTATGTTTTGTTATTTATACAACCTGGGCGATGTTTCAAGCTGGCCATTATTATGCGGAGCCTTATTTATCACCCCTTTATTCACCAACATTAATGGTTGATCCGACAGCTGCCGGTTCAGCTCCGGTTGAACATGCCTGGTTTGGGGCGTGGCCCGGCTGGTGGCCGAAATTCCTGCCGTCATCGCCGGCAATGCTTGTCTTGCTCGGTCCGCTGTCATTTCGATTAACCTGTTATTATTATCGCAAGTTTTATTACAGATCTTTTTTTGCCACACCGCCAGGGTGTGCAGTAACCTCTATTGGGCAAAAAGATTATAAAGGCGAAACGCATCTTTTACTTTTTCAAAATATCCATCGTTATACCTTATATATCGCTATCGGTTACATCATAATTTTAGCTTATGATGTTTTTAAGGCTTTTTTAAATAATGGCCAATTCGGTATTGGCGTGGGGACAATTGTCTTGTTTATTAATGTTCTTTTGTTGTCTCATTATACGTTCGGTTGTCATGCGTTTCGGCATTTAATGGGCGGGCGGTTAGATTGCTTCTCATGTGTTAATGGCAAAGAACATTTAGGGCATAATTTGTGGCAAAAAATCACGCATTTAAACGAACATCATATGTTTTGGGCATGGGTCAGCATGATCTGGGTCGGGTTTACAGATCTTTATATTCGGATGGTGTCGATGGGGCTTTGGCATGATTTTAATACATGGGGACGGTAACAAATGGATATCAAGGAAATTCAAACAATTGAACATGATGTATTAGTTGTCGGTGCCGGCGGCGCTGGAATTCGTGCGGCCATCGAATGCGCGCAGCTTGGTCTTAATACCGGGATGATCTCAAAATCTCTGTTGGGTAAAGCGCATACGGTTATGGCCGAAGGTGGCGTTGCGGCAGCTATGGGTAACGTCGATAAACGTGATAGCTGGAAAATTCATTTCCGAGATACGATGCGCGGCGGAAAATTCTTAAATCAATGGCGTATGGCGGAACTTCATGCCAAACAAGCCCCGGACCGTGTGCATGAATTAGAAGAATGGGGTGCAGTTTTCGATCGCACGTCTGACGGTCTTATTAATCAAAGAAACTTTGGCGGACATCGTTATCCACGTCTAGCCCATGTCGGTGATCGTACAGGTCTTGAGATTATTCGCACTCTTCAAGATTTCTGTATTCATAAAGGCATTGCCACACACATGGAATGCACGGGACTGGATTTACTTTTAGATAACGGCAAAGTTGCTGGATTGGTTGGGTATTGGCGGGAAACAGGACGATTTGTTATTTTTAAAACCAAGGCTGTCATTTTTGCAACGGGTGGCGGGGGGAAGGCCTGGTCAGTAACGTCTAATTCTTGGGAATATACCGGCGATGGATTAGGTATGGCGTATCGGGCCGGTGCAGAACTTATTGATATGGAATTTACGCAGTTTCATCCCACGGGAATGATGTGGCCACCTTCGGTTAAAGGAACGCTAGTTACCGAAGGCGTGCGTGGCGAAGGAGGCATTCTTTTAAACAATAAAGGCGAACGGTTCATGTTTAAATACATTCCTGAAAAGTTTGCTACGGAAACAGCTGACACCGTTGAAGAGGCAGATCGATGGTTAAAGGGCGATAAAGATGCGCGACGGCCGCCGGAACTTTTAACGCGTGACGTTGTGGCGCGTGCCATAAAGAAAGAAGTTGAAGAAGGTCGTGGTTCTCCACACGGTGGCGCGTTTCTTGATATCGCCTCCCGGCGCCCGGCTGATTTTATTAAAAAGAAATTACCTTCGATGTATCATCAATTTAAAGAACTAGCAGAAGTTGATATTACTAAAGAACCAATGGAAGTTGGACCAACGCTCCATTATTTTATGGGTGGCATTCGTGTCGATAGCGATACGCAGGTAACAAATATTCCAGGGCTTTTTGCTTGCGGGGAATGCAGCGGCGGTATGCATGGCGCCAACCGTTTGGGAGGGAATTCTTTATCGGATCTTTTGGTCTTTGGGAAATTGGCGGGAATAGGCGCGGCGGACTATGTTAAAAAAGTTTCTCAAGGGAACATTGATGAGACCCAAGCAAAAACCATTATCCGTAAGTCTACGGCTTTCCTTAATAAAGAAGAGGGTTTAAATCCATTTGTCGTTCAGGAAGATCTACAAAAAGTTATGCAGCAATTTGTTGGTATTGTTCGACTAGGAACAGAATTAGAAAAAGCTCTTTCTGAGATCGAGCGAGTCAAAAAAGATATTGAAAAAGTTAAGGCACACGCAAGTCCTCAATTTAATCCGGGCTGGAACGCGGCGATCGATTTGGATAATTTGATTGTTACCGCCGAAGCAGTCACGATGGCGGCCCTTGTGCGTGAAGAATCCCGTGGCGGGCACAGTCGTATTGATTTTCAAGGTGAACGTGAAGAAGGCCTTACTTATAATATTATTCTTAATAAAGATCCCAATGGTAAAATGCAATTGCGTAAAGAACCACGCAGTGCGCCTCCGAAAGAATTGGCTGATATTGCTTTCGCGAAAATAGATGATTTGGAAGGAAGAAAGACCGATGGCTGAGAGAATATTCCGCGTTTGGCGCGGAGATAAATCTGGCGGAGAATTTGTTGAATATAAAGTCAATATCGATAAAGGTATGGTTGTTTTGGATGTTATTCATCGCATCCAAGCCTCTCAAGCCAGCGATCTGGCTTGTCGTTGGAATTGTAAGGCTGGCAAGTGCGGTTCGTGTAGTATGGAGATTAATGGTAAACCAAGATTAAGTTGTTTGACTCGTATGAATTCATTTAAGGAAGATGAAATTATTACGATCCAGCCGATTAAAGCATTCCCAATCATTAAAGATTTGGTGACTGATGTGTCTTGGAATTATGCGCAGAATAAACGTATCACGCCGTTTAAACCTGCCCCTAAGGGTAAAGATGGTCAGCATCGGATGTATCAACGTGATGTGGAACGTGTACAGGAATTTCGTAAATGCATTGAGTGTTTCTTATGTCAAAATGTTTGTCATGTCTTGCGCGATCAAAACAAAAAATATAAATTTGTTGGGCCTCGCTTTATGATCCGCTTGGCCTCTTTAGAAATGCATCCATTAGACACTGAAGACCGTATTGAAAAAATAAGAATTGAATACGGCTCTGGGCTTTGTAATATTACTAAATGCTGCACTGATGTCTGTCCAGAGCACATCCATATTACCGACAATGGTATCATTCCTCTCAAAGAGCGCGTGGTGGATCGTTTTTTTGATCCGATTACGATTATTCTTCATAAAATTTTTGGCAACAAAAAATCTTAATATATGGAAATTTACATCGTAAGGCTAATTTGAAACTTATGATTGTCCCCATGAGTACGAATTCGAAGTTGCCTGTCTTAAGGGTATTAGCGTTGCCCATATTGCCAAACTAAACAAAAACCACCGTCAGTCGAATTTCGAATAGACAACCCTTAGTATAATCGTTACAATCATTCCCATGTCTTTTACCATCGATAAGCAGACTTTAACTAAATACGACGTTGCAGGGCCTCGGTATACTAGTTACCCAACAGCTCCGGAATGGTCCCACGAGTTTAAGGCCGAAGACTATACAGCGAAGTTGAAAGCCTTTGGCCAAAATGATAAGACGCTATCGCTATATATTCATATTCCTTTTTGCGAGAGTCTTTGTTATTTTTGTGCTTGTAATAAAGTGATTCGTGCTAATGAAGAAAAGGTGGGGGATGAATTCTTGGAACATCTTTTTAAAGAAATGGATATTGTGGCAGGTTATATTGTCCGTCGTAAGATGATCCGTCAATTGCATCTTGGTGGAGGTACACCCACATATTTATCTGAAGCACAACTTCAAAGGCTTTTTGCTAAGGTGCAATTATTATTTGATATTGATTTTAATGAGGAAATTGCCATTGAAGTAGATCCGCGTACTGTATCTTTAAGCAAATTAAAAGTTTTACGTAATCTGGGGTTTAATCGCATTTCCCTGGGAGTGCAGGATTTTGATGAGAAGGTGATGGATGATATTAATCGAATTCAATCTTTTGAACAAGTAAAACAGCTGACTCAATGGTGCCGTGATCTAAAATTTGCTTCCATCAATTTTGATGTAATTTATGGCCTTCCGTATCAAACTCGAAAAACATTTAAGAAAACAATTGATGCTGTGATTGGTTTGAATCCTGACCGTATTGCTCTGTACAGTTTTGCTTACGTCCCATGGGCTTCTAAACCACAGAATAAATTTAATTTAGAAGCGATTCCTGTGCACGAGGAGAAATTAGATATTTTTATTACTTCACGTAATAGTTTGTTGGATCATGGGTATCAGGCTATTGCCATGGATCATTTTGCTTTAAAGACGGATGGAATGGCCGAGGCCTTCAATGAAGGACGTTTACACCGAAATTTTATGGGGTATACCTTAAAACCAGCAGATGAGTTTATTGGACTTGGACCTTCGGCGATAGGCTTTGTGGAAAATGCTTTTGTACAAAACGTCAAGGTTCTCCCTGAATACTATCGATTACTTTTAACCAATCATTTGCCAACAGAGCGCGGCAAGGTTTTAAGTCAGGACGATATTATTCGTCAGTGGGTGATTAATCGTTTGATGTGTCAGTTTGAAATTAATAAGAAGGTTTTTCAAAAAAAATTTAGTATTGAGTTTGCAGGTTATTTTATTGAAGAGTATCAACATATCAAAGATTGTGTTGAGGATGGTTTGATTCAGGAAGATCATGAGCGAATTAAAGTCACAGATAAGGGGCGGATTTTTATTCGTAATATTTGTATGGGTTTTGATTGGTATTTAAGACAGAAAAATGCACATCAACGATTCTCGAGGACTGTATGAAAAAAGAAATTAAAGAAGATAAAAATGATTTTTTATTAGCTTTTCAGGGAAAGAATAAACGCGTACCTGTTTGGTTTATGCGTCAAGCTGGTCGGTATTTGCCTCAATATCAAGCTCTTAAGGCGAATCGTCCTTTAAGAGATTTATTTCGTAATCCAGAGATTGCGGGGGCTATTACCTTACAGCCATTAGAAATTCTAGGGGTAGATGCAGCTATTTTATTTGCAGATATTATGACCATGCCTTCGGGGATGGGATTTGAAATTGATTTTATCGATGGTAAGGGGCCAGTAACCAAGAATCCTATTTATAATGCTTTGGATCTAAAACGTTTAGGCAAATATAGCGGTCTTGAGCATGTCACAAAAACAATCAAGCTTATCAATTCCGTGTTGCCGACATCAATTCCTTTAATTGGTTTTGCCGGTTCTCCGTATACGGTGCTAACCTATCTTTGCCATAAGCAAAACCGTATGATGTTTTCTGACCCTAAAACCTTTCATGCCTTTATGGATTTGTTGACAGATAACACGATTGCCTATCTTAAGCAGCAACAGCAGGCTGGAATTAAGGCTTATCAATTGTTTGATACCTGGGCAGGAAGTTTACGTCATGAAGATTACAAAGAGTTTGTTCTGCCTTATGTGCAGAAGATTTTTAAGGCAGTTAAATTACCTTCGATTTATTTTTTGAAGAATTGTTCTCATTTGATGGATTTGATGGATAAAAGTGGAGCTGAAATGCTTTCTGTGTGTGAGACGGTTAATATTGCAGATATTAAGACAACCAAAGGGATTCAAGGTAATTTTTTAAATAGTTTACTTTATGCGGATGATAAAAGAATTGTAGAGGAAACTAGAAAGATTTTGAAGTCAGCCCAAGCTCATCATCGTAAATATATTTTTAATTTAAATCATGGTGTTATGCCCGATGTCGACCCTATGAAACTAAAGCTTATTGTTGAAGAAGTGCATAAATTCATCTGGAGTAAATAGGGTAGTATGAATGATCAAATAGCTCAAGAAACATCCCGCCGGCGGACATTTGCTATTATCTCGCATCCTGATGCTGGTAAAACAACGCTAACAGAGAAGCTTTTACTTTATGGTGGAGCTTTGGGGTTGGCGGGATCGGTAACAGCTAACAAGAGACAGAGAGATACTGCTTCTGATTGGATGGAACTTGAGAAAAAGCGTGGGATTTCCATTTCTTCAACGGTTCTGCAGTTTGATTATCAAGGATTTCGTCTTAACTTGTTGGATACTCCAGGGCATAAAGATTTTTCTGAAGATACTTATCGTGTGTTAATGGCGGTTGACTCGGTGGTGATGGTTATCGATGCCGGTAAAGGGATTGAAACTCAAACGAGAAAACTTTTTGAAATTTGTCGTAAGCGGGGCATTCCTATTTTTACTTTTATTAATAAAATGGATAGACCTTCCTTGCCGCCTTTAGAATTGATGGATCAATTAGAAAAGGTTTTAAGTCTACATGCTTATCCAGTTAATTGGCCTTTAGGTAATGGTTCTTATTTTAAAGGCGTCTATGATCGTATTTTAAAGGAAGTTCATATGTTTGAGCGTGTTCCTGGCGGTTCATACAAAGCTCCTGTTTCCGTACATGATTTAAGTGATCCTTTAGTTAAAGATACTTTAGATCCTCAAACTTACAAGGAAGTAATGGAAGAGCTAGAGATATTAGATGCTACCCAGGGTGTATTTGATCTAACTCAAGTCTTGGCTGGAAAGCAGACGCCAGTATTCTTTGGAAGTGCCGGGAATAATTTTGGTGTTGAACTTCTTTTGAAAGGTTTTTTAGAATATTCAACGCCTCCAACTCCTAGAAGATCATTAAAAGGATTGGTTCCTGTAGAGCATCCTGATTTTTCTGCCTTTGTGTTTAAAGTACAGACAAATATGAATCCTATGCATCGTGATAAAGTTGTCTTTGTTCGAATTTGCTCAGGGAAATTTACTCGCAACATTGTGGTTAAGCATATACGCACAGGGGAAGATATTAAACTTTCTGATTCACATAATATTTTTGGCCGTGATCGAGAAATCGTTAATGAAGCTTATCCTGGTGATATTGTTGGATTTGTTACCAAGAATGATTTACGAATTGGAGACACCATCAGCATGGATCCATCCATCGTCTACGGAGAGATTCCTAGATTCGCTCCAGAATGTTTTGCAATCTTACAAAATGCAGTTACTTCTGGTTATAAATCTTTTCGTAAAGGCATAGAGCATCTTTTAGCAGAAAATATTGTTCAATCTTTTACTTTTAAATATCCTAGAAATAGTATGCCACTTTTAGGGGCGGTAGGGCCTTTGCAGTTTGAAGTGTTGCAATATCGATTGAAAGATGAATATGGAGCTGAATCTTATTTAGATTCGATGCCTTGGAGAATTTTGAGATGGGTTGAAAGTGAAATAACTGAAGAAGATTTGTTGAAAATTCTTCCACAAGGAGCTGCCTTGGCGGTGGATGATCAGGATCGCCATGTTATTCTTTTTCCTAATGATTGGTCAATTAAATATTATAAAGAGCTTAATCCTACGATTGTCTTGGTTGATTCGCCAACGTAGCATCCTTGCTTACCTATCTTTTTTATGAGATAATCTTACCTGTAGTAACAATTTTAATCCTTCAACGAAAGCAGCTATGATTTCAGTTTACCAAGCCGAGCATGTTGTTTTAAATAATATGAAATCTTTACCGATTGAAACAGTGCCTTTAGCACAAGCTTACGGCCGTTTACTGCGTGAGCATATTCGAAGTGATCGTGATCAACCATCTTTTGATAAGGCTCTCGTGGATGGTATAGCTATTCACAGTAGTAGTTATGAAAAGGGTGTTAGAGAATTCCATATTGAGCACACGGTTGCGGCTGGGGACAAGCCATATAAATTAAAAAATCCTGCCAATTGTGTTGAGATTATGACTGGAGCGGTTCTTCCTCTTGGCTGTAATGCTGTTGTTCCTATTGAACAGGTGGGTATTGAAGGGGATAAGGCTTCTTTAAAAGGTTGGACCTTGGTCAAGCAGCGACAGAATGTTCGTTTTAAAGGATCAGATGGTAAAAAAGGGCAGTTGTTAATTAAAGAACCATGTCTTTTGTTGGCTCCTCATATTGGTATTTTAGCATCAGTGGGAAAGACAAAGGTCAAGGTGACATCGATCCCTAGGATTGCTATTATTTCTACTGGCGATGAATTAGTGAATATTGATAAACAACCTAAACCTTATCAAACAAGGCTTTCTAATAGTCATACACTGAAATCACTTATTGATGGAAGTGGTTTAGCTCATGGAACAATTTTTCATTATTCAGATAATAAAAAAATTCTTCTTAAAGGTGTGGCGCAGAATTTAAAAGATTCTGATATGCTCATTTTAAGTGGTGGCGTATCGATGGGGCAGTTTGATTATGTTCCTGAAGTTTTAAAAGAAGTAGGTGTTAAAGCCTTGTTTCATAAGGTTGCTCAAAAACCTGGCAAACCATTTTGGTTTGGAAAAAGCAAAACAGGAAAGGTTGTTTTTGCTTTGCCTGGCAATCCAGTCTCTACTCAAATTTGTGCCTATCGATTTGTTATTCCATTTTTAAAGAAAGCAGCTGGTTTAAAAACCTCTCAAGAGCTTGTTGCCCTAGCACAAGTTCCTCAAAAACCAGGAGATTTAACGGAGTTTATTCCTGTGAAGATTTCTGAGAAAAATGGAACTCGCTTTGCTCAACCGGTAGCGATTGGCGGATCGGGAGATTTCGCTGCGTTAGCCCAGGCGGATGGATTTATTGAATATGACCAAAATCAAAAATCTTTATGGCCTTATTTTAGCTGGCGGGTTTAGTAAACGTATGGGGCAGGATAAGGCCCTGATGGCCTATCATGGCAAGCCGCAGATTGAATATGTGCAGGATTTGCTTAATGCATACTGCCAAGAATTTTTTCTTTCCAAGCGATCAAATCAATCGACCTATAATAATTTCCCTTCCATTAATGACACCGAAGAATTTTCAGACATTGGCCCCTTAGGCGGAATTTTGTCGGCTATGAAAGCTTATCCTAATGTCTCGTGGCTTATTATGGCTTGCGACTTACCTTTTGTAACCAATGAAACCTTGAGGTATTTGATTGAGAATAGAAAAGAGCAGAGCCTGGCAACTGCATTTAAAAGTGCTCACGATGATCTACCGGAACCATTATGCACAATTTGGGAGGGACATGGGTATAACAAGATTCAAGATTTCCTAAAAAATGGTCTTCGTTGTCCTCGTAAAATTCTTATTAATGGGGGTATTCATTTGATAGAACAGAAAAATCTTCGATGGCTAGATAATGTGAACGATCAAAATGAATACAAGGAAGCTTTGCAAAGATTTAGGTAAGTTTAATTGCTACTCATATAAGTTTTTGATATATTCTCCTCATATGTTAATTATCGGATTAAATCATAAAACAGCTCCCATTGAGGTTCGTGAGAAATTCTTCTTGAATCCTACTCAACAGGATCTTTTGCTTTTAGAGCTTAAGAATCATCCTCTTATTTCTGAAGCCTTTGTACTTTCTACTTGTAATCGTATTGAAGTTTATTTAAAAAGGGCTGATAAATCCATTGGTCGTGATTTTGTGGTTGATTTAATTGCCAAGGTCAGGAAAACCTCTGTTGATGTTAATCTTAATCATCATGTTTATAGTTATGAAAAAACAGAAGCAATTGAACATCTTTTTAAGGTGTCGACTGGTTTGGATTCTTTAGTTTTAGGTGAAAAGCAAATTTTAGGCCAGCTTAAAGCTTCGGTTGAACGCTCTCGTGAATTAGGGTTGCTATCTAAATATTTTAATATTTTAACTAATATCGCTATTCGTACTGGTAAGAAAGCTCAAACTGAAACTGATATTAGTTATGGAGGTTCTTCAGTGAGTTGGGCTGCGGTGGAAATGGCCAAGCAGATTGTAGGTACATTAGAAAATAAGTCGGTACTTATCATTGGTGCAGGGAAAATGGGTGAGTTGGCTTTAACAAATCTTCATAAACATGCTGTATCTAAAATCTATTTGATGAATCGTACAGGAGAAAAAGCTGAAGAGTTAGCCCAGAAATACAGCGGCATTGCTGCTTCTTTTTGGGATATTAAAGACATTTTAACCGAGGTGGATGTATGTTTCTGTTCTGTTGGTGCTCCTCATTATATTCTAGATCAAGAAAAAATTAGCAATATTATGCAGCTGCGTGGCGGTCACCGCTTAGTACTTATTGATATCTCTATGCCGCGTAACATTGATCCTGCGGTAGCTCAATTACCTGGTGTGCATTTGAGTTCTATTGATGCTTTGGATGGAGTGGTGCAGGCCAATATGAAAAAACGTCAGGAATCGATATCCCAAGTTGAAGATATTATTTCCCAGAAGATGATTGAGTTTTCTCAAAAGTGGGAGAAACTGCAGTCTTTAAACGATTCTGATTTTTTTGAAGCTATTCAACATGTTTAATCTATGTTTCTTCAATTAACGATTACCCTTATTGTTTTTTTGACCAGCTTCTTAGGCGGTATTTCCCGTGCTCAGCAGGTTAAATATTCTTTTACTTGGTTTCAAGGTATTTATATTCCTTTATTTGTTCTAATTTTTATTGCTTGGTCTAAACAGGTTCCATTAGTTTGGATTATTATCAATCTTTTAATTTTAAGTATAGGTCAAGTCATAGGTCGACGTTTTCAGGAAGAAAGTTTAACTGTTGAGGAAGTTGAAAAGATTGAACAGGTAGGAGATTTACAGCTTTCTAAGGTGCTACCTGCTAATCTAAAAGATGAAGATGTGGCTATTGTTTTGATGAATATGGGCGGGCCTGTTAATCTTGATGAGGTGGAGCCCTTTTTAAGACGTTTATTTAATGATTCTTTGATTATTCGTTTTCCTTTCGCACAATCTTTTTTTGCTGATATCTTAATCCGTTCCAGACTTAAAGAAGTCAAAGAGAGGTACAAGCTTATTGGCGGAGGCAGTCCGCTGCTGGCGTCCTCTTTAAAGCAGAAGGAATCTTTATCACAAGAACTTAGAAAACGAGGACGAACTTTAGATGTTTTTTTGAATTTTAATTACAGTGACCCTTTGCCAGCTAAAACAATCACAGAGGTTAGAGATTCAAAAAGAAGATTTATTTTACCTTTAGGGTTATATCCGCATTATTCCTTATCTACGACTACCTCTAATATTTTTTATTTAAAAGAAGAAGCTAAAGTTAATTATCCAGAAGTTAACTTCTTGGAAGTTTATTCATATCATCTTTATGATGGATATATTCAAGCCTTTGTGGATAGAATTAAAGAAACTATTAAACCTGGTGAGAGTTTGGATGATTTTTATTTGTTATTTTCTGCGCATGGTACACCTTATTATTTTGTGGAAGAAGGGGATCCTTATGCTTATTTGGTAGCTCAAACGATTAGCTGTATTGTCAAATTACTTGAACGTAAAGATCATTGGAGTACGAGCTATCAAAGTTCGGTGGGCCCCTTAATGTGGTTAAAACCATCTACTGATGCAATACTTAAAGCTTTGGCAGTACGGAAGGTTAAGAAAATGATTGTTGTTCCTATTTCTTTTGTTACAGATCATATTGAAACTATTTGTGAGATAGATATTGAGTATCGCCATTTAGCTGAAAAAGAGGGCATTGAAGATTTTCGTATGAGTAAGGCTATTGAATGTCATCCTGCTTTTATTGGTGCTTTGGCGGATTGTGTGGAGAATTCCTTGAGCGCTAAAAATGGAACCTGAAAAATCTCCTAAGTTTAAAGATGTCTATCTACTAGCTAGAGCGTGGGGCATAGGCAGTGGAATTATTTTTCTGTGTTTTGTGGGTTATTTTCTAGATCAGCATTTTCACACAGATAATGTATTTGTCTTAATCGGTTTTGGGGTAGGCATTTTATACACGATTTATGAGATTTATAAAACCCTAAAATCCCAAAAATAATTTTTCAAAGCTTGCAAGATTGATTCTAATCTTTTATTATTAAGCCACTTATGAACGCATCTTTTGACTTAAACGCCTATTTAATGAATCATGTTTTAAATTCTCATGAATGGCATCTGCCTTTTTTCCCTCCAATTGAATTACCAGGATTTTTAAGTCTTCATGCTTTGATGGTCTTTATTGGAACCGCTATTGTTTTGATGTTGTTTTTGGTTTTATATCGCAAAAAGGATCGCGTTCCAACTGGAATAACCAATTGTCTGGAAGCCTTTGTTGTCTATATTAGGGATGAAATTGCCATACCTTCCTTGGGAGAAAAAGACGGAATTTCTTTTACTCCTATGCTGTGTACAACTTTCTTTTTTATACTCATTTTAAATCTTTTAGGACTTATTCCTATTTTTGCGACTGCAACGGCTAATGTGAATGTGACAGGGGCTTTAGCTTTTATTATTTTTGTTTTATTAACTGTAGGAACCTTTTATCGTGTAGGAATTAAAGGATTTTGGAAAGCTATGGTGCCATCAGGCTTACCTGTTCTTTTGATTCCATTCTTTTTTGTTATAGAAGTGATTAGCTTGTTTATTAAAAGTGGAGCACTGATGATTCGTCTTTTGGCTAACATGATGGCAGGTCATATGATTATTTTGTCTTTATTAGGTTTAATTATCTTATTTGGCTGGTTTGCCCTGCCAGCGCTCCCAATTGCTGTTTGTATTTATGCGATGGAAGTGTTTGTAGCTTTTTTACAAGCCTATGTATTTATTTTGTTATCTGCTATTTTTATAGGACAGATGTACCATCCGGAACATTAAACGATTTAATTTAAGTTAACCTTAAGAAAGGGGTTGTTGCATGTCACCACAAATTATTGAAATCGCTAATCTAGGACACATATCAGCGGGGGCGGGTCTTGGTCTTTCAGCGGTAGGTGCAGGTATTGGTGTAGGTCTTATTGTTTCTTCAGCTATTTCAGCAATGGCTCGTCAACCTGAGCAAGCAGCTAAGGTTCAAACGGTTATGTTTATAGGTATCGCTATCATCGAAGGGGTAGCTTTATTTGCAGCAGTTATGTGTTTCTTGGCTTTAAAATAGTGAATAATAAGGGGTCTTATGTCATCAACTACTTCAACAGTTGAAGTTTCATCAGAACACAATGTTCAGCCTAAAGGGGATATTTTAACCCCTGATGTAACGATGTTAATTTTAACATGGGTTACTTTCTTTTCTTTGTTGATTATTTTGCATAAATTCGCCTGGAAACCAATTTTAGAGGCGTTGCAAAAAAGAGAAAAAGAAATCCGTGATGCTTTAGAAAATGCAGACAAGGCTAAAGTGCAATTAGCTTTAATTGAACAAGAGAGACAGAAAATTCTCAGTGAAGCAAAAACTCAAGCTATTCAAATTATCAATCAAGGACGCAAGACAGCCAAAGATTTGGCTGCTGATATTGAAGCTAAGAGTCGTCAACATGCACAGGAGATTACTCAAAGTGCTCATGAAGAGATTGCTGGAGAAAAACAAAGACTTTTGAAGTCTCTGCGTCAAGAAAGTGCTGAAGTAGCTATTTCTTTAGCTAGTAAGATTATCCAAGAGAATATGGATCAGGACAAAAATCGCCGTTTAGTTCAAGATGCGATCAAACAATTATGAGTCAAAGTTCTATAACATATCGTTATGCTCAAGCCTTATTTGATTTAGCAGAAGGGGAGAATTCTCTTGATCTTATTTATGTCTCATTTCAAGAAATTAGTACACTCTTAAAAGAAAAACAGGATTTGAAGGTTTTTATTCACAATCCTTTGCTTTCTTCGGAAGAGAAAATTCTAGTTATCCAGCGTGTTTTTGATAATAAAGTTCCTAAGCTTCTTTATAAATTTTTACTTTTTTTAATTGTTAAGAATCGCTTGGGAGTTCTTGGCGGTATTTTTGAAAGTTTTGATGATCTTTTTTTACAAAAAAATAATCAGATGCGCGTTAATTTGCAGACGCCATATTCTTTAAAAGAAGACCAAAAGAAAAGTATTCAACAGAAATTAAACGACAAATATCATAAGGAAATTTCTCTGGACTATCAGGTTAAACTAGAGCTCTTAGGTGGTTTTCGTTTACTGGCGGATGGGGTAGTATTTGATGGCACCATTAAAACTCAACTAGAACAATTTAGACAAAAAGTATTAGCATAAAAAAGGTGAAATCTATGGCACAGCATTTAAATCCAGATGAAGTTACAGCGATTTTAAAAAAAGAATTGGCCGCTTTTGAAGGAAAAATTCAAACGTATGAAATTGGAACTGTTCTTAATGTCGGCGATGGTATTGCCCGCGTCTATGGACTTAACAATGTTATGTCTGGGGAGTTGGTTGAATTTAGTAATGGTATTCTTGGTATAGCTCTTAACTTAGAACAGGATAATGTTGGTGTAGCGATTTTTGGAAATGATAGAGATATTAAAGAAGGTGATGAAGTTAAACGTACAGGGAAAATTGCTCAGGTTCCGGCTGGAGATGCTCTTTTAGGTCGGATTGTTGATGGATTAGGAAAAGCCATTGATGGTAAAGAGCCTATTATTACGAAAGATCTTCGTCAGATTGAACTTAAAGCTCCAGGAATTATTGATCGTAAAAACGTTCATGAACCTATGCAAACGGGTATTAAGGTTATCGATGCTTTGACTCCTGTTGGTCGTGGTCAGCGTGAACTTATTATTGGGGATCGTAAAACCGGTAAAACAACTTTAGCTATTGATACAATTATTAATCAAAAAGGTAAAGGTGTTTATTGTTTTTATGTAGCTATTGGTCAAAAACGTTCAACAGTCGTTGGTATTTATGAAAAACTTCGTAAATACGGAGCTATGGAATATACAACGATTGTGGCTGCTACAGCTTCTGATCCGGCTCCTATGCAATTTTTATCTGCTTATTCGGCAACAGCTATGGCTGAGTATTATCGCGATAGCGGCCGTCATGCTTTAATTATTTATGATGATTTAACCAAACAAGCTCAAGCGTATCGTCAGTTATCATTGCTTTTACGCCGTCCGCCTGGTCGTGAAGCTTATCCTGGAGATATTTTCTATCTTCATTCACGTCTTTTAGAGCGTGCCGCAAAACTTAGTGATGTTAGAGGAGGGGGGAGTTTAACAGCTTTGCCTATTATTGAGACTCAAGCTGGCGATGTTTCTGCTTATATTCCGACTAACGTTATTTCTATTACGGATGGTCAGATTTTCTTGGAAACTGATACATTTAACGCTGGTCAACGTCCAGCTATTAATCCTGGTATTTCAGTGTCCCGCGTTGGCGGTGATGCGCAGGTAAAAGCAATGAAACAAACAGCAGGATCATTGCGTTTGGAATTAGCCCAGTATCGGGAACTTGCAGCATTTTCTCAGTTTGCTTCTGATCTGGATGCGGCAACTAAAAAGCAACTTGATCGGGGAAAACGCTTAATGGAAATTATCAAACAAGGTATTCAGGTGCCTTTACCAGTTGTTAAACAAGTAGTAATTATCTTTGCTGGTGTTAATGGATATTTAGATGATATTCCTGTTAATAAAGTGAAAGCATTTGAGGATTATTTGCATATGCAGTTAGACGGGAAATATATGGATTTTGTTAAATTATTTAATAATACCTTAGCTATGACGGATGAGGTTAAAATTGCTCTTAAAAAATTATTAGAGGAAGTTAAGTCCACCTTTCAAGCATGATAAGTATAAAAGAATATAATAAAAAAATCGGGTCTTTAAAGAATACTCGTAAGATGACCAAGACTATGAAAATGGTCTCGGCTAGTAAATTTAAGCGTGCTTATAAAGCTCAAGCCGGCGCTTTAGATTATGCCAATAAATTACAGGAACTAATGTCTCGTTTGTCTTCGGCGGGAGGGCAGAAGAATCATCCTCTTGTTAAGCCTAAGAAAGTGAATAATAAGGTTTTGGTGTTGCTTTTTACATCGGATAAAGGTCTTTGCGGAGGGTTTAATAATAATCTTATTCGCAAATTACGTGCTTGGATTCAAGAGAATCCTTATAAATATGGTCAAATTAATTTGAGTCTTTGCGGCCGTCGAGGATACATGTCTTTTCGTAAATCTCAAAATGTGACCAAATATTATGAGAATATTACCATCAAACCTAATTTTGTGGATGCTACGGCAGTGGCTAATGATTTGGCTGATCTTTATATGAATGGTGAATTTGATGAAATTTATTTAGCTTATAATCATTTTAATGGCCCTATGTCGCAGGTGCCGGTGATTGAGAAAATCTTGCCTTTAGATCCGGCAGAATTAGTTAAAGAAAAGACTAAGATTCAAGAAGCAGATTATGAGTATGAGCCCCAGCAAAGCGATTTAATATCTTTCTTGATCCCTAAATATTTAAATTTTAAAATATTTTTTATACTTTTAGAAAATGCGGCAGGTGAACATGGTGCTCGTATGTCAGCGATGGATAAAGCGTCTCAGAATACAGCAGATCTGATTGATAGCTACACTCTTTTACGTAATCGCGCTAGGCAGGCAGCGATTACCACAGAACTAATCGAAATTATCTCAGGTGCAGAAGCATTAAAATAATTGAAAGAGGATTTATATGAAATCACAAGGTAAGATTACTCAAGTGTTAGGTGCGGTTATCGATGTTTATTTTTCATTCGAAGGATTGCCGGCTATTGGTAATGCTCTTAAGACAACTAATAAGATGATTAATGATAAAACAGACAATTTGACTTTAGAAGTTGCTCAACATTTGGGGGATAATATTGTCCGGACTATTGCTTTGGATAGTACGGAAGGGTTAATTCGCGGCCAGGCTGTGACTAATACGGGTGAAGAATTAATGATGCCTGTTGGCGAAGGGACCTTAGGACGAGTTATGAATCTTTTAGGAGAGCCTATTGATGAAGGTGGTCCTATTAAAGCTGTTAAATATATGCCGATTCATCGTTTAGCTCCATCTGTTGAGGAACAAGAAACTTCAACGTCTATTTTGGTTACTGGTATTAAAGTCGTTGATCTCTTAGCTCCCTATCGTAAGGGGGGGAAGATTGGGCTTTTTGGAGGGGCAGGGGTAGGTAAAACAGTTTTAATTCAGGAATTGATTAATAACATTGCTAAAGAGCACGGCGGTTATTCTGTTTTTGCTGGGGTAGGTGAACGTACTCGTGAAGGTACGGCTCTTTATAAAGAAATGAAAGAAGCGGGAGTTATTGATAAAACATCTTTAGTTTATGGTCAAATGAATGAACCTCCAGGTGCTCGTGCTCGTGTCGCCTTGTCTGCTTTGACGGTTGCTGAATATTTTCGTGATGAAATGCATCAAGATGTACTTTTGTTTGTTGATAATATATTTCGTTTCACTCAAGCAGGCGCTGAAGTATCTGCTTTGTTAGGTCGTATGCCTTCTGCTGTCGGTTATCAGCCAACCTTGGGAACTGATATGGGGGAATTACAGGAACGTATTACATCTACTAAAAATGGTTCAGTCACATCTATTCAAGCGATTTATGTTCCAGCGGATGACTACACCGATCCAGCACCAGCTGCAACTTTTGCTCATTTGGATGCTACAACTGAGCTTTCACGTCCTATTGCTGAGCTTGGTATTTATCCAGCTGTTGATCCATTAAGTTCATCTTCGACTATCTTAGCTCCGGAGATTGTGGGTGAAGAGCATTATAATGTTGCCCGCAGTGTTCAGGAAATTTTACAAAAATACAAGGAGTTGCAGGATATTATCGCTATTTTAGGTATGGATGAACTCTCTGAAGAAGATCGTTTAGTTGTTGAGCGTGCTCGTAAAATACAAAAATTCCTTTCTCAACCGTTCCATGTGGCTGAACAGTTTACTGGTATTCCTGGTAAATATGTTCCTATTGAAGAAACGATTCGTTCTTTTAAGGAAATCTTGGAAGGTAAACATGACAGTGTTCCTGAACAAGCTTTTTACATGGTTGGTAATATTGATGAAGTATTAGCAAAAGCAAAGACCCTATAATTATATGTTTCAATTATCCGTTGTGACTCCATCAGGTAAGGTTTTTGAAGATACAATCGAGAGCGTTGTCGCTCCTGGTCTTGAAGGCGGATTTGAAGTTTATTCCCGCCACGCACCTATTGTTTTTGCTCTTAAAGAAGGCTTAGTCCGTGTTAAAAAAGAAGGAAAAGATATTAAATCTTTCACCATTGACAGCGGTGTTCTTGAAGTCAATGCCAACCACGATGTGTTAGTCTTAGCGGATCAAATATTTAAAACGGATTAGGTATTAAGGATAGGATTAATTAAAAAAGGCTCTTCCAAATGGAAGAGCCTTTTTAGTTTAGAATCTCTTATCTACGTCTTCTTGGTCCGCTGCTAAAACTACTGCGATTTCCACTAGATGATGATGGACGGCTACTAGAACTTCCAGAATGTCCGCCAGATGATGAAGGTCTTCCAGAATGTCCACCACTAGAAGATGGGCGAGAGCTTCCGGAGTGACCAGATGAAGGGCGTCCTTGACCTGGGCGACCACCACCAGGGCGTCCAGAGGGGCGACCTTGTGAGGAACGTCCTCTTGGTCTAGAACTTCCTCTTGAAGTGGTAAAATATTCTTTTGGCATGTCTGGGTGTTCTTGAATAAGAACTTTAGCGTTAATGCTTTTTTCAATCATTTTAAGAGTATCTGCTTGATCAGGACAGGCGAATGAAATAGCAACGCCAGTTTTTCCAGCACGTCCCGTACGGCCTATACGATGCACGTAATTATCTGGATCATCAGGAAGATCAAAGTTAACGACTAAAGCAATATCTTTAACATCAATACCACGAGCCGCAATTTCAGTAGCAACAAGGATACGGGTATGACTCTTTTTAAAGGATTCTAAAGCGTTTTGACGTTGAGATTGGTTTTTATCAGAATGGATCTCCGCGGTTTTATGATTCTTTAATTTTAAATTCTTTGCTAATTTGGAGGCGCCGATTTTTGTGCGGGTAAAAATAAGGGCGCTGCCTTTATGTTGATGTAATAGTTTTTCTAATAGTTGAAACTTATTGACCTGGCTGACAATATAAACGGATTGGTCGATATTTTTAGCGGGGGTTGCTGAAGCAGCTACTTGAATTCGGACTGGATGACTCATATAGTTATGGGCTATTTTAGAGACAGCTTCCGGCATGGTGGCCGAAAAAAGTAGGGTTTGGCGTTGTTTAGCCACATATTTAAGAATTGTTTCAACTTGTGGCATAAAACCCATATCCAGCATGCGGTCAGCTTCATCTAAAACAACAACAACGGTATCATCTAAACGTGTTGTTTGTTGACGTAAATGGTCTTGCATACGGCCAGGAGTTGCGATAATGACGCGTACATTAGAATGGTGCAATTCTCGAATTTGTTTTCTCATGTCTTCGCCGCCAATTAAGCAGGTGCAATGAATACCTAATGGACCGGCAATTTTCTTTAAAGCGTCATGAATTTGGACGGCCAATTCCCGTGTAGGAGCTAAAACTAAACCACGACCTTGAGTAGTAATTAAACGGGCTAGCATAGGAACCCCAAAAGCAAGGGTTTTACCAGTACCGGTTTGGGCAATACCTACAATATCTTTGCCTTCCATAGCAGTAGGGATGGTTTTTGCTTGGATAAAGGATGGGTGTTTGAATCCTAATCCATCCAAAATATGAACAATCTTGGTTGGGAGGTTCATATCGTGAAAGGTGGTTTTAAAATCTTGAAATGTTGTTTCCATAATGGCTAATTCTTTCTTTTTATATATAACTATTTAACATAACATATATTATATGAAGTTGTTAAGACAGCTGCCGAAGGCTGAGTTTTCATATAATTTATCTAAAGAACCTGTCCTACTGTACTGGAAGTTATCATGGTAAGACTGTTGAGCATCTCTTCAGAATGCATCGCTAATCGGCTGTTACCTTGATAAGTAGATATACTCATAACGCCTAGCACTTCTTTGTTTTCCCGGATAATTGGCAGGACAACGGCGCATTTGAGTTCAGGTTTTTTTAATAAGTGTTTGATTCTATTGCTAGAATTTGTTTCATTGATGACAAAAGGAGTTTTATCCTGTGCAGATAGTCCTGCAATGCCTTCTCCTAATTTTATACGAACATCTTCTAAGTTTTGTAATGAATTCATCCCTTTATGAACGTGAATACTTAGTTCTTTGGTTTTTTGATTAAAAAGCATAATAGAACCGCATTCAGCTTGGGTTAAAGCCATTGCTAGGTCTAATAAGTTTGCAAAAATTGAATTATCCGTACTTGTTGACCATTTTTCTGTAACTGGTAAAGGTTTTTCTTCGTCATTAAGTCTTAAGGCGTACTGGGATAGTTCAAACAAAAGATCAAGTGTTGATTTAAGGCTGTTAAATGAAACAATGCGTATTTCATTGAAGGATTCTTGAAATTCAGTGAAATTCAATCCAATTTTATCTGTAATTACTTGATATTGTGTTTGGTCTAGCCTTCTGTTAAGGATTACAGGCCCTACAATTAAATAACCAATGGGGTTTCTTTGAGAAAAGCCAATAGGTATGGCAAAACTTTGAGAACCAAAAACATCAGTGGATTTAAGATAATCCCCTTCTTTTATAAAATTTTGTAAAAATTTTGTTGTTCCTAGATTTTGTAAAATGCCAGTTTGGCTAGAGATTTTCCAACCGTAACCATTGGTTTTAGGAGCTAAAACAGGGTTGCCTTCTGTATCAATCATTAGAATATTGATGCGTAAAACATCAATAAAGTTGATCAGGATTTGTTCTAGTTTTTTGCTATTTTTAATTTTTTTGAGAAACATATTATTAATCTTTAAATGGAATATCGTATTTTTTCATTTTATTGTAAAGAGTTGTTCGATTGATTCCTAACTTAATGGCTGCTTTGCTTCTATTCCAATTGCAATCTTTAAGAGCATTTAAGATAATTTCTTTAGCGGGCTCTTTTAATTCTTCTTTAAGGGATTTACCTTCAGTCTTTTCTTTGCTTTTGTCGAAACTCTTTGGAAGGCTTTCTTTTGTAATAATGGGTTTCTGGGACATAATGACGGCCCCTTCAATAACATTTTCTAATTGACGAACATTACCTGGCCAGGAATGCTCCATAAAAAGCTTTTTAACATCTTCAGAGATATCTGTGACGTTTTTGTTGTTCTTCTTTGAAGCAATTCCAATAAAATGTTTAGCAAGTATGTAAATATCTTCTTTTCTATCTCGCAGAGAAGGCATAAACATAGGAATAACATGAATTCGGTAGTAAAGATCCTCTCTGAAGCTTCCTTCTTCTACGAGCTTTTCTAGGTCTTGATTGGTGGCTACAATGACACGGGCATTAGTTTTAAGAGTTTGGGTATCCCCTACTCGTTCGAATCCCCCATCTTGAAGAATGCGTAGTAATTTAACCTGTAAATTAGGGGAACAAGTATTGATCTCATCTAAGAAGATAGTACCAGTATTGGCTAATTCAAAACGTCCTTTTTTATCTTTGATGGCGCCTGTAAAGGATCCTTTGACATGTCCAAATAGTTCGCTTTCTAAAAGGGTTTCAGATAACGCTCCGCAGCTCACTTCAACGAAAGGCATATTTTTACGTTTATGGTCACATTGGTGGATGGCACGAGCAGCAGCTCCTTTGCCAGTACCGCTTTCCCCTGTAATCATGATGGTGGCATCTGTAGATGCGATGGATTCAATAAGATTATAAATGCTTTGCATAGGAGCACTTGAACCAATCATACCGCAAAAAGAAGTTTTTTTATTTTTTGAAGCTAATTGTCGAAGGTTTTGATTTTCTTGAAGAAGTTTCTTCTTTTCAATAATCTTTTCAATAAGAATTTTGACTTCATCATCAACAATAGGCTTGGTGATGTAATCAAAAGCGCCTTTCTTCATAGCTTCTACTGCAGATTCAATGCTTCCATAACCAGTAATTAGAATAAGCTCTGTTGTAGGAGTAATCTTCTTAACAGCGCTAATCAGTTCTAAGCCGCTCATTTTAGGAAGCTTCATATCAGTGATGATGATATCAAAGGTTTTATTGGCAACAAGAGCAAGAGCCTCCTCTCCGTTCATGGCTGTGTGTGCATCGAATCCGGCAATCTTAAAAATTTCGTAAAGAGATTTGCGGATTAAGGGCTCATCATCGACTATTAAAATGGAATAAGAATTTTGTGGAGACATAATTTTATTGTTTTATGGGTAATTTTACGGTAAAAGTTGTTCCTTTATTAGGATGGCTCTTAACTTTAATTTTACCATTATAGTATTTTACAATTTCATTAACAATAGTTAAACCTAAACCGCATCCTTGATCGATATCCTTGGTTGTAAAAAAAGGATCAAAGATTCTTTCTAAATCTTCTGTAGTAATCCCTTTGCCTGTGTCAGAAATTTGAATTTTAATAAAAGTATCTTCTACTAATGTTGTAATTTCTATCGTTCCGCTTTTATCAATCGCGTCAATCGCATTCTTGAGTAAATTACTAACAATTCTTTCAAAACCCCAATCTGTTATTTCTGGGAGTTGTTTAGCAAGGTTTTTAACGAGATTAATGTTCTTGGAAGCCAGATAAGGATACAGTTCTTTAAGAGCTTGTTCAATAGTCTTATTAACATCGACTTTCTGAGTTGTTTTAGGTGAATTGCGTGCACAAGCCAATAGATTTCTAACAATATTAGCCATACGTTTCAATCCTTGCTGAATTTCTGTAAGGTATTCTTTTAGAACTTCATCCTCTTGAACATGTCCTAGCGATAGATTTGTATAACGCATGACTCCATCTAAAGGATTATTAAATTCATGAGCAATTCCTCCTGCCAACTTACCCAAAGATACAAGACGCTCCTGAGTTTCAAGCTCTCTTTTAAGTTTATTCGTCTCTAAGTTTGCTTGGGCAAGTTGCTGAGACAATGAAATACGCTGATAGTTAAGAGCTATTTGATTAGAAAGAAAGATTAAGGTTTGAAGTTCTCGTGGCAGAAAAGGTTGGTTAGATTCTTTATTGGAAATGGTAATAATTCCTATTAGATGGTCTTTAATAATCAAAGGTGAGTATGCCAATGGTTTTTTAAAGACTCCCTCTTCATCTGTAATCAGTACTGCTTCTTTAAGCTTGCTGATTAATCCAATAGCTTTGCCTTCTAGAATATGGGGCATGTGTTTCTGTTCATCTGCTTTGAGACCTATAGATGTTTTTAGGATTAGTTCTTTTGTATGAGAGTCTAAAAGATGTATTGAACCAGTCTTGGCTTTAAAGAAAGAGAGAATCATTTGAAGCGAGTCTTTTAATAAGTCGTCAATATGAAGAGACTCACTACCTATCGTACAAATAGCATTTATTTGTTTTAAAATATTTTCAAGAGGTAAGGATTTATATTCAGCTGTTTTTGTGTTCATAAGTATTAAAAACGCAAGATTACTGGACAAGCATCGATTTTTTTAGAGTTATAGCATTATTCATAAGGTTCTTAACCTGTGGGTTCAGAGCGTTTCCGGGGTATTCATTAATAAAATAATCACATCGGTTTATGAAATCATTTACAGATTTTACAGTTAAGCTTTTAATATTCATGCTGATGTTTTGAAAATCTTTTTTCATAAACCAAAGATCATGTTCAGCCATGTAAGCGCTATGTTTAAAATCCAGCATAGATAGTAATATAAAAAGCAAGACTAAGAAACTTAAATACAAAAACAGCATTCTTTTCATTGAGTCTTTTTATAAATCAGATAATAATTAGTTAAGGCTGTAATAACAATAGTATCTATGACGACCGTGATTAAGATATTTATTATTAAAAAAAACAATTGAACCTCTGGAATAGCCACATTATTTAATATATCAATTTGGTTCCTTAATATATAAATTGGCAGATAAAAAAAAGTCGGAATAGTAACAATAATTAAGGTTTGCCAAAAAGAAGAATAAAGGGTTTTAAAGTTTAGAAACAAGGCTGAAAATATTTTCTTTTTCTCGCAGGCAATAATAGGAATCACATAAGCTAAACTAACAGTAATAATAGTGCTAAGAATAAATTGTATATAAATGGAATTCGTATTAATAGGTTCTGAAGTCATCATTGTAATATTAGCGATAAGTAAAAAGAATTTATTGATCATAAAAAAAAGAAAAAAAGATATGATCGAGTAAAAGCACAAATGGACATATTTTGATAAAGCATTTTTTATAGCTATTTTAAGATTTCCCTTTTGAGAAGAATTAATAGCGCTAATAAGACTTGCAGCAACAGCTAGACAAAAATTACCTAAAAAGAAATAAATAATAAGTTGGGCATAATAGAAGATTTTAGGTAATAGAACTAGATCGAAAGGATAATGCAGGAATTTTTTTGACCATATGGTTGAAATAAGTGGAGCAAAAAATTTAACAAAAGGATATCTGGGGGCAAAATAAAGGATTTCTAAGGCTAGCAGTTGGATAAAGGCAAGGATGGAAAAAGGATAAAGAATGACAGGGTTCTTTATAAGTGTATTTATAGAAATGCTAAAAAATAGCCAAGGCTGATTAATGGTGTAAAGATTTTTATTCATAAGGGGTCTTATAATATGTAACTACAACAATATCATTGAGTTAGAGGTTCGTCAAACAATAAGCAAAGGAATTTCATAAAAAAGCAGACTTTTTTAGAGTCTGCTTTTGAATTTTTATATTGAATTTTTGGAGAGAATTAATGGGCACCAAAACCAGTTAAAATAACGCCAAATGTACGTGTAATAATACGTAAATCTGTCCAAAAGCACATCTTTTTAATATAAAGAATGTCGTATTTTACTTTCTTGCGCACATCTGCAATGTTTTCATCATAACGATGATGCACTTGAGCTAAACCAGTGATTCCAGGTTTAACTGATAAACGTTTGGTATAATCAGTAATTTCACTACTTAATTTTTCAACAAACATTGGACGTTCAGGACGGGGTCCAATAACACTCATATTCCCTTTTAAAACATTGAAAAATTGAGGAATTTCATCAATACGGCTTTTACGTAAGAAGCGACCTATAGGTGTGATACGATTATCTTTTAATTTAGCCCAAACAGGTCCGGAGTCCTTTTCTGCATCAACTCTCATTGTACGGAATTTATAAATTTTAAAAGGTTCTCCATCCTTCCCTGAGCGAATCTGGGAGTAAAAGATAGGGCCCTTGGAGGTCAGTTTAATTAAAAGAGAAATGATTAGACATAAAGGTGAAAGGATGATTAAGGCGATACAGGCGGATAGAATATCCAAGCTTCTTTTAGCGATGCTGTAGGTCCTTCTTAAGAAGGTAATAATCATACCAAAGATGCCGCTTCCAAATAAAAGCAAACTAGAAGGCTCAGGAGCTCTAGATTTTGGCATTGTAGAGACGTTTTGAGGTATTTGAGAAACCTTAGCTTCTGTGATCTGTTGTGAGGCGTCCTTGGTTTTAATCAAAGAATCGATAGCCCAGGTTTTCCCTGTCATTCCAAACAAAACAAAAACAGTAACTAAAGCGATAATGGTTTTTTTCATATTTTTTAGGTATTCCTTTTTTCTTAAAGAATGTAACTTAGGAGTGTCTTTCTTTGCTATACCCACATACATAGCAAATACCGTACCAAATCGCTAAATCTTTAAGAAATAATAACAATTACATAAGTAATTGGTAATAGATAGGTTATATTTAAATCTATGTAAAATAATAAGACTGTTAACTTGATTAAAGAGCAATGCAGAAAATGATGAGTTTTCTGTTGAGTTTTATCTACAAACTGTTTAAGAAACTGTATTTAAGGAAGATACTGGGATAATCGCGGTACTATTAAATCAGAGAATTTATTAATAAGATTTATAGTATCCTGTTGACGTCCATCAAGGACGTCAGCTGAAATGCGAATTAATGCACTACCCTTCTTTTTACCAATCAGATTATTAAAAGCAATCAAAGCCTGCTGCTTCCAATAACTGGTGGTATATAGATCTCCCACTTTAAACCAGTAATAGACTACTTGTTGATTGCTATTGTTATCGACAAGTAACCAATTTACTTTGACCTTAAAATCAAGAGCACTAATTTTAATAGTTTTTTTCCCTTTGTCAAGCACAGAAACACCTAAATCTGAATAGTAAAGTTCGGGTGGATTTGCTGCTTTTGGGTTGGTCGGAGAGTAAACAATATATAAATGAACGTGTTTACCTTGGGGTAAGTTGTAGAGGCGGTTTAAAATGCTATTATTTCCCAAAATAGTCTTGTCAATTTTCTCGAAAGGTAATTCCTCTGAGGTCCATTGATCAATGGTATTAGGAAATGTATAGATATCAAGTGATTGAGGTTTTAAATAATCATCAGAATAGAGTTTCCATGAAAGAAATCCTGAGATAATTAGGAGTGTAAAAATGAAACGAGAATGACGTTGTTTCATAGATAATGTTATTCCAAAAGTTGTTCTATGAAAAATAGAAGTAAGAAAGCCAAGGCAAATACTAAATATCCAGAAAAACTATGTAGGCCTCCTTGAGCATATTGGACCCCCCATATTTCACCAACAGCTCCTAAAAAAACAATTCGAAAAGCGTTGGCAATGACAGCAATGGGAATTGCTGAAGTAAAAAGAGCTATTTTCTTAAGCAGTCTTCCTTTGAGTTGATAGGCAAATATAGCCCCTAAAGCAGCTAAGGAAATGAGAGATTTGAGTCCCCCACAAGCATCTTCTACAACAACATAGGTATGGTGCATTTTAATAAGACTTGCTTCTTGTAGGGCTGGTAGGCCAATATTATTAAGCATCATGGTTGCTAGATTGGCAGCTAAGATTTTTAATTTAAAACTAATGGTCGCAACTACGATTAAAGGTAGCGGAATCATGAAGATTAAGAATGATAATGGAAATAAAAGATGTCGGAATGTCAGTCTTCCCCAGAAATGTAAAATGATGCCTGTTAGAACAATCAGCATGGAAAAAGCTGCAGAAAAATAAATGTGAAGAATTGCGCTTATCCAATAAAGGATAATTCCTAGTATAAAGAATCGCATTCCCCAAACAGAGGATTCAAAAGGAATTTTCTTAAGTTCATCCCTCTTAAAATAAAGCAAAGAAAGTGAAACTATAGGAATAAGAATACCGTGACTGTAATAAGACTCCTGGGCAAACCATCTTTCCCACATCCAAAGGATAATAGGCGCGTAGGCAAATAGAAAAATAAAAGCAATTAGAAGTATTTCTTTATGTTTTTTAAGTGATGTTATTAGAGTGGACATATCAAGTTTTTCTAGCTCTCTCCCAGGTTGCTTCTTGGCTAACTGTTATAAAACGCCAAAATCCAACAAGAGCTGAAACATTTAATAGGCAAAAAACATAAGGAACGTAACAAATTTTATATAGGGTTCTTACTGCCCCCTTAGGATGATTGTGGATTAATTGTCCCATTAAAGCCATGGCATAAAAAATAATCTGTAAGAACCATAGAACAATAAAAACAGGTTCAGTTCGTAAAAGAAAATTGATGAAGAATATAATAATAAGAAAGAATGGAATAATAACTCTTAGGAATTTATGTGAGAATAATTGCCATGCAATAGGGCTGGTTAAAGGATTGAACATATTGGCAAACAAGGCAAAGATTTGATAATTTCCATAAAGAGTTCTTGTTTTTCGTCGGTATTCCTCTGTTGGATCATTAGCCGCGTGATCATAAGCGTAGGCTGTATCATCAAAGATGGCTCGGTAGCCCTTTTGAATAATTTTTAAAGGTGTATACATATCGTCTAAAACAGTGTTGTTGGGGCCGCTAACAAACAATTCTTTTCGAATGGCATAAATGGCTCCGGTGGCTCCTAACATGGAATGGATTTGGCTTTCCTGATAACGGATAAACTTTTCATAGGTCCAATAGAGATTGACTCCTTTTGCAGTGCTCCCCTGTTCTGGGTTAAAAACTAGTTCTCCGCTTACACATCCCACCTTAGAATCAGCAAAACTAGAGACTAATTTCTTTAGAGCATCTTTTTCAAATATTTGTCTAGCATCTGTAAATACAATAATTTCATGATTGGCTTTAGGAACAATATCATTAAGAGTTGCCATCTTCCCTTGCCGCTTAGAATTAATATATAGTTTTATCCGATGATCTGAAAACTGATGAATAATGTTATGGGTTTTGTCTGTAGAGCCATCAGAACCAATTAGAATTTCAATTTTTTCTGATGGATAATCTAATCCAAGAAGATTTTTAATTTTTCTTGAGATAACGTCTTCTTCATTATAAAGAGAAATAACGATAGAAATAGTCGGTTCAATAGATCTTTTGTGTACGGGATTAGGTTTAATTTGTGCTAATAGAAAAATAAGACAAGGATAACCAAGGTAACAATAGAAGATAGCAGTTAAGAGAATCCAGAAAAGTATGGTCATTGAATAATTCGGATTATTATGTTTCTAATCCAGTTATATCCTGATTCACGAAAAATAGTTTTTAAACACTTAATTAAGAATTCTCCAACCATTTCTTTGAGAGGAGTCTTACCTTTGAGTGCTGCAGCAAATCTTTCTAATGACCAGTTTTCTTTAATAGCAATGCGGTTGAAGCAGGAAGATTTTAAATGAGAGGGTCGGTTCGATATAAAAACGGTTTTATAGCCCAATTGGTAAGCTTTTTCTATAACTTTATCATTACAGAATCCTCTAGGAATCGATAAGGTTTCAACAGTAATCCCTAAATTAATCTCTAAATTACTTTTCGATGCTCGTAGTTCCTCTTCCATCTGAGAATCTGTTAAATTGGTTAGAATCTCATGAGTTAAACCGTGGGAGCCAATAATCATGCCAGCTTCCACCATCTTCTTGAGTTCCTCCCAGCCCATATATCCTTTTTCTCCCACCCTTTTAGCGATAATAAAGAAGCAAGCTTTCCAATTTATTTCTTTCAAAATAGGATAAGCTTGTTGAAAATTATTCATTTCGCCATCGTCAAAAGTAATCAAAATTTGTTTTTGATTATAAGAGTTGATATTTTCTAGGGTTGTAGCAGTGTAGCCCTGCTCTTTTAAATAATTAATTTGGGATTTGAATTTCTGAAGAGAGATATCATATAGCTCTGCCCCTGTTTCACGATTATTTGGAACAGGTGAAGAATCAGAAACAATTCCGTGATACATTAAAACCATAGGTAATGATTTGTTTTTCAATTTATAATTCTTTCCATGAATGAGGATAGGCAGAGACGCTAGCTTTGCTTGCTCCTACTAGTTTTTCAAATCCCGGGGGATAAATTTTCCCTTTAGTCATATCTGCATAATTAAATATCTTAGTTGACCAAATTTCTCCAAATACAATTCCGCCATCGGCAATAATAGCACCATTGTTAATTGAGCTCGATCTTATTTTATCAAATGTTGCGGTGCCGTGTGTATAAATGAGCCCTTGATGGCTGCTTGCGGCGGAAACTGTTTCATTGTAGCCTTGCCAGGCAATAATATTTAATTGTGAATTGAGAGCTTGTAAACCGGATTGATTAAAGGTGACGTTCCCTGTCGATATAATGGTTAAGTTTTGGTCTTGGGCCACAATTCCGTTGGATTCTATAATAACATTCCCTCCTGCTAGGCTTCCTTCTATAAAGATTATTTTTTTGTTCTTTAAGGACCCATCGGTTGGCAGCGTGTAGGTACCGTCTGTTTTCACATGAAGAATTTGATCGCTAGGATATTTGGCAATAATGTCGTTATTATTCTGAACAAAATTTTGGAATTCATCTATTTTCTCACTTGTCATTGCGCTGGTGGGATAGCTTAATGATGTTAAAGAGGGATCTTGATTGCTTTGCAGGTCTTCAAAAAGTGTAGTTCCGTATTTTGATTGACCAATTACTTTACCAGTTAAACGTACTTTATCATTAATGATAAAGGATGCTTTTTGTCCGGAGATTCTAATATCACCTTTTGAAGATAGAGTATTCTTGTAAGCTTCAGGAATATTGGCGGTATAGCTAATTTGGACTCTTTTTTCAACCCCTCCTATCACCCCGGTTGCTGTAATTAATCGAAACATAGGTTTAGAATCATCTCGAACTAAGTAAATAAGACCTTCGCCGTAAGGGATTGACATTGAAGAAGAATTGTTAAGCATACTTGGGTTCTTCATATACATATTAATTCCGGCTTCAGCAAGCCAAAAGGCAGCTGTGGAATGGTAATATCGCCTAGAATCACTCATTTCTGTTGAGTTTAATAGTACAAATCCCATGGATAAACTGATTAATAAATATAGGACAGTAAGGGTTATAAGCAAAGAACCATTAGATTTAAGTTTTTTCATAATCATAAATGAGTAAATAGATTTGTTTTTAATCTCAAAGAAACTTTTTGTGTTAATTGAAATTGTTGATCCTTCCCTGCAGCTACTTTTATAATGATTTCATTGTCCGTTGGATAATCAAAGGTCAGAAAGCTAATGTGACTGGCTAAAACCCTAGAGTAAGTATAATTTGTTCTAATAATTTTAAAGGCGTCTTCTCCTTCGTCAGTCCAATGGAAAGAGATAGGCCCCATTCCTGGTCTTTCAAAATCAAGATTGACGCTATTTTTATTTTGATTCTTGACTATAAAAATATTCTTGGCTTCACGTAATTCAGTAGTCATAGATATCAATGCTCTGCGAACTTCTTGTTTAAGTAAAATAGTACTTGAAGAAGTGTTCCAAGATTTTTGTGCCACATTAAGAGTTACATAAACAGATTCCAATATTAACGTGAAGATAACGCAGGCAATGATGACTTCAATGAGGGTAAAAGATTTCTTAGATAGATTTTTCATTTTGTTAACTTAGTTCTTAGAGTGACCTTATTTGTTCTTAATTTTCTTTTCCATTGGTCAATAACTTCTATGTCTAAAGGATCTGCCGTTGGATCGGCATAAGATACGATAATCACTTCTTCAGGCAAAGTGATTAACTTCTTTTCCTGAGCCCATCGATCCCAATGGATTAATTCAATTTCTGCTAAAGTAGTTTTACTTTGCATTTCTTCTAGGATGTATTGAGCATGGGATGTGGCAGTTGTAGTGTCCCAAGAAGATTCGGCTGAGATCATGGTATTAATAAAAATACCAAGAATGCCTCCCATACCCACTAAAAGGATGTAGACGGCTACAAGTAATTCAATTAAGGTTAATCCTTCCTTTTCTTTAAGATTCATGAAAATAAGTTTAACACAAGAGTGGGATTATCGAAAGTTTTCACTATCGGAAGAAAATTCAGCTGGTGATAATTCTTTAGCTTTTTGAGTGTACATTTCTCCACGAGCAGTGTCACCTAATTCAGTATAGATTTTACTTAAGATCAAATAATTGGCATAAACATTCGGTGAATGGCGGATAGCTTCTAAGTAATTAGTTTCTGCTTGTTTAAAGAGTTCCTTCCGTCCTGCAATGCTATAGGCCTGCAAATATTTCTCCCCTGCCGCTGTTGGTAGATAACTGCTCCAGGGATCCCAAATTTTGGCTTTCCCCAATAATTCTATTGATGCTTTGTAGGACTCAGGTCTTTGATTTTTTGCCTGGTAGTAATAAATATAACCAACAGTCATTCGTAAGAGAAAAACAAAGATAATCAAAGTAATCAGGAATCCTATTCCAGGTAAGACTCTTGAAGAAGTTTTTTTTGTTTCAGGGTTAGAGTTTTTCATTTGATTAAGCATAGCGCAGAACACTGCCAGCATGGTCCACCAGTAGAGCGCTATATTGGGCTTAAGAATGGTGTAATTAAAGAGATTATCAATGAGAAAAGCAATCAGCCCCCAAGCAATGGCCACGAGGATTAGATGGTCTTTATGCTTTACGTATTCAATAATGGCAGATCTTGATCGACGGAAGATACTCACAGCCAGCAATAGTATTCCTGTAAATCCAATTACCCCTGTTTCAATCCAGATTTGGAGATAAGAATTATGAACATAGGCGGTTAGATTCCCTTTATCAAAGGTTAGGGATCGACAGATAATGGCAAAAGAATCCCATCCACAACCCCATAAAGGATTCTTGGCTAGCTGAAGAAAAGCAACTTTGTAATAGGATAATCTTGGGGATAATGATGAAAGAAAATTCTTACGGAAAATGACCCAAAGAAAAAGAACAAAAAATGTGATTAATCCATAAAGGATCATCCTCTTTTTTTCTTTAGACCAGCTTTTAATGCCCATTTTGTTCCAGAAAAACGGCAGTATCACAAGAGTCGATAGAATAAAACTCATCCACCCTAAGAATGAAAAGGTGTATAAGAAACAATCAAGAATAATTAATAAAACAAGAGTGCTTAAAACTTTTTGCCAATTTTTCTTAAGATAAAAAGGAAGAATAATTGATAATGGAAGGAATAAAAGTAGATATCCAGCCAAGGTGTTAGGCCAGCCTAAGAATGAAATAGCTCGACGATTGATGACGACATAATAAAGATTATTATCTGTTTTCGAAAGAGCAAGTAAATCTTCTGGGGATGAATGTCTGGTCCATAAAATAAAAAATTGAATAACTCCGTAAAGAGCAACTATAAAGGTTATGCCCATCAAGAAGATTAAAGCCCAGCGAAGTCGTTTGGGAGTGCTTAGTAAATTAATGAGCATATAAAAGAACAGGATTTCTGTACTAAGAACAAGGACGGATTTAAAAGAGGAAGAAAAGTCAACACTATGAAACAAAGAAACTACAGCAGCGCCAAGCAAGAGAAAAATTGGTAATTCTAGTTGGCTTTTTTGATTGGCTTCACGTTGGATGAATTTAGAAGCAAACCAAAAAAGAGTAATAAAAATAATTGAGACAGCGACTGTAACGTCTGAGAAATCTTCCCTAAAAAAGGGTGTTGGATTATGTAAGAATTGCCAGATGAAGAGTCTTAAAAGAAGAACTCCACCTAGAAGACCAAGAAAGACATTAGGCATTAATTAATCTTTAAGATCACCGTGCTGTTGTCTTTAGTATTAAGAAGCTCGACTTGTTTAGGTGATATCTTTTTTAGAATTAAATGATCAATAGTTTGCTCAGGTTTCATGAGCTTTCCATTGATGATAGCTAGCGAATCATCCCCTGCATCAATGATTCCATCTAAGCCATAGGTTCCAGGTGTACGCTGTGCTTTGAGCGGTGCAAGCGTGGTTACTGTTGATATTGAAGCTTGAGCAGCAACCTGTGCAGTTTCCGGTTTTTTTGGTGAAGAAATAGTTTTGGATGTAATGAATCGGTAGATCCCTATGCCAAAAACAGCAATTACAGCGATTAAAAGAAGAAGAACTTTTATTTTTTCTCCTCCATCACTGTTATAAATAGAATCGTTGCTATTAAGTGAACTTGTTTCGGTAAGGCCTGCTGCTTTTTTGCGTTCAGCTTCTGCTTTTCTTAATGCATCATACATTGTGCTCATACGATTTCCTTTATTGAATCACGTAAGATGGTTTCATCAAGTCGTGATTTCTCACGCACATATCCCATTAAAAGGGCCCGATCACACAACATATTTATAAGTCTTGGTATTCCTCCTGAAAATTCATAAATAAGTCGGTAACAACTATCATCAATATCAAAATTTTCTTTTCCAACGTCTTTTAAACGAACATGAATATACTGCCTAACCTCTTCTTCTTGTAAAGGCGATAGATTATGTTTAACAAATATTCTTTGACGGATTTGTCTTAATTTATACTGTGAAAGATTCTTGATAAGTTCTGGCTGACCAACCAAGACGACCTGTAGAAGCTTTTCATCGGAGGCTTCCAGATTTGACAACAATCGTACCTGTTCAAGTTGACGGGCGCTTAAATGTTGAGCTTCGTCAATGATAAGGACAGCATTGCCTCCCTGTTCATGTTGTTTGATCAAAAAAGTATTTAAAGTTTTAATAATTTCCAGACGATTCTTTTTTTCTATAGTGATTCCAAAATCTTCAACAATTGCCTGTAAAAGCTGCGTATCGCTAAAATAAGGATTAAGGATTAAAGAAACTTTGACGCTTTTATCAAGTCGACCAAGAAGTTTTTTACAGAGGGTTGTTTTTCCGGTGCCAACTTCTCCTGTAATTAATATAATCCCTTTGCGTTGAGTAATTCCATACTCAATGGCAGCATA
>JAYTXU010000083.1:0-4574 GCA_043742785.1 Candidatus Omnitrophota bacterium
CTTTTTATGATACGTTTTTAAAAAAAGCAGAAGTTTTACGTAAGAAGGGCAAATCTTTAATTATTTGCGGAGATGTCAACACGGCTCACACGGAAATTGATTTGGCTCGTCCTAAAGAAAATGCTAAGAATACAGGATTTCTTCCAGAGGAAAGAGCTTGGGTTACTAAATTTATTGAAGCAGGCTACATTGACACTTTCAGACATTTTGTCAAAGAAGGTGGGCATTATACCTGGTGGGATTATTACACTGGCGCTAGGGCTCGTGACGTAGGCTGGAGAATTGACTATTTTTTTATCACCAAGGATTTATTGCCTCGATTAAAAAAAGCTTTTATTTTAAAAGATGTGATGGGTTCAGACCATTGTCCTGTTGGTATTGAATTAAAGTAGGAAATAAACATGTTAAACATTGATGATTCTTTATTCTTAGTTGTGGATGTTCAAGCAAGGTTCTCAGGAATGATGGTTGAAGAAAAAGCTTTGTATCACAGCATTACACGTCTCTTAAAAGCGATTCAAATCTTAAAAGTTCCAATCCTTTGGACAGAGCAGGCTCCTGATAAATTGGGAGGGACTATTGAACCTATTAATGAATTACTTTTTCCTTTAAATAAACCTATTGGTAAAAAGAGTTTTAGTTGTTGGGGCTCTGAGGAATTTGTTCAAGCTCTTCAAGATTCTAATCGCCGTCAAGTCATTATTGTTGGTATTGAAACTCACGTCTGTATTTATCAAACAGCCCATGATCTCAAAGCCCATGGTTATGAAGTATTTGTCGTAGCCGATGCGACGTCTTCTAGAAGTCAGATCAATAAGGACTTAACCTTAGACCGATTACGTCAAGAAAATATCACAATCTTTTGTGCGGAGTCGGTGATTTGTGAATTATTAAAAGGGGCAGAACATCCTAAGTTTAAGGATGTAATGACCTATATCAAATGACAAATAAATCTCAAGTCGATGTCTTATTTAACGAAGACCGCAGTTTTGAACCTTCTGAAACGTTTAAATCACACGCTAATATTAAAGATCTATCCATCTATCAACAAGCCAAGGATGATCGTTTGAAATTTTGGGAAGATTGCGCTAAGCGTCTGGATTGGTTTAAACCCTGGGACAAGGTTCTTGAATGGAATAAACCTTTTGCCAAATGGTTTCTAGGTGGAAAATTAAATGTCAGTTATAACTGCTTGGATCGTCATATTAAAGCCAATTTAGGAAAAAAAGTGGCGATTTATTGGGAAGGTGAAAATGGAGATGTAAAAACTCTTACATATCAAGATGTTTATGAACAAGTCAACAAAATGGCTAATGTAATTAAAGGATTAGGCGTTAAAAAGGGGGATCGAGTTGCTATTTACCTACCGATGATTCCTGAAGCTGTTTATGCAATGTTGGCCTGTACACGTATTGGAGCTGTTCATACCGTCATTTTTGGAGGTTTCTCAGCGGAATCTTTAAGAGATCGTATTAATGATGCCCAAGCCAAGCTTTTGATTACCGCAGATGGTGGCTGGCGTAGGGGATCGGTAGTGCCTCTTAAAACAATGGCGGATACAGCTCTAGAACAAACTCCCACCATTAAGAATGTAATTGTCGTCGATAGAATGGGTGTAGGCTCTTTAATGAAATTGGGTAGGGACTATTGGTGGCATGATTTAGTTAAAGACGCTGAACCCTATTGTGAACCGGAACACATGGATTCAGAAGATTTGCTCTTTATTCTTTATACTTCTGGAACAACAGGCAAACCTAAAGGTATTGTACATACAACCGGCGGTTATTTGACTGGAGTTAACGTGACAACCCACTGGGTTTTTGATTTAAAATCTAATGATGTCTTCTGGTGTACCGCTGATGTGGGATGGGTAACTGGTCACAGTTATATGGTCTATGGCCCTATGTCGAACGCCGCAACTCAGGTGATGTATGAAGGTGCTCCTGATTTTCCAGAGAAGAATCGTTTTTGGAAATTGATCGAGAAATATAAGGTCTCCATTTTTTATACAGCACCAACGGCTATCCGTGCTTTTATGAAATGGGGGGAAGAGTGGCCAAAGGGTTGTGATCTTTCTTCTCTTCGTTTACTAGGAAGCGTTGGAGAGCCTATTAATCCTGAAGCATGGGTATGGTATTACGAAAATATTGGGCATCAAAGGTGCCCTATTGTCGATACTTGGTGGCAAACTGAAACAGGAGCCATCATGATTACCTCACTGCCTGGTATCACTAAAATGAAGCCAGGCTCTGCCACAAAGCCTTTACCTGGAATCGATGCCGAGATCCTTCATGAAGATGGTGGAATAATCGATGAGGGTGGCGGTTATTTAAGTATTACTACTCCTTGGCCATCCATGCTTCGCGGTATTTGGGGGGATGATGAACGTTATAAAAGTACATATTGGGGAAAATGGGAAGGTAAAAACCTGCCTGCCGGCAGGCAGGGTTATTTTGCAGGAGATGGAACCAAGAGGGACAAGGATGGTTATTTCTGGTTTCTAGGTCGCGTCGATGACATCATGCTGGTAGCCGGTCATAATATTTCAACTGCAGAGGTGGAAAGCGCCCTCATCGATCATCATATGGTGGCAGAATCTGCAGTTGTTGGAGTGGCAGATGAGCTAAAGGGACAGGCTATCGTAGCTTTTGTTATTCTTAAAGACGGCAATAAACCTTCTAAAGAAGCTGAAGAAATCTTGAAAAATCATGTAGCCCAAAAAATCGGCTCCTTGGCTAAACCTAAGCAGATTATATTTACAGCAGACGTTCCTAAAACTCGTTCAGGGAAGATTATGCGCCGGCTTTTGAAGGATATTGCCGAAGGTCGCGCGCTTGGTGATGTGACAACCTTGGCTGATCCAAAAGTCGTTGCCGCGCTTAAAACGCAGTATGATGAGGCTTAATGAATAAATTTCTCATCGTTTTAATTCTAGGAACTTTCTTTATAACACTTGCTCAGGCAGAACCTTCCAAACAAGATACAGAAATGCAGACCATCTGCGCTAAGGTGTCTTCTCTTTATTTTGATCGAGAATATGCCAAGAAGGCGAGTACCAATATCAAATATTCTTATACAAATCATTACAATAAGAAGCTTGATAAGTGTTTTATTGAGGTTGAGGAAACTTGGACTAAACCTAAAGAGGCTTACATGGCTGGAATTATTAATACAACTGATTCATTGATTGATGCTGATTTAGAGAAACCTTATGCGCATTATCAACAGATCACTAAGCTAGGCCGCCAAATCGACTCCGAAGAAGCTCCTGTAACCTGCAAGATGTTAAAGAAAAAATGTAAAAATAGAAGAGAGTATCAGAAATTTGTTAGTCTTTACATGAAAGATTAAGCTTGATCTGCTCTAAGATATTTTAAGCCCATCTTGACAATCATCACCCAAAGGATTAGCGTAGTACCATAAAATTAAAAAGTAAAAAGAGGTTGTTTTGACCACCCGATTATCTTCTCTAATAATAGCTATATTCTTAATTTTAAATCTATCCACCTATGCTTTTGCTGACGGTTCTGTGACTGGAACGGTCAAATTTGAAGGAAAAGCTCCTAAACAGAGAACAATTAACATGGAAGCGGATGCTATTTGTTTGGCAGCTCATAAAGGGTCTGTATCTGCAAACACATTTATTTTGGGAGAAGGGAATACATTAGGAAACGTATTTGTCTATGTTAAAAGCGGTTTACCTAAAGCCAATTGGGCGCTTCCAACAGAAGCTGTTGTTATTGATCAAAAAGGATGTAATTATTCTCCACATGTCCTAGGGGTGATGGTTGGGCAGAAGGTAAAGATTTTAAATCCAGATGGCACCTTGCACAATGTTCACGGGATGTGTAAGATTAATCAAGAATTTAACGCAGCCATGCCTAATTTTCGTAAAGAAATGGAAAAGGTCTTTAACAAACCAGAATTTATGTTTCCTATCCGCTGTGATGTTCATCCTTGGATGGTAGCTTGGATGGCGGTTATGCCGCATCCATTTTTTACCGTGACCACTGCTGATGGCAAATTTGAAATCAAGAATCTGCCTGCAGGTACCTACGAGATTGAAGCTTGGCATGAGAAATTAGGTACTAAAACAGTGACAGTCATTATTGTAGATGCCAGTCAACAGATTGTGGACTTTACTTTTAGTACAATTAAATAGGGAGGAAAGTATGGGGGTAAAAAATATTCATGTTTTGCTGATCGTATTTTCTATTCTTTTGTCTTTATTTTTTGGATGGTGGACTTTAAACCATAATTATATGCTTTCAGCCTATTGTTCATTTGCTTTTGCTGTTGCTTTAATTGTTTATTGTATAAGTTTTATTAAAAAGATGAGGGCTTTATAGATGACATTTTGCGCCGCTTGCTTTGGAGACTTGACCTCACCATTAATCCATGGCTATTTTTGGGGAGTAGGATTTTTGTTAGTGATCGTTTTGTGTGTTTTAGGAAGTTTTGGTGCACTATTTCTAAATATACGTAAAAGAATGAAAAATTCTCAACAATAAGAAAAAAATTTATAAAAATATTTTTGTTTCTAAAATTTATGTTATATTCTTGCATCTTCATAA
>JAYTXU010000084.1:0-9768 GCA_043742785.1 Candidatus Omnitrophota bacterium
ATGTTTTGTTAGGTGCTTGTAGGGTTTTGGCATAGTCCGCTCATCATAGCGCGGAAGCCTTCAAGCCCTCAAGTGTTGCACTTCGTTATTGAACTGGGGTTTATATGTTCAAAACAATATCCGTTAATTTCTAACCACGCACCAGGAGCTCCTGGAAAACTCACAGCTCGAATACGCCGAGCTATTTCTTTCTCCCCCATAGAAAGTTTCAGCCGACAAAGTTCATTCAATTCACGGCGAGTATAAGGGCTCCTGGTCCAAGTAAGACCTTCTGCACGCAAAGTATTTCCCTGTGCCAACTGTCCTATGACATCTTTAAACAAATCCAACATATGACCCATCGATTTTTCTTTCAATGACCACACCGTCTCTATTGGATCGACTTGAAAATATCTTACTGCAATAATTGGTCCTGTATCCACCTTTGAGGCCATTTCATGAGCTGTCACTCCATATCTATCAACTCCATCATACAAAGCAAAATTATAACAGCCTATTCCAGGGTATTCTGGAGGTCCTGGATGAAAATTCACTGAGTTAATCGTTGATTGCTCTAAGACTTCTTTGGGAATAATCCATGGACTTAAATAAGAAATTAAAATATCTCCTGACCACTCTTCTATTGCTTTAGGTAAGGGTTCACCTAAAGAACCTTTTATTACTAATATATCTTTAGTAAATTTCTGCCTAACAAATTTTTCTGCTTGATCACACCAAGAAGTAGATTTACTTATAAATAAAACTTTAGCCATGCCTCACTCCATAATCAATAAAAGGCTTCATATATAAACCTTCCAAAGAAATTGACTTTAGCTTTTCTTTAATACGTTCCGAAGCAATGCCTTCACCATATGGATTCTTCAAATTCTTTAACCTTTGTCGAAACTTTAAAGAATAAGCTTTCTTTATACCTCTTATAATGGCATCCGAGTGGTTTGGCACATCGATTACATTTGCTGCACGTAAACGTCCCTTCTGACGATCCCCGATGTTAACAACAGGGAGTTTAAAAGAAGGGGCTTCAATAATACCGCTGGATGAATTGCCCACCATTAAAGCTACATATTGCATTAAAGAAAGATACCTTAAAGAACCTAAAGACTCCACCGCCTTAGAACGATCTTTGAACGTTTTTACAAAGACTTTTATTTCACGACGAATCACACTATTTTCTGGATCAGCGTTTGGCATTGTAAATAAACACCGAATCCCAAGCTTCTTTAACGCTAAAAGCAACTCTTGAACCTGTTTTTTTGCAGATCCTTTTTGCATAGTCACTGGATGAAAAGTAACCAAAGCTGTTTGTTCATCTAATTTAAAATCAATTCTTTTCTCGAGTTCGCGTTGACTTAATAAGCTTAATCGATGGATATTATCAAGCCCTGGAGCTCCCACATTAAAAATACGGCTAGATTCTTCTCCCATTTGAATAATACGTTCTGCATTCTTTTCATGGGTCACAAAATGAAGATGTGCCATTTTTGTAACAGCATGTCGAATAATATCATCATAGGCCCCTTCCGTTACTTCTCCTCCATGAATGTGAGCTAAAGGAATTCTCATAAGTGTTGTAGCTAACGCTATCGAAAGGGTTTCAAAGCGATCCCCTAAAACAACAACGATATCTGGTCGCAAACGACCTAAAATCTTACTGAATCCGATCACAGCTCTTCCTGCAGCAGCTGTAATCATAGAATCCGTATCTCCTTTAAGCCCCATGGGCACCTTAGCTGTAATCTTAAAACCATCTTTTAAAATCTGATGGTAGGTCAATCCAAATTTCTTTTCAAGATGCATTCCAGTAACGAGCATTTGAAGTTCTAGTCGTGGATCAGCAGCAATCTCTTTTATTAAACCAGTCAGCAATCCATACTCTGCCCGAGACCCTGTGACCACACAAATACGCCGTCTAATCATTTAAACATCTCCCAAGTTAATACTTGATCCTTACTAATCGATTTTTGAACTACAGAACCAATCAACTCTTTCAAGTTCGATGGTGAGATTCCTGTCCCTGGTCTCTTAATGGTAATATCTTCTGCTAAAATCTTTTGCCCCTTGCAAATATTCCTTGTAGCCACAAGACTCTTTCTAACTTCCAAAATATATTTCTTTTCACAATTAGCAGGTCGTTTGATGCCATCCCCTAAAGCTGTTTCAGTAGATCTAATTGCCTTAACAAGCTCCTTAAATTCATTAGGATCTAACGAAGCTTTATGATCTGGGCCTAACATCGATTGATCCATTGTCAAATGCTTCTCAATGATCGAAGCTCCTAGAGCAACGGCAGCAATCGGCATCCAAATACCTAGAGTATGATCCGAAAACCCAACAGGCACTTTAAAAGCCTTCTCCATGGTTATCATCGCCCTAAGATTCAATTGGTCATAAGGAGCAGGGTATTCTGTGACACAATGCAACAGACTCAAATCTCTTATTTTGGCTGAACGCAAGACTTCAACGGCAAAACCAATCTCTTTCATAGTGGACATCCCCGTTGAAAGAATAATCGGTTTTTTCTTCGATGCAATATACTCCAAGAGTGGAAAATTTGTAATTTCACCTGAAGGAATTTTATAAGCTGGTACTTTCAATTTCTCTAACAAATCAACACTTTGATGGTCAAAAGCTGTGGAAAGAAAAATTATCCCTTCTTTCTGACAAGCTTTAATCAGCTCTTGATGCATTGTTTGATCAAGTTCGAGAACTTTGAGCATATCCACTTGTGCTCCCTTTCCGACAGTCTTTTGCTGATACCCCACATTTTTAGCAAAGCACGAAGCTAACGCTTCTGCTTTAAAGGTTTGAAATTTAACAGCATCAGCTCCAGCTTTCTTAGCGGCTCGTACAAGCTGCTGCGCGATTTTCATATCACCGTTATGATTAACACCGGCTTCCGCGATAATAAATACTTTTCCTTGCTTCGATTTTAACATCATAGTCCCTGGACTAATGCTTCCTTAATTGATTGACAAACATATTCCACATCTTCGACGGTATTCAACATTGAACTAGGCAAACAAAGTCCTTTATTATAAATGGCCTCTGCATTAGAACAATCCATCGCATATTTCTTTAAATATGGCATTCCATTAACAGGAAGGAATATCCTTCTACTGGGAATATTCTTTTTTTGTAAAAATTCCATAAAATCAGAGATTTTTATACTGTCTTCAATCGTTATACAGGTCAGCCATTCACAAGATATGGCTTGGTTATACTGTTTCTGAAAATTAACACCTGCCAAATCACCTAGAATTTTATGATATATTTTCTTAAAGATTTTCTTCTTTTCTAAAAATTCGTCTATCTTTTCAAATTGAGCTAATCCTAAAGCAGCCTCAATATTAGTCATTCTAAAATTAAATCCTAATTCTGAATGTAAACCAGGTTTATCTTTATCCTTGGCCTGATTGATTAAGACCCGAATATGTTCTAGTTTGTCAACGTGATTACTAATAATCATGCCTCCGCCACCAGTTGTAATTAATTTATTACCATTAAAGCTAAAACAACCTAAATCTCCAAAGACTCCAGTATATTGATCGTTCAATTTTGAACCCAGACTTTCTGTGGCATCTTCAATAACAAATAAGCTATATTCCTTGGCAATGGCTAAAATTTCTTTCATATCACAAGGATTACCGTATAAATGAACAGGAATAATAGCTTTTGTTTTATTGGTAATTACTTCCCTTATTTTTATTGGATCAATATTCCATGTTTTAAGATCAACATCAATAATCACGGGTGTAGCTCCCACATAAAGTATGGGATTAACCGTGGCTGTAAAGGTCAACGAAGGGACAATGACTTCATCACCTGATCCTATGCCTAATTCATGGAGCGCCATGTAAATGGCCGCAGTACCACTCTGAAGGGCAACGGCTCCTTTCACACCTAAATAGCGGGCAACTTTCTTTTCAAACTCAGAAATACATGGTCCCACCGATGAAATAAAACCTGAATCAATAACATCGCACAGATATTTCTTTTCTATTTCTCCAAGACAAGGGGCATCTAATTCAATTTTTCTAAACATTATAGATATCCGTCTTATACAATTTCATATTTTTAGAATCCTTTAGCCAATTAATTGTTTCTTTAAGACCTGTATCTAAATCAAATTTTGGTTTCCAATGTGTTAATTTCTTAATTTTCTGATTATCTCCTAGAAGTCTTTCAACTTCACTATCCTTAGGACGTAACCGCTTTTTATCTTCTAATATAATTGCATCAGAATTCATCATTCCTTTAATCTTCTTAAACAAGTTGCCGATAGAAGTTTCTTGACCTGTAGCAATGTTGATTTCCTCTCCAATCACTTGATCCGACTTAGCAATAGCAATAAACCCATCTACCGTATCTTTAACATAAACTAAGTCCCTTGTTGGATGAAGATTCCCAAGTTTAACTTTCTTCATACCCTGTGACAGTTGAGTGATAATCGTAGGAATCACTGCCCGCGCAGATTGTCGCGGCCCATAGGTGTTAAATGGACGAACAATTGTAATCGGAAGATTAAAACTTCGATAAAAAGACTCTGCCATGCTATCTGCACCTATTTTGGTTGCTGAATAAGGTGATTGTCCTTGTTTGGGATGTTGTTCATTAATTGGAACATGTTGTGCTGTACCGTATACTTCCGATGTCGATGTTATTAATAACTTAGACAAATTTTGATTCCTAGCAGACTGTAGGATATTTAATGTCCCTTTAATATTAGTATCTACATAAGAATCTGGAGAATGGTAAGAAAATGGAATGCCAATAAGCGCTGCTAAATGAAAAACAACATCAACCCCTCTCATCGCTTCCCTCACACCATTAGGATCTCGAACATCACCACTAAATATTTCTATCTTCTTTACTTGTTCTTTGGATAAAGAATCTAACCATCCCCAAGAATTAAAAGAATTGTAATAGACAAACGCTCTGATATCACAGTTCTCCTTTAATAAACCTTCCACCAAATGAGATCCTATAAAACCATCTGAGCCAGTCACCAAAACCTTTTTTCCATTCAATTTCATACGAGATTGCCTCACTATTTTCTAAAAAACCCACTAAGTATGAATTTAACCTTTTGACAATTATAATCCTTCGACTAAATTCTTTACAGCCAATCTTTCCATCATAATTCGTGCTTCTTTAGCATAAGAACCAATATGCGGCGTTAAAATTACATGCTCTTCTTTAATAAGTTCCCCTTGATAAGGCTCTTCACAAAAAACATCCAACGCTGCACAGCCAATTGTTCCTGAATGAAGTCCCTCAACAAGAGCCTTTTCATCAATCAACATGCCTCGGGCTGTATTCACCAAAATGACTCCTGGTTTTACCATCAAAATTTCCTTAGAACCAATCAAGCAATCCTTTCCAGACGAATGCAATGAAATAATATCTGCTTTTTTAAGAAGCTCCGTGAACGAAACCTGTTTGACACCCGATTTCTTTACTTTACATAGATCAGTAAAAATTGCCTGGGCTCCAAAAGCTAAGACAAGATCTGCTACACGCTGCCCGATATTGCCAAAACCAACAAGGCCAACGGTCTTGCCCTTCAAAAGAAAACCAGACTTCTTTTCCCAAACTCCGCTATGCATTTTACAGTCTAAAAAAGAAATCTTACGCAAGGCGGCCAACATTAATCCCAAACTTAGTTCAGCCACCGCATCTGTAAGAACCCCCGGAGTATTATAGACTTTAATCTTTAACGATTTTGCTGCTACTTGATCCACATTATCCAACCCCACTCCCACACGGGAAATAACCTTCAAATCTTTTGCCTGAATTAATACATTCTTTGTCAACGGTTCTAACCCTGCTAATAAGCCTTGATACTTCCCTTCTCCTAACATATTTTTAATTTCCTCTTCATTTAATCGACGGCGATACGGATTTAAAACATACTCTATTTTTGCCATTTGAAGCATCGCTAAAACAGAAGAATCCTCTTCACCAAACGTTGTTGTTGCAATAAAAACCCTTTTTGATTTCATATTATTTCCTATAACCCGCCACGTCTACCTCCGCATGAATCTTAGCTAATTCTTCAATAAGATTAACAATCCCCTCATTTGTCTTACCAACACCCATGTCTTCTTTACAAACTAAAATGATCCCATCTGTAGCCCCTTTATCAAAAGATTTAATATGTATCACCTGATAATCATGTTTAAACTGTTCTTTCAAAACCACTTCAATTAATCCAGCTAAATCAGACTCTCCTAAAATATAAAATTTCCTATTGCCCTGATCATAAGATTTCTTAATAATTTCATAGAGATGATTCTTAATTAACCCTATAGAATTAATAGTCTTTAAAGTGTACTTTACTGATTTTCTCATATTTTCCGCAAACCCTTTAGGGGTTAACAAATACTGAACCTTGCGTTGATTAAGCTGTTGGATACGAATATAGCCTTTGGTCACCAGGCGGCGCAAAAGCATATTGGTCATTCCTAAAGAAAGATTCATTTGGCGGGATAAATCACGTTGATTAGCGGCTAATTCGCCACCAACAATATTGACTAATTCAAATTCACGTTCGTTCAAAGGTTCTTTAGACATATAGAGTTACGTTGTTCAATGATTGAACATAATTATACTAAAAGCTCTGATACTGTCAAGAACAAAGGTTAGTTAAAAATGAATCATGGGCAGGACTTTAATTAAACGAAAAAGAAGCAAAAGGCCTAAAGCTATCCAAATTCCCCTCTTCCAAACCGCCTGCGGCAAAGTAGCTAAGTAATAAGAGGCAATCGTCGTCATCATAATCCCTACCGGAGCTAAAACCATAAAATAACGGTTAGAAACTTGGAATCCCTGTTTGTCAGGAGCTTGTCCTGCTTTAAACTGCCAAAGCAGAGCCCAACAGCCAGCAAAAATCACCAAGGTAAATAGTAAGGCCGCTGACCACAAATTCCATTGCTGAGGACTAATAGACTTTAATTTAAACCAGGAAATCTTCAAAGCAAGCAATCCCCACAAAACTAAACCTAAGCTGATAATAGCTAAACGATCCACCGGCAGGCTGGCTCCCAAAAGCCCCATAAAGCTTTCCTGTAAGAAAAACTCATATTTAGGTGTAAGAATGTAATAGCCCAACGATATAACGGCAGGTGCAATGAACAAAGCTGTGTGCAGTCTCCAGCGACGGCGTCCCCATAACCACAAAACCAGACAAACGCCCAAATTCTGAATCACGCTAAAGATACTTGTAAAAGCCAAAAGCCAATTAACCACCCCTAAACTTTTAACATATTGATCTTGGCTTTTATCTTTAACCCCCATCAGGGATAATAAGCTCACCATCTGGATACTTGTCAGAAAGAACCACAAAGCATAGGGTCTAGCTTCAAAAGCATAAAACCAAACCATAAACGAAGAGAAGGATACTAAAAGAGAATACAACCCAAGCCATAGTCCCCAACGGGAAGCAAAATAATAAAAGATTAAAGCCACTCCAGCAGCCATGCATACAACTGGCGGAACTCTTAAAAAGGTGTTCGAAGGAGGATGCTGATACCCCCATTGCCCTTGCAGCCAATAAATCGGCGTCTGATAATGCCAAGCATTCTGCCAAGCCTTCTGAATGATATAAAACAAAGGAGTAATATTGCCTTCACTAATTTTTCCACGAAGCATATCGACATAAGAAAGATTATGAATGCTGGAGGTCTGGGAATAAAGTTCATCGGTCCATAGAGGCTTTTGGTGGGCTGCTCTTAACCACACAAAAACTAATAAAATAAAAACAACAACCGTTAACCCTTTAACTAGCCATTGTTTTGCCATAATCTAACTCCCAAGAATTGAATGAATAGCGCTAGGAACAACTTTAAGAAATCTCTGTATTACCCAAGAAACAATCAAAACCAAAATAGCCCACTGTAACCATCGATACATAGATAAAGATCGAATGATTGCATCTGTCATCATTGTTGCCGCTATCACACCAATTGGCATCAAATAAATAAAATAACGGCTTGTAACAGGAAACCCCTGACCTGGCAAACATTGATTCCTCGTAAATAAGAAAATAACCGCTAGTGTTGCTGCCAAAGCTAAAGCAGTAAACAAGAAATACGAAAAGGGTGTTATTATCTCCCTTCCTATTGAGAATCTCTTCCAGGATAATTGAGAAACAATCCAATAAGCCAATAATAAGAACGAAAAAATAAAAAAGATATAAAACCTCTCCCGAGACATATTGTCACGAATTAACTGCTCTGGGCTGAACTCCATATAAAAAGGATATTTGGGCGCTTGGCTGTAGTAAAACAAAGCAATCCCTATCGGCAAGATTGTCAAAAATAGATATTTCTTCCAATCTCTTTCTTTATTCAACCACACAACTAAAGATGCTGCTGCAATTTGTCCTAGACTAAAGATAAATGTCAAAGCCATCAGCACGTGTACAACAGCTAGTGATTTCCATACCTTACCATCAGATGCAGTTTTGTTGAGTAATCTTAAAAGAAGAACGGATTGAATGGTGGTTACCAAAACAATAGCCGGGTACGGCCTTGCTTCCGCCCAGTAAATCCATAGCATATAGGAGGACAAATAAACGACAAAAGAAAAAATGGCCAACAATAGTGAATAAGAATTAGCAAAATAGAAGAAAATCAAAGCTATAGATAAGGACATGCAGGTCACTGGAACAATTCGCAGTATTATTTGCGCATTCTTATTTACATTCCAATGCCCTTCTTTCCAAGTAGAGGGAATTTGATAGCCGGTTAACTGGCAAAATGATTTTTGTAAAATGTAAAAAAGAGGAGTATTGTTGCCTTCAGGGATTTTTCCTAATATTTGATGAGTGTAAGATGTGCCATCAACACTTGAAACAGCTGAATAACATTCATCATTCCACACGTATTTATGCTGAGCTATCCAAAAGCCAATAGCAAGACAGGCAATAAAAACCAAAATGGCAAGAAAGGCAGCTTTTTGTTTCATCAAATGAATTTGATCTTTTTCATAGCAAAAGCACACATCCTAAGCAAAAGAAGCCCGTGACGGAAACGTTGAATTTGTGTAGTCCCGTATTGACGGCTTTTATACCGAATCGGAAGCTCTATAACTTTAAGATTCAATTTCACCGCGCCAAAAATTAAATCAAAATCTCCAAAGGGATCAAAATCTCCAAAATAATGACGATTAGCCACCAATTCCTGATAATGATGCTTAAGAATAACCTTAGTTCCGCACAAGGTATCCTTGAAACGCTGTCCTAATAGCCAGCTAAAAAACATTCCAAAGAACTTATTGGCTAACAAATTTAGAAACCGCATCGCTTCATCTTCCATCGGATAAATTAAGCGGCAGCCGTTGATAAATTCTCCCTTACCGCTGCGGATAGCCTCATAAAATTTAGGCATATCTTCAGGAGGAACTGTTAAATCCGCATCGAGAATCATCAAAACCTCTCCTTGCGCCTTATCAAAACCCAAACGTACAGCATCCCCTTTACCCTTACCGATTTGTCTGAATAATTTGATATCTTTATCCGGATAAGATTTGATCACTCGCTCAACTTCTTCATAGGTCCCGTCTTGAGAATGCCCTTCCACAAAAATAAATTCCTGATGTGAACCAAATAACGGTGTGCGGGTAATAGCAGCTTCAATATTCCCCTTCTCGTTACGGCAAGGAACCAAGATAGTCACTGAATATTGTTTTGTTGTTTCAAATATAGGACGGGCAATGATAAAATGATTAAGGGTCAAAGAATTGAAAAAAGGCAATTTAGCAATATAG
>JAYTXU010000085.1:0-9675 GCA_043742785.1 Candidatus Omnitrophota bacterium
TTTCATCTTCTTTAAGTAAAGCTAATTTACCTTGAGCATCTCGAATCTTAGAAATCATATCATCAATTTGCTTTTGAGCTTCTTGACTTTCCTTTTGCAGTTGAGCATCAAATTCTTTTGTTTTTTGATAATTATTAAAAACACCGCCTAATTCAACATATGCAATTTTTAAATCTTTAGCATGAGCGGTGGATGTTAAGAATAGTCCTAAGAAAAGCACTGACAATAATTTTACAACTTTCATACTAAACCTCCTGGATTGTTAATAAATTAAAAACCACGACTAACACTGAAATAGAACTTTCCGCTCTTTGAACTACCATCCGATTGTTTATTTAATGGAAAACCATAATCTAAATTAATGGGACCAATAGGAGTTTTAACTCTAAGGCCAGGACCAACACCAGATTTTAATCCACCCTTACCATAATCATGAGCTTTAGCCCAAACATTACCTGTATCAAAGAAAACAGCTGCTTTTATAATATCAATAATTGGAACCGTATATTCAACACTACCTAATATCGTTGACTCCCCACCAATAGCATTTTGACTAAGAACATCTATAGGACCAACCTTGCGTTCATCATAACCACGAATAGATTGTTCTCCACCCGCAAAATAACGTTCAAATATAGGAACACTGTTCGAACCACTGTAAGCCTTAATCATACCTGTTTTCCCACCAATCTTAAAAACAGTCGTCTTTTCGCTAAAAATAAAAGGAATATAATAACTACCGCTCGTTTGAAGACGATAAAAATCTTTATCCCCACCGAAAACACCTCCTGCTAAATCCGCACTATTAGTCCACAACCAACCTTTAGTAGGATTAAGGGGATTATCCCGATAATCGTGGGTAAGAGCAATACCCGTCGAGCTGACCACATTTCTTCCTTCTTCAGCAGCTAAGTCTGGTGCTACATTTGAATCCATATTCCCAATTTTTATTTGCTCTAATTTATAGTAGGAGCTTAAGGATAAATTATCATTGAAACTCTTACCTAAGCGAACATCCCCACCCATACGTTTTTCATCGTAAGCATAACCATTACTACTATCTTTCTTGGTATTAGTCAAAAATCCATCAAACCCAGCAGAAATTGGATAATCAAACAGCCATGGCTCTGTAAAACTTAAAATGGCTTGTTGTTGAGTAGAACCAAGCTGACCTCTTAATTTCAAATCTTGACCACCACCTGTAAAAGATGGCCAATTAGAAAAATCAAAATTCTTCTGTTCAACTTCCACAAACCCAACTAATTTATCAACGGTACTGTATCCTCCCCCAAAAGAGAATGTTCCTGTTTTTGCCTCTTTCACCTGAACAACTAAATCTTTCTGATCAGCCACATCCGTATCTTCAATGTCGTAACCAACATCTTCAAAATATCCTAAATTACGCAGACGTTCCTTAGATTTACGCAGCTTTTGTCCTTCAAACTGATCTCCAGGATACATGCGTAATTCACGACGAATAACAATGTCACGTGTATGAGCATTCCCTTGAACTTTGATCTTATTTACATACGCTAAATTACCTTCTTTAATAGAAAGTTTTATATCCACTTTGCCCGTTTCCGTATTAAAAGATGTTGCTTCTTCAACGATAGCAGAAATATATCCACGATCAAAATAGGCATTACGAATACTACCTAGATCTTCCTCCAATTTTTCATGAGTAAAAACATTGCCAGTCTTTATGCTTTTTATATTACTTTTGACATCATACTCTGAGAAAATAGAATTTCCCATCATCGACACATCCCCTACAAAATACCTTTTACCTTCTTCTATCGTGATGTTAATCTTTACAAACCCTTTATACAAAGTCTCAACCTTATAAGTTGCTTTGGCGTCGATATAACCATTTTGTTCATAGAACGATTGAATGCGTGGCATATCTTCTTCTAAAACATCTTCCTTCAAATACCCCTTATTAAAAACCCACGCCCAGCGGGATTTAATTGTCTTAATAATCTTTCTATCCGAATAAGCAGTATTTCCAAATACATAAATATGTTTAATCTTTGTACGATAACCTTCACGAATAATAAAATGCAAGCTAGCCTTATTAGTTGTTTCATCAATAAAAGTCTCCACATCTACCTTAGCTTGAGTTAAACCCTTTTTCTTATAAAGATCTTCTATCGTATTAACGTCATCCTTTAGGGTTTTATTATCTAAAAATTTATTTTTTTTAGTACTCATTTTAGTTTCTAGAAAGTGCTTATTATAGTAACGAATCTTAGAAAAAGTGATTTCATCAACAATGGGTTTTTCTTTGAGCTTAACAATTACTTTATAACCACCCTCCACATCCTCATGATCAATCAAAACATCAGAAAAATGACCCGTATTATAGAGACGTTTAATATCATCCGAAACAACAATTTCTTGATACTCTTGGCCAACACGAGTCTTTATTTTTGCCAGAATTTGTCCTACACCAATGGATTTATTACCTTGTAAATCAATTGATTTAACAATTTTAACTTCGACCGCAGAAACCGCGGCAGGAGCTGAATTGGCCGTTGGAGAATCTTCAATCTTTAAAACTGGAAGAGCCTCAGAATTTGTTGTAACCTCTTGCGCTAAAATAGTTTTAGCACCTAAAAGAATTACAAAACACAAAACTATAACAGGAAGAAACAAGGATTTTTTTAGCATGGGGTGATTATAAAGTCTATTATTTAGCATGTCAATGAACATAACGAATATTTTCCTTTATTCTTGATAGACAGTCTCTAGGTTAGCAAATGTCACAAATTCTTTGAAAAACTTCATTTTTACAGAACCAGTGGGGCCATTACGTTGCTTAGCAATGATAGCTTCAGCAATTCCTCTATTTTCTTCTGTTGGATTATAATATTCCTCACGCATTAAAAGAACAACAACATCCGCGTCTTGTTCAATAGCGCCAGATTCTCGCAAATCAGACAATTGCGGCCTGTGATCCTGACGACTTTCTACCGCCCGTGAAAGCTGACTAATAGCAATTAAAGGAACATTGATCTCACGAGCTAATGCTTTTAAGGAACGTGAAATTTCTGAGATTTCCTGCTGACGACTTTCCGATTGAATTGACGCCTGCATCAATTGCAAATAATCTACAATAATTAAACCAATATTATGAGAAGCCTTAAGTCTTCGTGCTTTAGCACGCAACTCCAGAATTGAAATCGCAGGTGTATCATCAATATACATAGGTATATTCGAAAGTTTGCCCGCAGCTTTGGTTAACATCGGCCACTCCGCAGGAGAAAGGAAACCTGTACGAACCTTGTGTGCATCAACCCTTGCCTGAGAACACAACATACGCTGAACCAATTGCTCTTTAGACATTTCCAAAGAAAAAATAGCCACTGGAATGTTTTTTTCCACACATGCATACTCAGCAATACTGACAGCAAAAGCACTTTTCCCCATGGAGGGACGTCCTGCTATAACAATCAAATCAGATTTCTGCAAACCAGATGTTTTGCTATCAAAATCAATAAAACCTGTAGGAACCCCCGTAATTGATTCTTTACGTTGATACAACTGATCTATATTCTCAATAGTCGTTCGGATAATATCTTTAATAGCGACAGCTTGCTGTTTTTGTTTAGCGGTGGCTATCTCAAAAATCAAACGTTCTGCTTGATCAACCAACTCATCTACATTCACATTACTACCGTAACTCTTACTAATAATCTCCGTCGAATTCTTAATAAGCCTACGCTGAATTCCCTTTTCTTTAACTATGTCCACATAATATTGAACATTAGCTGCCGTAGGTACAAAATCAGCCAGCTGAGTCACATATGTTATCCCACCGATTGATTCTAAAAGAGCCTTATTTTTTAAATAATCAGAAAGAGTAATCAAATCAACATTTTTACGATTAGCATAAAGATCTTTAACAGCATCAAAAATCTTTTGATGAGCAGTTTCATAAAAATAGAAGCTATCGATGTGCTCAATGGCCACACCGATAGCTTCTTCTGACAACATCATAGCTCCTAGAACCGCTTTTTCAGCATCAATGTTCTGAGGAGGTATTCTTATTTCTTCGTTACCCATAAACGGATTTTGGCAATAACCTCAGGATGAAGTTTTACACCAACCTCAAAAATTCCTAATTCTTCGATTGATTTTTCAATCATTAAGGACTTTTTCTCTATTTTCTGACCCTCTGCTTCTAAAGCTTTTAAAATCTCGGATTCAGTAATAGCCCCATAAAGTTTTTCTTGATCATTAACCTCTACAGCTACTGTTATAGAAATCTTAGCTAATTCATCCGCTTTACCTTGAGCTTTTTTTCTATTCTCTTCGTAAAGAGCAAACTTCTTAGCCTTTTCTTTCTCGATACGTTTGGTATTACCTACAGAAGCCACTACAGCTAATGACCGAGGAATTAAATAATTACGAGCATAACCGTTTTTTACTTTCTTAACATCTCCAACCTGACCTAAATTTTCTACATTTTCAGTTAAAATAATTTCCATAGATTACTTCCTTTTTGATGATCCAACCGGTAAAAGTCCTAAAAAACGAGCAATTTTAACCGCTTCTGCCAATTGACGTTGCTCTTTAGCATTGGCACTTGTCATGCGACGGGAAAACACCTTGCCGCGTTCTGTTAGACATTTCTGCAAAAACGCAATATTTTTATAGTTAATGTCTGTATCCTTAGGAATAGAAAAACGAGCCTGACGCAAACCTGTGCGACGTCCGCCGCTACTAGCGCCAAAACCACCCTCGCCATCTTTCCTAAATGGTTTCTTTTCATCTCTTGATGATGATCTGCCGCCTGATGATCTACCACTTGATGATCTACCACCTGATGATCTGCCACCTGATGATTTTGAAGAACTACCTTTTATTTTTTTCATTATTTTACTCCTCCCAAGCAATATCTTCAGGACTAATTACGTCCGGTTCATTAATATCTTTAGCCGCCTGATCACCAGAAGGAACTGCTTGACCTTCTCCGCGAGGGCCACCTAAAAACTGAATACGCTCTGCACGCACATCAATGGTTGAGCGTTTTTGACCATCTCCTGTTTCCCAAGAACGACTTTGTAAAATACCTTCTACAAACACAGCGCGACCTTTTTGCAAATATTGATTACAAATTTCTGCTTGCTTATCCCAAGCGGTCACCGTTATAAAACATGTATCTTCTTTTAATTCTCCACTGCGATCTTTAAATTTGCGGTTAACTGCAATACGCAAATTAGTAACAGCAGTTCCATTAGGAGTATAACGAAGTTCCGGATCCTTAGTTAAATTCCCAATTAATAAAACCTTGTTCAAACTAGCCATAACAAATGCCTCCTTGATTAAGCTTGCTGGCGAATCGTCAAAAAACGCAAAATTTGATCATTAATTCTCAAAAGAACTTGCATTTTATTGATGGCTGCAGACTTAGCTTCCAAGTTCAACATAAAATAGGTGCCTTCCAAAATCTTCTTAATAGGAAAACTCATTCTATGTTTTTCCAACCAAATCTGACTATTGAGCATCTTTACTTCAGATTTTGCTGCTGCATCTGCAATTTGTTTAGCAATCTCATCCTTAGTTGCCTGCGATGCATGAGCATCAATGATATACACAAATTCGTACTTATTCATTCGCCCTTCCTTTACTTATTAAACTGGTTCATGGTTACTTCTGTACCTTTGGTCACCCAGCTAGTGACGCAGGAAACAGCTTTATTAATAATATCCGGTAAAAGTTTCTTTTCACCGGAGGTGAAATTCGATAACACATAATCCACCACATCAACTGACGAATGCGACTGATCAATCCCTAAACGTAATCGAGAAAACTCCTTAGTGCCCAAATGCTCAATAACTGATTTAATACCATTATGTCCGCCGGCCGTTCCTGAAGGTCTTAAACGCATTTGACTAAAATTCAAAGCCAAATCATCACAAACAATCAAAATATCGCTAGGGAGTAAACTTTTTTTATCGACCCATTGTTTAACGGCTATCCCTGAATGATTCATATAGGTTGACGGCATCATTAAAGAACAATGTTGTCCCTCTAAAACTAACTTTGTTTCTACCCCATCAACGATGGTACTTTTTTTATATTTTAAAGAACATTGTTGGGCAAAACTCGCAAGAACCAAAAAGCCTAAATTGTGACGCGTATATTCGTACCGGCTCCCTGGATTGCCCAACCCAACAATTAGCTTCACTATTTCTTATCTTCCTTTTTAGCTGCAGGTGCATCACCCTTCTTAGCAACATCTCCTTCTTCCTTCTTCTTTTCCTTCAAAACTTCAGGTTCAGTAATAGCAGCTGCATCCCCTTCAGTGATTGTTGCTGTTTCTTCACGCATAGAACCAGCAACGGTAGCAACAACAGAATCAGGATCATGCTTGGTGCGAACTCCAGCAGGCAAAATTAAATCTTTAACGTGAACACTATCATGAATACCTAAATGAGTAATATCTATCTCAATGTGATGCGGAATATTAGTTGGCAAACAAATAATATCCAGTTCCCACATAGCGTGATCCAAAGTACCTCCATCGCGTTTAACACCGATAGCCTCACCCTTGATAACAATTTTAATATTAATTTCAATTTCTCTATCAAGAGAAATACGATTAAAATCTAAATGAATAACCTCATCAGTAACCGGATGAAACTGAACATCTTTAATAATCGCTGGGAAATCTGCTATCTTTTTGCCCTCATCTAAAACATTTAAATGATAAATTAAGCTTTCCCCCGCGTGTTGCCGATGAATACGGTCGTAGATCTTACGGTCAGCTTGAATAGTTATTGATTTAGCGTTTCCTCCATAAACAACAGCTGGGATAAGATTAACCCGACGAACTTGTTGAGCACGAGAGGAACCTACGCCTTTTCTAAGTTGAACATCTAAATTAATTTGCTCCATTTTTCTTACCTCTCCTGACCTTTAATTTCACCCTAAGCTCCCAAAAGCACTTTTGCTTTTAGCCTCGCAGGATGAATAATTAGTTTCTTATCTCATCAAACAAACAACTGATACTTTCCGCATTATGCGTACGCGCGATCGCCTCAGCTAATAGCGGAGCTACAGACAACGGTTTAATTTTTGAGCAACTTTGAGAATTTTTTAAAGGAATACTGTTAGTCGTCACTACTTCCTGCAACGCTTCACAATTAGCCATACGTTCCATTGCAGGTCCAGAAAACACTCCATGGGTCGCCGCCGCATAAATCCCTTTAGCTCCTGAATTCTTCAAAGCATCAACCGCTTCAATCAAAGAACCTGCGGTTGCGATAATATCATCTACTAAGACGATATTTTTTCCTTTAACCTCACCTAAGATATTCATCACTTCAGTTTTCTCTGGTGAAAAACGACGCTTATCAACAATAGCTAAGCCAGCATTCAAACGCTTAGCATAGGCACGAGCCATTTTAATACCACCGACATCCGGAGAAACAATAACTAAATCTTTAAGCTGCTTCTCTTTGAAATATTCACAAAGAACATTGATCGCATAAAGGTGATCCACTGGAATATCAAAGAACCCTTGAATCTGATTTGCATGCAAATCCATCGTTAAAACGCGATTAGCCCCCGCAGCCACAATTAAATTTGCGACCAATTTAGCTGTAATAGGAACACGTGGCTGATCTTTTCTATCCTGACGCGCATAACCATAATACGGCAATACAGCTGTAATACGATCCGCAGATGCACGACGAACCGCATCAATTATAATCAAAAGTTCCATCAGGTTCTCATTAACTGGGGTACACGTCGGCTGAACAATAAAGACATCTTTGCCGCGAATATTTTCTCTAATATGAACGCGAATTTCTCCCTCAGAAAAACGACCCACTAAAACTTCTGTCTGTTTAATTTTAAGAAATTGACAAATTTCTGACGTCAATTCTGGATTGGCATTACCACCTAAAACCGCTAACATAGCTGACATAAAAATCCTTTATTATTTTTTAAAAATCTTTGCTGGCACTCCACGCGCAACAGCGTTGGAAGGCACCTTTGTATTCTTTGTTACAACTGCCCCTGCCCCTACAAATGCTTTAGAACCTATTGTTACCGGAGCAATTAAAATTGAATCTGAACCAATAAACGCACCTTTTTCAATCTTAACTTTATTCTTAGCGACACCATCATAATTAGCTGTCACAACTCCCGCCCCAATATTCACTTGCGATCCGACATTCGCATCGCCTAAGAACGAAAAATGCTTCACCATAACACCCAACCCAAGAGTAGTTCTCGAAACTTCAGCAAAATTCCCAATCTCAACTCTATCAGCAATACGACAACCAGGACGAAGATGCGCAAAAGGACCAATCTTACAATGAGAACCTACACGAACATTATTATCTATAACAGTGCCTGGATAAATAATTGTATCGTAACCGATCTTTACATCTGCTTCTATATAGGTTGTTGATGGATCGATAATAGTCACTCCATTAATCATATGACCATCTAAAATACGTTTACGAATAATCGCTTCTGCTTGGGCTAAATCCTGACGATTATTAACCCCAAAAGCTACGTGAGCATTCTTGGTTATTAATGTGTCAACCTTATCGCCTTGTTGTAAGAGAAGTTCAATCACATCTGTTAAGTAGAATTCTTTCTTTTTGGGATTAAGACGAACCTTCTTAAGAGATTCAAAGAGCTTTTTACTTTCAAAACAATAAACGCCGACATTAATTTCATTAATCAAAGCTTCTTCAACACTCGTATCTTTTTGTTCACGAATCGCTAAAAAAGAATTTGCTCGACCTCTAATAATGCGGCCATACCCATGGGGATTATCAATAAGAGCGGTTAAAACAGTCGCCACCGCTTTACTTCTGCTATGCTTCGCTAACAATTGTCTAACTATCTCTTTAGACAATAGTGGTGTATCACCGCAAAGTATAAGCACCGTACCAAAAAAGCTCTTCAATTGAAATTCTACCCGACGAACAGCATCGGCTGTGCCTAGCAATTGCGGCTGTAAAACAAACTCAGCCGCATTACCTAAAGTTTGTTCAACTTGTTTAGCTCCATGGCCTACAACACAATAGGTTTTCAAAGAACGTAAAGATCGTGTAATATCTAACACATATTCAATCATGGGCCTGCCGCAGACCTGATGCAAAACCTTAGGCACATCAGACTTCATGCGTATGCCTTTTCCTGCAGCTAAAATGATCGAACGAAAATTGCTCATATAATATCAGTTGCCCAGCAAGGATTCGAACCTTGACAACGAGATCCAAATTCTCGGGTGCTACCTTTACACCACCGGGCAATTACTTTAAATAAGTTGAAACCACAAAAACTTGGGAATACCTCTTATCAAATCTTGCCCGGAGGTTCAAGGCATGTTTTTGTGATTCAGCCAAAGCAAAAACCGAAGGTCCACTACCAGAAAAACACGCTCCGACAGATCCAGCGTCTATAAGACCTTCTTTTAAACGCTCCAAATGAGGCCTCAAAGACAAAATAGCAGGTTCCAAATCATTGAATAAACTAGAACCTATAGAATATAAATTACCCCCTCTTAAAAAGGGAAGCAAAATATTAACATTATCCTTTTTTTTTGTCAACTTTAAATTCAGGCCCCCCTGCCTCGCCGATAGGCTGGCAAAAACATCCTTGGTATAAACCTTAAGTCTTGGGGTCACAAGCAGATGCCACAATTTA